>NVVL01000007.1 GCA_002402195.1 Rickettsiales bacterium | reverse complement strand
CCAGAGAAGGCGGTAGTACCAGAGCAACCTACGCCCGCCGAGCCGGAATCCTCTGATGTGTCGCTGCCAGTTGGTGATGACGCATCTTCGGATCCTTCTGTTGGCCAGCCAAACATGCAGCATGATGAGTCTAAGCATGATGATATAGTAGATAGTAAAAATGATGATATAGTAGATGTTACTAAGCCCAGCACGTCAGAGTTTTCAGAGACGCCTCAGCCTCGGCTGCGACCGGCGCAACCATCTGTTGCATCAGAGCCTGAGGAAGGTACAGAAATTTCAGACCTACCGCAGCCTTGGGAAGAGGAGGGAGCACTTGCTGAACTTAAATCTAATCCTCAGGATGGCTCGGGAAGCAATGATGACGCTGAGGTTGAGGCTGAACCTGCAATAATTCCAGGCTTTAGCCCTCCTGATGGCAAAACCCCTGGAGGTGAAGAAATAGCGATTCTTCCAGAAGAGGTTAGAGAGGGAGCTGCTTTAGATACAGGGGGAGCGATACCACAACCGCCAGAGGTCTTTGATAAAGAAATATTAGACGGCGCGCGGGAGTTAAGTGATCTAATGCCAGAGGTAAAGAATTCTCCGGAACGAGAGCCAGCTGTGGCTGAAGAGGAAGCTGAAATAGATGTTTCCTCTGAAGATGCAAGTACTCAAGATATTCACACAAGGGCTCTTAAATATTTTGATAATGACCATGCAATTAAGAGGAGAATACGCAATTTAGAAACTCGCGCAAGGGTTCTTAAATATCTAGATATATCTGACTCCTGGGAGGAATTAGAGGTTTATCTAGATGAAGCCATAGATGACCTAGAAGAAATAGGTGATTACCTGGAAGAGCTTGATAATCCAAGCGAGAGGTCTCAAACAATTTTAGATAAATTAGAAAAGTTTCAAGGCGATTTAGAAGCAACTTATGAAGCCTTTAGAGAGGAACATAGTTCATTAAATCCCAATGAAATCTTTTCTGATGAACTAAAACGTCTGAACCATCTAAAAACCAAGCATTTATCCCAAAATGAAATGGATGCTTTAACATCAGCAATAGAGCATGTAACTGAGGCGCAAAGCGCTTATTCAGATCTTGAACAGTATATTCAAAACCTCAATGAAGAGCACCAAAAGTCAGCGGATGAAATAAGCCAAGCTTTGCAGCTCACTGAGCAGGAATCAAGCCTACATATGTTAGCAACTGAAGATAAAATTGAGCTAACTGGCGAAGCGCTTAAAAGGACGACACAAGAAGCCGTCGAGGTGTTTGAGATAATGCAGCTTGCTATGGATAGATTCAATGCTGTTATGGAGCGTGATGAGAGTAACATAGCAGAATTGACCGAGCGGCTCGCATTACGAAAACAAAAGTTTCCGTTGCATCAGAAGGCTGGTGCAGAGTCAAGAGAACGTGCAATAGACGCGAAACATGAGATGATGAGGGAGTTAGAAGCTGCTAAGGCAGCTCAGGCTCCAAGGGAAACTGGCAGCGAAGCACGCAAACAAGCACGAAAAAATGCTGCGCTAGGTAATGAGGAGTGGAGGGGTCAAAGAGAAGAGCATGCCGAAGCGCTTGAGAAAAGAATTCGAGAAGCAAGGGAGCCAAGGGAGGCATCTCGCGAAATAGGTAAGGTAAATGAGTCACCCAATTTGAGTTCTGAGGCGCTTAAAAAACAAAGATCAGAGGCGCATGCAGAGGTGCGCGCAAAGATTGATCGAAGAGCTCAAGAATTAGATGGTGAGACTCAGGAGAGAAACCAGATAGAGGAATTCTTGAAAATGCAGAGTGGCTTGCAGCACTTGGAAACTAAAAAGCTAATAGAGGAGGGCAAGGCGAACATAGGCACTTATCAGCAAGAAGATGAGGCATATGAACTAGCTGCCAGAAATAGAGAAGAGGCAATAGAGCAAAAAAGCCCGCCAATACCTGAGCCTCTTAACTTCCCTGAATCTCCTCCTCCTGATAGGTCTGCTCCTCTAAACATTAACCATGATAGGTTTGCTTCTCAAATGGAGGAGCTTAAACAAAGAAGAGATGTCGCGCGAGGCCTGGATGAGGCAAGAGCTGATTTGTCTGAGCTTAGCTCCCCGCAAGGTGAAAGTGGTGCGCGTGAAATCCCAGAGGATCTGCACAATAATTACGAGCAGCTAGATGAGCTAATTACTAAATCTGAGCAGCTTTCAATACCCAATAAATATGATGCATATACTATGTATGGTCAAAATGTACCTAAGGACAGATTGGAAGAAATAAGAGAAGCTACTGTAGCGCAAATAGATCAAAGAATGACTGCTATAGAAGATATACAAAGAACGTTAGACAATGCTCAAAATGCCGAATTTCAAGAAGAGCATACCGCCCCAAAAATACAACTTAGCGCTGCTGCCCCAGAGGAAACAAAGTCACCAGCGTTTCGGGAGTCTGGAGCGCTGTCGAGCTCTGAAGCGCCGCAGGCATTGGCTCATTCAGCAAATGCGGATCATACAGAAAAAGTTATAGGGCGTGTGACAGTAAAGGTTCGAGCTAGTTTGGAAGCAGTGCGCCATTTGGAACCAGTCACAGTGGCATCTCCGTCTAGGGGGCGTGGAAGCGGCGCAGAGCAGGGAGCGCAGCAATCCAAGTAATGCTGAATCTATCCAAGCTCAACTTCGCATGTGGATAAAAATCAGATAGCCTGTGAATGTAGCTTCTCAGGCCTAAAAATACAAAATATTCTAGGGCTGCGTGCCTAGTTCCCAAGGCCAAGGCATGAACATAACAAATAAGATATACAGGTATAGATAGATGGTACCTCTGGCCGGATTTGAACCGGCATGCCCTAGGGGCAACAGATTTTGAATCTGTCGTGTATACCAATTCCACCACAGAGGCAAATATTCAAGAAAAATATTCTGGTCGGATTATAGTGCAAACATACCCAGCTAGTCAAGAGCAATAGTGTTTTTTGCTAAAAAAGTGACCCGGCGAGAATGAACTTCGCCGGGTCACTTGAAAACTTAATTTCTAAAATAAAACGCTTATCTGATTGATGTTACAGATCTACGATTCATTTTCCATGCAGACTCGTTGTTACCGATCACTGCTGGTCTTTCTTTACCATAAGAAATAGTATCTATGCTGTTAGCAGAAACACCTTTTGAAACAAGGAATCTCTTAACAGTGTCAGCTCTACTCTCACCAAGAGCAATGTTGATTTCTGTTGTTCCTCTTTCATCACAATGTCCTTCAACTCTAATCTTGAACGCTGTGTGATTCTTCAACCATGCAGCCTGACGCATTAGTGTTTTTTTAGCCATAGGGGAAAGAGATGAGCTGTTTAGAGCAAAATGTACTCTATCACCAACTACTTTTTCAAACTCCGTGATGTGCTTTTGTGTTTCACTGCCATATCTGCCAGTAGATGAACTACAACCAGATAGTAATACAGCAGCAAATAGTGCTATTACAATATTTTTTAACATAACCAAAACTCCTATTAAAATAAATTAGTTTACATAAAGATTATCCCAAGCAGTCTACCAGCAAACTATGTTCATCCATAGTTAACCAAATGGGCTAGAAACAATATGAGTCTGATTATATATCAAATTACAGCGCTTTAAAACTGATATAACGCATAGCATAAAAGCTACGCACCCCTTGCGATATAAATATCACGCCAAGCAATTAATAATAGAACGTAATACAGAGTATTCTGGCTCCACCAGCAAAGCCCCATTGGTCAAAAAGATTAAGAGGATTAGAAGCAGCGCGAGCTGGCCAAAATACAAAATATTCTAGGTGGCTTCAGCCTTATTAGTCAAAAGATTTTCTGCTTTCAAGGGCGGCAGATAAGGTTCCCTCATCGAGATAATCCAGCTCTCCACCGACTGGAATGCCGCTTGCTAAACGAGAGATATCAATATTACTATCCTTGAAATACTCAGCAATAAAATAAGATGTTGTTTGCCCATCTAGGGTTGAGTTAGTCGCAAGGATTAATTCTCTAACATTGTTTCTAGCACATCGGTCCAGCAGCTCAGGGAGTTTTAATATATTGGGGTTTTTGATAGTTGAGCCGGAAAGCGTGCTGCCCAGAACGTGATATCTGCCTTTGAAAATCTCGCTACGTTCAACCGCCCAAAGCTCCGCGACGGTCTCCACCACGGCAATAATGGAGCCATCGCGCGTCTCGTCTGAGCAAATACTACAAAGCTCGGTATAGTCAATATTGCCACAAATTTTGCAGTTTTTCATTCTCTCTGCTGCATCTTGCAAGCCGTCTATCAAGCCGCTCAAACGAAGATCTTTATCTTGCAATAAATGCAGCACGATTCTTCTAGCAGAGCGAGCCCCAAGGCCTGGTAGCTTAGAGAAAAGATATATTAATTGATCGGGCCCAGTAATTTTTTGCATGATATTTGCGTCAAAAGAGTCAATTAAAATTTTAATCCGGATGGCAAATTTCCTAAATCACCAAACGCGCCGCTCATACTATCTTTTGATTTTTCATCAGCTTTTGTTTTAGCTTCATTGAATGCAGCAACTATAAGATCTTCTAATATTTCTTTTTCGTCTGTTTTTAGTAGAGTAGGGTCAATCGAAACTCCTTTCATTTCTCCGTTGCCAGTCATAGTGATTGTAACTAATCCTCCACCAGATTTGCCTTCAAACTCTTGCGCAGCCATATCTTCTTGCATAGATTGCATTTGCTTTTGCATTTCTTGGGCTTGCTTCATCAATTGATTTATATCCATAATATCCTCTTTTGGTTTTTGTTGTTTTATTAAGGTTTAAGAAGCTTCGCGGGCAGGCCTAAAATACGAGATATTCTAGGTTGCTTCATAGCTTCTAAGAATTATATCCGAAATATTTGCGTTTGGAAAATGAGTTTTTATCACCTGATAATCACCCGCATTTTTCACTTTCTCCATCATGCGATCTTTAAGTGACACTATATCAGATTGTTTGCTAAAAGCAATTTTCCAATCCGAATCAGACCAGTCTTTAAGGAGGGATTCTATCTTACCAGAAAACGCATTAGCCTCGCGCGCGGCAATTTCCATTTTTCCATCTGAGAAATTTTTGAGCTCCATATCGTTCAAAAGCCAATAATATATTTCCATTTCCTTCTGTTTTGAGCAATATTTTAGGAAATTAAAAATATTTTCCTCCTCGTTTTGCTTAATATCCGGAAGAGCCGGACTGGTTTTAGAGCTGGCAGGAACATGCCCGCTAGCTTTGCTTGCATCCATGATCGCCTCAGCACTTGGGAGGTTGCAGGCATAAATCGCTTTGATAATCAGCATCTCAGCTGTAATCAGCTCATTATGCGAGAGCTTGATCTCCTGCGTCCCTTTGCTAAAAATTTGCCATAGAATGCTAAGACGCGAAAGGCTAGTCCCGACTAAAATATCCGCTATTTCTTTGGAATAGCTCTGATATAAAGGATTATGGTAGGTCGTGATTACTTTTGACTTGCTGAGCTCTGCCATAAAGTCAGACATAGTCTGCACGAAATATTCCAAATTACTGGCATTAGAGTAAATTTCCTCAAGAAGAGCGATCGCAGAAGCTGGGTCATTTGCAATAATCAGCTGCGTAAGTTTGACCATAGTGCTCGTTTGCAATAACCCAAGCATTTTGCTGATATTTTCTGCGGTGATGATCTCTGAGTCACCAATATTTAGCACATAGCTAGCTGCCTGGTCGAGCATAGAGGTCGCATCACGGGCGGACCCTTCGGACTTTATTGCGATAATTTTCAGCGCATCATCATCGATCTTGATCTTTTCTTGCTTTGCAATGCGTTTAATAAGAATGTTAATCTCATCAAATGTGAGTCTGCGCAGATCGTATCTTTGACATCTCGAAATGACAGTGAGCGGAATCTTTTGCACTTCCGTCGTTGCGAAGATGAATATTACATGCTCGGGCGGTTCTTCAACAATCTTCAAAAGCGCATTAAACGCACTTTTGGAAAGCATATGCACCTCATCAATGATGAAGAGTTTATACTTACCAATTAGCGGTCTATATTCGCTGCTTTCGATGATTTCTCGAATATCGTCTACCCCGGTTCTGCTTGCCGCATCGATCTCAATGATATCCGGGTGATTATGATTATTAAAGCTCTCGCAATTCTTACATTTATTACAAGGTGTGATTTGTTCATCACTCGTTTTAAGCTCAGTGCAATTCACCGTTTTGGCGATGATGCGAGCAGAAGATGTCTTCCCAACCCCCCTTATTCCCGTCAGCAAATGTGCTTGCGCCAGGCGATGATTCTTTATGCAATAGGTAAGCGTTTTAACCAGAACTTCCTGACCGAGTAGCTCTGAAAAATCAGATGGTCTATATTTGCGAGCAAATGGGATATATGTAGAATCGCTTTTAAGCATAATATATTGACTATTCTAGAAGTGTGTATAAGTATAAGTAAGCTAGCGCTGACCTGTTTAATGTCGCTAGTACTGACCCGTTTGAGTAATGCTCTGGCTGCTTCTTCTCAGACCTGACCAACTAAACAAAACCAACGCCCAGTACTAGCTGCACATAAAGATAATAGTTTTTATCACGCTGGGCAAGTCTTAACTTGCCTTCTTGAAGTTTTTTTCTAATTTAGCTCTATTAAATCTCTCTGGCTTGCCGAAGATATCAGGGTCTTTCATGGTAAATAATTTTCTCGCAGCATCTTTGATTTGCACAGTTTTGCCGAAAGTCAGGGTGATGACGTTATTATCCTCAAAGATTTTCATTCCAGTAATATGTTTGGATTTCTTGTTGAAGCTAATCTCGCTTACTTTGTTCAAATTATTGTGTTTTAATCTGATTATATAATTATTCCCATGTTCTTTAGCTAGCAAAACTTCAAAATGACTGTCAAAATCTATTTGATCTACAAGCAAGAAATTAAATATATTATCACGAGTCTTGATTCGGCTTAAATGACCCATTTCATAATCATAAACCGAGACATAGTTCTTATTACCCACAATCACGATAGGGAAGGGGCGATAATAATTACAGCGAAATTTATATGGTTTATCGATAATAAGCATCCCAAAAGCCTTGGAGCCAGTTTGATCTGTCTGCTTGAACTCAACAGCAATAGAGCCGATATTCGAAATATATGATTTTATTTTCTTTGAAATGTTCCCGGAAACAATATTACCGCCAGCAATGTCCTTGGCAGATGAGGTTTGTATATTCAGTATGATCATCAAAGCAATAATGGCTTGCCAGAGGGCAAAGTGTGACTTAGTTGTTTTGTTCTGCATAAAAATCTATGTCTCTTTGTGAATTTGTCTTAAATCCATACTAAGAAATGCGTAGTATAAGTGCAAGCTATAAATAGATTAAGAAGAAATCTCATCATGAAAATTGCAGCAATTAAAGAACGGGTAAAAGGGGAAAATAGGGTTGCTATCACCCCAGATACCGCAAAATTATTCACTCAAAAAGGCTATGAAGTCTTTGTGGAACAAGGGATAGGGGATAAAGCAAACTTTTCCGATCTGGAATATGAAAAAGCAGGAGCGACAGTCTCTGCCATTCCGCTTGAGATTTTGTCAGATGCTGACATAATCCTGAAAGTGCAAGCCACAGAGCTCGTAGATGAATTTAACGAGGTGGCAATGGCAAAGGCTGGAGCGCTTATAATCGGTCTACTTTCGCCATATACTAATTCTAAATATCTAAAAAAATCGCTCGAGAAAAAGCTCTCCACTATCGCGATGGAGCTGGTTCCAAGGGTGACGAAAGCTCAGAATATGGATGTGCTCTCATCTCAAAGCAATCTGGCGGGATATCGCGCTGTTATTGAAGCTGCCTATTGCTACGACCGAGCCTTCCCCATGATGATGACTGCTGCTGGTACAATTTCACCGGCAAAAACTTTGATACTTGGCGTGGGCGTCGCTGGCTTGCAGGCCATCGCGACTGCTAAACGACTTGGTAGTATAGTTTCTGCCTATGATGTGCGCGCGGCTACTAAAGAGCAAGTGGAGAGCCTGGGTGCAAAGTTCGTTTATCCAAGCGAGTCTGGTAGTGATGCGGAGGATAAGTCCGGATATGCCAAAGAAGTTGGAGAAGATTTTGCAATGATTCAGAAGCGATTTTTGTCAGAAATAATTGCCGGTTTTGATATTGTGATTAGCACGGCGCAAATTCCTGGGAAGAGGGCTCCTATGCTGCTTACGAAGGATATGGTAGCGAAAATGAAGCCTGGCTCTGTGATCGTTGATATGGCGACATCGTCTGGGGGGAATATAGAGAGTTCTTCTGCCGATAAGATAGTTTCGAAAAAGGGTGTGAAGATTATAGGCTGGACTAATATGGCTGCGAAAATAGCTAATGATAGTTCGAAATTATATGCAAAGAACCTGTATAATTTGTTGAATTATGCTATAAAAAGCGGTGAATTTGACTTTAAAGATGATCTCGTTGAAGAGATGTTGATAGGGAAAAATGGTATGATAATTAACAAAAAATTTAAGGTATAGTCTTATGAGAGAACAATTACCTTCGGCGATCAAAGAAGCTGCAGAAATATCGCAAAAAGCGGCAGAGCTCACCGAAAAGCTCAGAGATATCAGCCTGCACGCGCCCGAGGTGACTGGGCACGTGGTTGACCCGCTGGTATTTGCAGTGACGATATTCGCGCTTTCCTGTTTCATTGGCTATTATGTGGTGTGGAAGGTGACGCCATCTTTGCATACTCCGCTAATGTCGATTACTAATGCAATTTCTGGAATTATAATCATCGGGGCACTGATTTCTGCTAGCTCTGCAGAGTTTGGATTCTCCTCGGCTCTTGGTTTTATCGCTGCGTTTTTTGCGGCAATAAATATCTTTGGCGGGTTTATTGTTACTGAAAGAATGCTTGAAATGTTCAAGAAAAAATAAAGTTTGGAATTATGGTACAATTAATTGAATTTTCTTATCTTATCTCCGCAATTTGCTTCATTTTTGCGCTGAAAGCTCTCTCTTCTCCAAGGTCGGCAAGGTCTGGGAGCATCGTTGGGATGATTGGTATGGGGGTTGCGCTTATTGCGACTTTTAACCTGCCATCATTTGCGCAAAAAATTCCTTTGATGATTGCGATATCATCAGGCGGAATAGTTGGGGCTATAATTGCCAGAAAAATCCCGATGACGGAAATGCCGCAGCTAATTGCTGGGTTCCATTCATTTGTTGGGCTTGCAGCTGTACTGGTTGCCTATACTGTGTTGCTTTCTCCTGCTCATTTCGGAATAGGGGTGTCTGGTGATCTTCCAGTTGGAGCTCTTATTGAGATGTCTCTTGGGGCTGCGATTGGCGCTATTACTTTCAGCGGTTCGATTATCGCTTTCGGGAAGCTTCAAGGGCTTATAGGCTCACGACCGATCAAATTCTTTGCGCAGCAATATGTTTGCCTTTTGCTGAGTCTGTCTATTATAGCTCTGATTTATTGCTTTACCCAAAGCGAGAGCCTCCTGATATTTACTCTATTAGTGACTGTTTCTCTGGTTGTTGGGGTGTTGTTAATTGTGCCAATTGGCGGCGCTGATATGCCGGTGGTGATTTCGATGTTGAACTCATATTCCGGCTGGGCAGCAGTTGGTATTGGCTTTACGCTCGGGAATAGTCTGCTGATTATAACGGGCGCTTTGGTCGGTGCGAGTGGCGCGATTTTGAGTCATATTATGTGCCACGCGATGAACAGGTCATTATTCAATGTGATTTTCGGCGCTTTCATGAAGGCGCGTGAGTCGTCGGGCGATTCCGTAGAGGATGACAGAATTGCCAAAATTAGCAGCGCCGAGGATGCAGCATTTTTAATGCAACAAGCAGATTCTGTGATCATCATTCCGGGTTATGGCATGGCGGTTGCGCAGTCTCAGCATGCTATCAAGGAGATGACGGATATATTAAGACGCTCGGGAGTTCGCGTTCGTTTTGCGATACACCCGGTTGCAGGCAGGATGCCAGGTCATATGAATGTGCTCCTTGCCGAGGCAAATATCGACTATGAGGATGTGCTGGAACTAGACGAGATCAACAATGATTTCAGCTCTACGGATGTTGCTTTAGTAATTGGCGCCAACGACATCACCAACCCATCTGCCAAGACTGATAAGACCAGCCCTATTTACGGCATGCCCATCCTTGACGTGGAAGCCGCCAAGACGGTTTTATTCATCAAAAGATCAATGGCTCCTGGCTATGCTGGCGTGCAAAACGAGCTATTTTTCCGTGATAATACATTGATGCTCTTTGGCGATGCAAAGAAAATGGTCGAGAATATCGTTAAATCAATGGAAGCGTAATAGGCTTTTGTGTCTGGCGGAGTGGGTGCGAGGGGTAGTGTCTCAGCAGTACCCACTCAGGCCTAAAATACGGAGTATCCTAGGCCTGCTTGCAGAGCTTCATGAACTCCAAGAAGCTCTGCAAGCAGCTTCTTGGAGTGGCAGCTTTGTTAAAGAATTGTAATATTTCACCTGTTAATTATTGCAAGTTTTATCTCTATCTGTTAAAATGGCGTTAAGTCTTGGAGTGATGTTTATGAAAAAGAATCCCAAATTAACTGCGATAGATATAGCCAATTATTTTTTAGTCTTGGTGGACAGGGAAGCCGGGGACGTAATCACTCATTTAAAATTGTTGAGATTGCAGGAGGGGGTGAGGATATTCTGCTAAGCGTAACTGATGATTAGTTTAGAAGTCTACTAACTAACATAGCATCTATCGGCCAATATAGCATTTTATATCCAGCCCCCATTAGTCTTCTGACGCATCAGCCTTTCGTCTTTTTCTATAAATAACAGGTAGCAGGGCTAGGATGCCTAGTGCGGTCAGGGCGAGGAAGAATCTTGGCTCCAGCAATCCATAGAGGGAAAAATCTGGTCGTGCTAGAAGCTCTTGCAGGGAAACGCCGATCGAAACATAGATGAAGCTTGAGGGAATAATGCCAAGCAATGTTCCGAGGAAGAAATCTCTGAACCGAATCTGCAAAATACCCGCGACTAAATTCACGATTACGAATGGAAAGATCGGGATAAGACGAACAGTCAGCATGTATAAAAATGCATTTTCCGCAAAGCCTTGCTGCATCTGCTTTATCCATTTGCCAAGCCTCTTATTTGTGATATTCTTCGAGACTAATCTTACCCCTGAAAATATTATGCATCCACCAAGGGATGCAGCAGTAACAACAGCGATTGTTCCTATAGTCTGGCCGAATAAGAAGCCTCCGACTAAGGTCATTAGGGTAGCGATTGGAATAGAGAATCCTACGATTGCGCAATATAATAAAAAATAAATAGCGAATGTAGATAGGAAATTATTTGCTACATGATTTTTTAGGAATAGCTGATTCTCGCGCAAAGTATCAATGTTAAAATAACTGCTAAATCCGAAACTCCAAAGCAATATAATAAAAAGAACTACCGCCATTATCGGTAAGAATATATGTGATTTGCTCATAATATTATATTACTTCTAGTCTTATTGCTAAACACTTTAGAAGCTACGGACATAGCTTCTAAAGGATATTACAGGGATGATGTGTTACGGCCGTAGCTTCTTGAATATAAGCTACGCACGGTAGCTCTTAAAGATCCAGCAATAACCTCTCTGGATTCTCGATTGCATCTTTAACTTTGATCAGGAAAGTCACCGCATCTTTCCCGTCAATCACCCTGTGATCATAGGAAAGTGCAATATACATCATTGAGCGAATCTCCACCTTTCCATCAACTGCTATAGGGCGCTGCTGCATGTTGTGCAGTCCGATAATACCAGTTTGCGGAGGGTTGATGATTGGTGTCGACAGAAGCGAACCATACACACCCCCATTTGTGATAGAGAATGTTCCTCCCGTCAGGTCAGACATTGCAAGTTTGCCCTCGCGCGCGCGCGTTGCCAGGGAGACGATCTCTTGCTCTATGCCAGAAAAGCTCATCTTATCCGCCCCCTTAACAACTGGGACAACAAGCCCTTGTTCTGTGCCGACAGCCACGCCAATATCATAATAATGCTTATAGATAATGTCGTCGCCTTCCATTTCAGCATTAACCGATGGAACTGCCTTTAAAGCGCTGATCACAGCTTTCACAAAAAACGACATAAAGCCAAGCTTCGCACCATGCTTTTCCTGGAACGCATCCTTGTGCTTCTTGCGAAGAGCGATGACATTACTCATATCGATTTCGTTAAATGTGCTCAAAATCGCAGCGGTGTTTTGTGACTCTTTCAAACGATGAGCGATAGTCTTGCGAAGACGAGACATACGCACGCGCTGAACTGGTTTCTCATCCGCAATAGGTGCTGTAGATGCGCCCGCACCCGCAGAACTAGCTACGCCCGCAGAACTAGCAGCGCCCGCAGCTGGGTTATTTAAGGCGGCAAGAACATCGCCCTTATTAATCCGCCCGCCCTTGCCAGTCGCTGGGATATTTGCAGGGGATAGGTTGTTTTCCGTTACTAATTTTTGCACAGATGGCGGCATAGTCTTTGCAGGATCTACGCTTTTGCCAGATTGCGGCGCTGGAGCTGGAGCAGCCGTCGTGGCTTGAGTGCTAGCGCCGGCACTAGTGCCACCAGCTGATTCTGCCGGCGCGGCGCCTGCTTTGATTTTCCCAAGCACTTGACCAACTTCAACAGTATCATCTTCGCCTACTTCAATAGACTCAATGATTCCTGCGGCAGTAGAATTTACTTCCAGAGTAACTTTTTCTGTTTCAAGCTCAAGCAGCAGCTCGTCTACTTTAACCCCGTCACCTGGTTTTTTATACCATTTCGCAATTGTAGCTTCTGAAACGGACTCGCCTAAGGCTGGTACTATAATTTCAACACTCATAATTTTTCTCTCCTTGCTATATTCCAAGCGCTTTATTTACTAATGATTCTTGTTGTTTGTTATGCAGATAAAGATAGCCAACGGCAGGCGATGCAGCCTCTTCTCTGCCAACATATCTGATCATTTTTTTAGTTCCTGTTTGTTCTAATGATGCTTCCATATATGGTCTGATATAGCTCCAAGCCCCCATGTTTTTAGGCTCTTCTTGGCACCAAACATAGGTGGAGGCATTGCTGTATTTCTTGATGATTTTTACAATTAAATCTTGCTCGAAAGGATATAGCTGCTCTAAACGCACGATCGCTATATCATTTATATTGCTTGCTCTTCTCTTCTCTAGCAGATCATAATATACTTTTCCGCTACAGAAAATAACTTTCTTAACTTTCTTTGCGCTAACATCCGCATCAATCTCATCTATCACCGGCTCAAAGGATGTTCCCTCGTCAAGATCCTTGATGTCAGACACTGCAAGCTTATGACGAAGTAGCGATTTTGGCGACATAATCATTAACGGCTTTCTGAAATTACGCATCACTTGCCGGCGCAGTAAATGGAATATCGAAGCAGGCGTTGTCGGATATGCGACCTGCATATTCTCCTCAGCGCAAAGCTGCAAAAAACGCTCCAGGCGAGCGGAGCTATGTTCCGGCCCTTGCCCTTCGAAACCATGAGGCAAAAGACATACAAGCCCGCTAAGGCGCAGCCATTTAGTCTCAGCAGATGAGATGAATTGGTCAAAAATAGTTTGCGCTCCATTACAGAAATCGCCAAATTGTCCTTCCCAAATTACCAGATGTTTCGGGTTTACTAATGAATAGCCATATTCAAATCCAAGGACTCCATATTCGGATAAATTACTGTCAGCTATTTCAAAAAATGCCTGATCATCCGATATATTATTCAGAGGCTCATAGATCGATTTATCTATTTGGGAATGAAGCACAGCATGCCTATGCGAAAAAGTTCCCCTGCCGACATCTTGCCCGGTCATCCTGATTGGTATATTATTTTTCAGCAATGTGCCAAAAGCTAATTGCTCGGCGCTTGCCCAGTCTAGGGTGTTTTTATTTGTCACCGACTCAACCCTGCTGGCAAATAATTTTGCTAGTTTTTTGTTCAGCGGGAAAGAGTCCTCTATCGTGCATAAGGATTTACATAGTTTCTTGAGTTCCGCTTGCTTAATACCAGTCGTAAGCTTCGCATCATTTGAACGCTCAAACCCGGACCAATGCCCCTCTAGCCACTGCGCTCTTGGTTTATATTCCTCTACTTGGGCGAATTCAGAGTCAAGAAGCGTCTTGAATGTTTGCTTTAGCCCGGGGTAGTATTCAGCATCTACCAAAGCCTGGCTCACTAACTTTTCTGCATAAATCGCAGCGGGCGTTTGCTTGGTTTTGATAATATTATACATTTGCCCTTGAGTATACATCGGCTCGTCGCCTTCATTATGGCCATATTTACGATAACATACAATATCCACCACAACATCACGGCCGAATTTCGTGCGATAATCACAAGCGATCTTCGTAGCAAGCAGGACAGATTCGATATCATCCCCATTCACGTGTAAAATAGGCGCCCCAACCATTTTGGCAACTTCCGTGCAATATCTGCCAGGTCTTGAGTCATTTGCATTTGCAGTGAAGCCAATCTGATTATTAATAACTAAATGAAAAATCCCGCCAACTTCATAGGGCACGAGTCCAGACATTACCAAGCTTTCAGCGACAATCCCCTGGCCGCAAAAAGCAGCATCACCATGAACAAGTATTCCCACAACTTTGGAACGATCTCGCCCCATGCAATCTTGCTTCGCCCGAACTTTACCTGCAACAACAGGGTTCACAGCTTCAAGATGCGATGGGTTTGGTGTTAAGGATAGATGAATCTTATGACCATTCCTCGTCACTTTGTCAGAGGAGAAGCCCATATGATATTTAACATCACCAGAAATATTAAGATTCGTGGGGAAGGCGCTAGTTCCCATAAATTCAGACAGCACTGCGCAATATGGCTTGCCCATGACTTTAGTCAGCGTGGATAGCCTCCCGCGGTGAGATAGCCCAAGGACAGCTTCTTCCGCACCAGAGGCGGCAGACAGTTCAATGACTCTGTCCAAACAAACAATCGATGCATCGCCGCCTTCTATAGAAAACCGCTTAGCACCAGAGAATTTGGTATGTAGATATTGTTCGAATCCTTCCACTTCCACCAGATCTTGCAGGAACTTTTTCTTATCCTCCAGCGAGAATGATGGGTGGGTATTGGCGTTTTCCAGCTGTTCATATAGCCATTCTTTCTCCCCGCTGCTCTCAACATGAGAAAACTCAGCGGCAAGACTTCCTGAATAGGTTCTGTCCAAAATCGACACAAGCTCACCAACCGTGCAGGCGCTAACCCCGCTCAGTTCGCCGGTTACATCTATTTCATTAGCTAGGGAATCTTTGGTAAAGCCAAAATCTTCTAGGGTTAATTTCAATTCCTCACGAGTTTTCTTCGTTTCAAGATTAAGAGGGTCGAGATTCGCCAGATAATGCCCATGCTCGCGATATGCCATGATCATAAATTTCGCTCTGAGCGAGTCTTCTTTAAGAGCGCTAGCCGGAGCGGATGTGGATGTAGCTTTATTTTGCGTTTTCGGAGCATCCTTGATAATAATTTTTGAGGTAGTTTTTAGTGGGGTAAACTCAGTTTGAGTGCTGAAAAACTCAATCCAGCTTGGGTCGATTGATGCCGGGTCTTCTAGATATTTTTGATAGAGCTCTTCGATAAAAACTGAATTACTACCAAATAAAAACCCCGTACGCTCCAAATCCTTGGTCACCCTAGTCCTCACATAAAAATCAAAACATAATATACCTACACGAGTATTCTACCAATGAAAACCGCTTAATAGCAAGAACTATAAGGCCGTGCTGATAAATTTTGCCAAGCAGAAGCCATATATGTGTGTTTGCTACGACTACTCACCTATCTGGCGTGCCATCAGTCTTACCTTTATGTTCCCTTCTGGTAAAGGGAGTTATTCCAGGTGATTTGATTTTTGTTTCATTAGATACATGTTGAGCAAGGATGGTTTTTATCTCTGCAAGAGCAGGTTTTTTGCTATCACTGGTAATTATTGCGGGAGAAACTATTTCTTTATCGAGAGAACTTGTCTCTTTGTCAGAAGAAGTTATTCTGCGAGTAGTTGCGCCAGAATCTTGAGCAGGGGCAGCTTTTGTCTCTGCAAGATCTACTTTGCTAGTATTGTCAGAATCTAAGGCTGGGTGATATGCTCTTTCAGTAATTGCCGGTGCTTCTTCTTGAATATCCGGATCAAAAGAAAGATCTTCGTCTGAAGAAAAATCTTCATCTGAATCACTATAATCCATCTCGCTTTCAGAAAAAGAGACTTGTCTTCTTTGCATGCGAGGAGGTCTTTTTCTGCGGATAGCAGCGGCGCTGGCAAGAGAGGTTCCTTTTATCTCTACATTTGGCCGCTGTTCAGGCTCATCTTGCGTAGTATTTTCAGAAAGAAGTTTACGAGCAACACATAACCTTCCTTTGTTGGCAGCTTTTGCAGTAGCTCGCGCCAGATGTGCTATCGGAGTAGTTGCTAGTTCTGGTGCGTGGAGCGCCAGCTCGGCTATACCAGATAGCAAACGAATTGCACGCAATCCTCCTCGCGCAAAGGCGCTATTTGTTCCTATTTCAGCCTTTTTTGCTTGCAAAGATAAAGCAGAAAACCCGGCTGCAACAAGGCGTGTTGGCACGATAACATCATGAGCTATTTTTCCCCATTTGATACGCCTTTTTTTCTTAGGCTGCATCCCACTAGTTTGTTCGTTGAGGTAATTTATGGCAGTTGCTGTGTCAAATCTTCCATATGTTTTTGCAACGGAGGCAACATTCAATGCAATATTTCCTCCTGCCGCACCTTTAAGCATGATACTTGGTAATGTAAAAGAGCGTTGAAGTGTTTTCCATGTATGTTTAACCCATCCGGGTTTTTCACTAGACATTATAATTAACCATTTTTATTGCCCTCAAGCTCTGCTGCAAATTGACGTGATAAATCCCATGGGTCGAGCATCACTTGATGTACCCCTGCTGCCATGGTGGTGTCGGCAACAACTTTGCGTAGTTCTAGTAGAAGCATTGGTGGGTATTCTAAATATAGGAAAATATCCAAATCTGCATCGCTAACATCTGTTGCGTCAATTGTTGCAACATATTGTAGCTTAATGGAAAGAGCCAGACCGTTTTTATAACTCATTTCGACTCGCAAATCCACTGTTACTTCCCACTTGCTGGTATCTATAGCTTCTGTATTGTAATCTCCGGATATATCTATGTTTGGAGTCAAAGAGTCGTCAAATGCAGCAACGTTTCTTTCAAGAGACAGGGTGTTTAAATGTTGTGATAAAATTTGTGGGATTTGTGCTTGTGTCATAACCAATTTACTTTAGTTGAAATTAATAGCGATAATTCTAGTTTAGAATAAATTGGTTAATAGTTCACTAATTTATTAATGATTTTGAGTTTTGAATATAAAATCATTATGGCCATGTAGCATTTTTTGTTAACTGCAGAGAGACCAAAACTTGTAGTAATAGTCTCATCTAGTACGTAGTGTTATGTTTCCCTTATTCTAATCCTCCCAATTATGCATCATTTGAAGCTTCGCCTAACAACAAATCATCAATATGGGCGACTAATTCAGGTAAATCTGCTAGGGCTACAGTTGTAACTCAATTTAACAAAGGAGATCTGCAATTAGGTTGGAATCAAAAACATCTTCTTGAAACCCTTAAATCAATTGTTAGTCTTATTTAACGCAGTCATTTTGTGCTTATAATTGTTTTTTAAGCTAAAACTTGATAACGAGTTAGGCTTTTGTTACGCTGAGCTTTCTTTGCTATTTATATTTTTATATGGAGGATTATAATCATGTCTAGAAGAAAAGTTGAAGATTCAGCAGAAGCGAACACAGAAGTGATAGAAAAGTTAGTAGCTAAAACCAGAGAGAACTCTGAGCACGATAACCCTTTTCCAAATCAGCTAGGAGGAGATGGTGGCAATGGTGGCAAGGTGAGCTTTAACTCTTCTGAGGATGCCGTTTCTACCCCGCTCCCACCTTTAACATTTGCTACTTTTAATGCTTGCACCGACACTAGAGTAGAAGAAGGAAGCAATAATATTACTCATTCAGAATGGAGGGCTGAAGCAAGGATGCCTAAGGTTCTAGAAACACTCGATAAATTGGGTACTGATATTATTGCTATACAAGAGTTAAGAAACTGTCCAAAGGCAAAGCCCCCATTTAACTCTACTGGACCCGTTAATGATCATTTAGAACATTCCGGGTATACAACTAGTGTCACATTTTATAGAGATGGATTTCAATCCGAAGGTGCTTCTCGGTATATATTAGCTTTTAAGGAAAGTCGTTTTACCCATATTGAGACCGAAACAAAATATTTTACCCAATCTCCTGATAAATTTACTGATGATTATTTTGCTTCTACTTATACTACACTAAATGGTAAGCAAGAACATGTAGAAGCTGTCAAAGATCATAATTTTGGTATGTTTTTTGAAAGAGGTATTCAGGTTACTCGTTTATTCGATAAAGAAACCAGGGAAACTCTATGTATATTCAATGTTCATTATCCTATACCCAAAGACCTTCGAATAAAAGCAAGCGAATTACTTCGTGATTTTGCTCAAGCAGAACAGGAACTTCATCCAAATATAAAAATTATTATAGCTGGAGACTTTAATTCTTTTCCAAATTGGGGGGGAGAGGAGCAAATGAAGCCATTAATAGAAGCTGGTTTTGTTGACGCTCTAACGGATGCAACATTTCCAAATGAGACACCAGCAGATTCAACTTTTTATGCATTCCCATATGATCTATCAGATAAGCAACAAAAGTTAAATGCTGCGATAGAAAGCTGGAAAGAACAAGGTCTATCTACAGCAGAACTTGCTCTCAACATAGATAACTTTTATTTGGAAGAAGGTAGAAAAAGCTGTGAAATTATAGATCATATCTTGGTATTACAACAGGAGGGGTCAATGCAAAACACTGTTGTTCAGGTTCAGCCTTTGTTTGATAATTTTACAGGTTATGAACCAGAGGCAATAGGAGAATATGTATTTTCTCACGCCCATGGAGGTGATAGTGAGTTGGGCCCAGCATTTGCATCTGACCACATGCCAGTAAGCACAACGATTGTTTGGGATAGAGAAGTACCTGCATTAGGTGACAATTCAGGCGGTGATTTTTAATACTGAATAAACACAGACTCTATAATAAAAATTCCTAACGAGTTAGTAATAATTTTCTGCTCGTTAGGATTCGGAAAACACCATTTTTTCTTAATATTATCAATATTAGGGTGCTCTTTATGGAACAAGGGGGGTGAAAATTTTTTAATTTGAGTCTTCTTCCACTAGCTCCGTAATGAATTCTAGGTTATGCACGTAGCTTCTAATGCTACAGTTGTAATGCTAGGGTAAAAACCTCTGGAAGGGTGCAGAAATCAAATGGAGATACATTGCTATCCAAAGACTGCTTTACTCGCTCTTTTGTTTCTTCCGTTGGAGCAAGAGCAAAACATAGCCAACTAAAATATACTCCGGTTCCATTATCCAATACATTTATATAAAATGTTTAACAAATTAGTATTTGCCCTGTAAATTATATGATTTGCGTCTTTTGATTGTGTTTTGTGCTTATTTTCAATAAGATATTAATTGTAGAAATTTTGTTGTGGAATTAGTAAGGGGTAGTAAGATATGGCTGGTAAAGAAATGACTGAAGAATTCGCGGAATTAAAAATCAATAATGAAACATATAAATTACCGATCAGAAAATCCTCTATTGGCCCAGATGTTGTGGATGTGACAAAATTATACGCAGAAACCGGCTATTTCACCTATGATCCTGGCTTTATGTCCACAGCTTCTTGCACGTCCAAGATTACGTTTATTGATGGTGGAAAAGGAGTGCTGCGTCATAGAGGATATGAAATTGGTGACTTGGCGAATAATAAAGATTTTCTTGAAGTGTCATATTTGCTTCTAAAAGGTGATCTGCCAAATGCTAAGGAGTATAAAGGGTTTAAGGATGAAATTATTAAACATTCTTTGGTAAATGAGCAGATTCGTAATATATTTGGTGCTTTTCGTCATTCTGCGCATCCGATGGCGGTGGTATTATCTGTAGTTGGTTCTTTGTCTGCCTTTTATCATGACACTATAGACATGAACACAGCAGAAGGGCGAGAGCTTTGTGCGATCAGAATGATTGCAAAAATGCCAACAATATCAGCAATGACTTATAAATATTCCCTAGGCCAGGCATTTGTGTATCCTGATGATGAATTACCCTTTGCTGAGAATTTCTTGCATATGATGTTCGCAACGCCTAATAAGAAATATAAGGTGAATCCTGTGCTTGCAAAGGCGCTGGATAAGATCTTCATACTGCACGCAGATCATGAGCAAAATGCCTCAACCTCCACGGTTCGGACTTCTGGGTCGTCTGGGTCTAATCCATTTGCGAGTGTGTGCGCGGGGATTACGTCTTTGTGGGGGCCCGCCCATGGTGGGGCGAACGAGGCGGTGATCAATATGCTCAGAGAAATTGGAACTATTAAAAACATACCCAAATTCATTGAAAAAGCCAAGAGCAAGGAAGACCCATTCAGGCTGATGGGATTTGGTCATCGGGTATATAAAAACTACGACCCTCGCGCCGCTGTTTTGCGTGATACTTGCAAGGAGGTGCTGGCAGAACTTGGGCAATTAAAGGGCAATCCAACTTTGGAGATCGCCATGGAGCTTGAGAGAATTGCATTAAATGATCAATATTTCATTGACCGCAAACTATATCCAAATGTTGATTTTTACTCAGGAATAATTTATCAGGCAATGGGTATTCCTTCTCAGATGTTCACTGTGCTGTTTGCTCTTGCCAGAACCTCAGGATGGATCTCGCAATGGAAAGAAATGTCTGAGGATGTCGAGTTTAAAATCACAAGACCACGCCAGTTATATACTGGCCACGTATCCCGCAAAGTATAGGCGGCCGGGGCAGGTGCTCCCTCTTTGTTTTGACAAGTGGAGCTTTGATTATTCCTTCTCCTATTTTCCTCTTCTTAGCAGGAAGTTTAGGGGGAGGTGTATCAGGTTGCTTTATAGAGCAAGAAACTCAGCTATACATTCAACTACTACCAGCGCTATGAATATTACTCTGAAGCTGCGTTACCTCACTAATAGGGAGGCCAGTAACAGAAGCAACAAAGCTTTTATCAAGGCTCTGATTTAGTAAATTTGTGGCAATCTGAAGACTTTTGTGTTCAGCTCCCTCTACTCTGCCTTCTACTCTACCTTCTTCTTTGTAGCTATCTTTAATGGTTTTCACGGCAATTTCTCCTTCTTTTTTTGACAGGTGGTTTTTGATTACCTTCTCTAATCTTTTCCTTTTTTCAACAGGAACTTTGGGGTTAGTATACTCGATTACCATCCTCAATAAAAGATAATCTTCTTTTTTGTCTAGTGAAAGCGCAACTTTGCAACGTCCAAACAATAAATCTAGCATGTTTAATGTGTCGTCATCATGTATGTGCTTCATCACAGAAAGCACCAGGCTGGTAACGTTGTTATAGTTGATCTCATTATCATGCATGGATTGCAGGTCGATCAAAGTGTAATCTCCGCCCATGACTTCTTTTGCGAGCACAGGGTCCTCAAATAACTCCCAGAAATTCAAAGGGGCGGTGTATTTTTCTTTTCCGTTATAAAGCACAAGCGGGTATATTATTGGTAATTTTCCTGGTATTTTGTTCTTCTTATGGCGTTCCCATAATAGTAGCATGTATTTTTGCAAACGGAAACTGATCATACGATCAACCGTAGATTGATGTTCTAGCGCGACATATATGAACGCATCACGACCATCTTTGGTTTTGACGGAGTAGACTAAGTCGCTCATTTTCTTTCTGAGAGTGTCTTCAACGTAAGATTCTGGCTCTACATTGATTGTAGATAGATCGACAGATTCTTGGACTTTTGCAGGTAAGTAGTTCTGCAGAAATTCGATGGCATGGGATTTTACAGCTAAAGTTCCGCAGATTAGTGGGTCATGTGAGAGATATTCACCTTCCTCTTCCTCATGGGATTCTGGTTCTACGAGTTCGGCGAGGGCAGTGTCTTCTGCGGGTGGCCTGGATTTTGCGAGCTCTGCAGCTTCTGCAGTCTTTACGGCTTTTATGATTGCCATAGATGCTTCGACTTTTGCATCTTCCTCTGTTTGCTCTGCTTCTGCTACCATAAGGTCAGTATCCTGATTATCGTTTTCTGTCATTTTGTATATACTTTTATTTTACTTTTGCAAAGGTTTTAGCACTACTGATCTAAAATGTCACCTGCATTCTTGGCCTTTTTCACCTTTTTTGAGAGAAGGCGCTCATAGACGAAAAACCACCTTGTATTTTTAATGCAATGGTTGCGATTTTCTTTCTGGAAGATTTCTTTTCTAAGAAATTATGAAGCTTTAGCTTATCTCGCCTTTAAAGCTTTCTCTAGCTTGTTATAGGTTGCTTCTTTCTTTGGTGAGAATAGCTGGCCTTTTGCGGTGATGCCTATTTGCGTAGGTTCTGCGTTGCTTGCTGAAGAGTTTTTGGGAGCGGTAAGATAGAAAGAGAAAATGCTGGAGCTATCAAGATTGAAATCATAAATATTAAAAAGAGCCGCGCTGGAGCCTGCGCTATAATTAGTTTTAAAAGCAGCGGAAGTGGTTTTGAGTATTCCTTTTGTCATCTCAACAGATGTTTTAAGGTCGAGTATAGTTGTGCTCCCAGTAAGTAGAGCTTTTTTGATATCTTTGCTAAGGTTTGCTCGATTATAGCTGGGGAGATTGATCTTTTTCACAAAATCATCGATGGAGAAATTATTTATCTTAATATTCTTGGCGATGATATCCGATTTTGTATAGAAATTATATAAAAGCTGATTGGGTTTCTCGCCTCTTGTTGACCATGCCCCGTTTGCGCTCATAATTCCGCCTATATTGAGGAAGTTTTTGGGGAATAATTTTGCGATCTCGTCAATTTGCGCAGAATTCAGAGCATATACAAAATTAAGAGTGTAGGGCTCCAATAAAATACTGCCAGAAGATTGAAGACGCCCGCCAAATAGATTGGCAGAAAATTTTGAAATACGCAGCAAGTTTTTGTTGCTCTTTGCTTGAAACAAGACTTTCTCAAGCACAACATTATCATCGTAGAGCTTTTTAAATGAGCAATCCATAATGATATTTATTTTACTCAGGTCAAAATGCTCAAGGATTCTGTTCTTCAGGGCTAGAAGGGAGGGGGCGGATAAGAAATTTGCCCGCGCATATGCGTTGTGAATCGTGATGGTTAATGTCGGCTTGATGTCATTTGTTTCCAGGGTTAATGTGGTGTCGATAAACTCATCCCCAGAATGGATGACTAGCTGCTCTAAGGACGCCCTAGAGGGAGATAGTTCCAGATTAAACCTAACATTTTCATATAACCGCCCATTATATGTTAATTTATCAAAAGATAGATCATAGTTACTTATGGAATTGATCTGCCTGATGGGGGTGAATTTGCTTAAATAATCTGGTTTTTTCATTCCGTCTGCAAAGCTGATGAATTTTTGAAGCATCCCAGGCATTACGGGGAAGTTATTATCATCTAAGCTCATGGAAGAAAATTTAACGGTCGCATTAGTGCGCGTGTTATTCCCGATGAATTTTGTTGAAATATGCCCGATCATTTCTGCCTCGTTTGTTTTGAGGAGCAAGTTCCTAAGCGACAAATCCACCGAGCTGAGTTTGATGTCCGATGATAGGTAAAAAGGAATGGCGTTTTTAGCTAAAGACTCCTTGCCATAGAATAGTTCAGCAAAATCATTTAGATCTTTGTGATGTAATTTTATTTTACCATTAAACAAGCTTCTGAATGAATTTTGCACAACTCCGCCCGTGATGTTGAACTTACCTTCTTGATCAATTTTGCCAGAAAAATCCTCGATCAAAAGCGCTCCTTCTCCTATATTAGCTGCAATATTAACCTTGCTCAGGGTGCTATGTTCATTCAGTTTTACGGAGTTTGCTGTTATGTTTAGCTTTAAATTATGATTAAAATCAAATTTTCTATATATCGTATGATGATGCTCTTCCTCTCCCCTGTTATCTTTGCTTTTCATTTCTGGAGCCCTGTCTTTGCTCCAAGCGGCTAGATCAATTTGATCAAAAGAGAAATCAACCACGCTTGCATGCTTTACATCTGTGCTCAATATTGCCTCACCCTTGCCACTTAAAAAGCTTGAAGTAATGAGGATATTTTTAAATTCTGTATGATTTTGTGTTGGTTTTATATCAAATGTAATTGTGACATTCTCAGAGCTGCTCAGCATATGAGCAATCTTATTAACATCAGGAATGAGGTTTGACAGATTAGTGGAAAGCCTGTCTGTTACAATTTTCACTTTGCCAGACTCCAATGCGGCGTTTTTATATTTCTCCTCAATAGACACATTATAATGATAATCATCCATATTGAGTTTGAACATGACTTCATCACCAGATTGGGCAAACGACCCAGTTATATGACTGCTTTTATCGATTTTTCCATGAAAATGCGTGATTCCATCTGCGCTTTCATAGATAAAATCCTCTATCTCAAGAGGGCTATCCCCATCGGATTCTATGAATGTAAGCCTGCCGATCTTGGCTTGAAGCGACAGCGCGCCTTCTGATATCAATTCGGCAATAAACTCATGGTGAGTCAGGAAATTCACATCATCATGATTAATATATTTTATGGCGCTTTCAATTTTGATCTCAGCTATTTTCGGGTCAAACATTAGTAGTGAAAGCGGAGTGAAGTGTACTTCTATATTTTTTAATTTAATATTATCCTTTTGGTTAATCTCGTCTATTATGATATATGGAATAGGAAATTTTTTAATACGAAACTTGCTTTTTTCCATGGCGGGCATATCGATTCTAGCACTTTTGGTAAAATCCTGATATACTCTGCTAAAATCTGTGATCGAGACAGAGGCGGTAATTAATGCGAATATTAGGCCTGTAATGATTACTATGCTTATAAGTAGTTTTTTCATGGTTTTAATATTTTATAGATTAATCGATAAATTCACATATTAACTGGTAAATGATAGTCCTTTTTAAATAATAGATCAATTAGATGACAAAAGAAGATAAATTAATTTTCGTAGGTGTAATATCCTCAGCTCATGGCATCAAAGGTGATGTGCTTGTAAAATCATATACAGACCCTGCGCAAAATCTCTTGAGCACTAACCTTGTAAACGAAAATGGAGAGGTGGTGGCGCTGAAATTTCTTAGGGAAAAAGCCAAAGGTAGCCTAGTGTGTAAATTCTCTGGCTCTAATGACAGAAACCACGCGGAGCTCTTAAAAGGAACAAAGCTATATTGTCAGAGAGAGGATTTTTCTCAAACCCTGGATGAGGAGGAGTTTTATTTTGAGGATTTAAAAAACCTCGATGTGCGAGACGATTCTGGCAATAAAATAGGTGTAGTTTCGAACGTAGCGAATTACGGGGCAGGCGATATAATTGAGATTAGATTTGATTCTGATTCAAAAGAAGAAATGTTCTCCTTCACAAAAGAGTTCTTCCCGCACGTGGCAAAGGATCACGTGGTTTTCGCAAAGGGATAAGAGGCTATATCCGCAGGCCTAGATGAAAAAATCTCTAAAAATATAGGGTATTTAGGCCTGCCCGCGTAGCTTCTAATAGTAGCAGTTTGTTTATTCGGATTGCTGAACCATTGTGCCTGCGCTAGATCTTTTGCTTATTGAGAAATGCGCAAGCTCCGGCAGGACTCTATGAAGCTATATCCGCATGCCTAAAATACAAACACTCTGTATTTAGTGAGAATCTTTATGCCCCCATAAATATGCTTGGAAGCTATATTACAATGCTACTCGCAGTCCTATTTTCATCCGGTTGGTTTTTCTTGTATCCAATATATCCGATGCAAATAAAGCCTTGTTAGAAATCTTATGATATGCCATCACAAGAGAAACAATGGAGCTTATATTATATTTTGCTTGAAGAATCAAACTAGTTTGTTTGGAATTTTTAAACGGATTATTATCAGCAAAATTATAATATTGGAAGAGATTATAGTCAAACCTGTCAATTTTTTCATAAGCAGCACCAAGGCTTATTTTATCATCAAAACCTTTTAGTTCAGTACCGATAAAATAACCACTTTGCTTGATGTCCTTAAACTTTTTTGACCCATCATTCTGGGAGCCTTTTTCTCTAAGTCCAGAAATATACTGGTTATATTGGCCAAAAAACCCTATAGAATTAAGATATTTATTGCCTGTATTAAATTTGAAAGTAGCGCCATAAGCAATCACAGAAGCGTTTCTTTTTCCATCTTGTGTTTCGTTATCCCAAGTTGATCCAGTCATATTTGACAAATATGAAGCAAAAACATACCCATCAATATCCTCACCAAGAAACTCGCTATATTTAAGTTTAACTTTACCGGCAAATGATGGTGTGTTATTACTTTTTAAATTCGGTGTTTCCACCCCGCCTAAATAGTAGGAGTAACCTTTTGTAGGATTGCCTCCTGAATATAAAGCAACATTGATGTCAGCTAGAGAATGGCTGAAACCATAGTCGATTCCAGAAAACAAATCTCTAGTAAGCCAATGTCCCATAGGCGCAAACTTAGCATCATCCCCAAAAAACACTTCTTCATCAGCAAGTCCCATTATAGTCTTTACTCGACCAAGTTTAATTTGGTGTTGTGTGTTTTTGTATCCTATATAAGCTTCTATCAAGGGAATATTACCTAAATAATACAATCTGCTCCCAAGATTTTTATACCAATCCACATAGTGATTATTGCCGTCTATATCATTGCCCTTACTGTCTTTTTTATAAATCTTCCTTTCTTTTTTTTCAACTTTTATAGATTCATATAATGGCGCTACATCTAGTTTGAAAAACCAATTTCCGGCTTCCTCTGCATTGTTGGTAATACCATCAAAACTCAATACAACTTTAGAACATTTGAAAATCTGAGCTTCAACACCAAAGGAAGCATACAGAGCTCCATCCCTCACAAAGCCACATTCAACATCAGCTCCAATTTTTACTTTGCCCAAATCATCAAAATTTACATATAATCCCTGATCCTTGGAGTAAGTATAATTGATATCGCCAGCGCAAGCGCCAAAAATATAAAGTTGAATCACCAGCAAAGCGGTAAAAACCCTGGAAAAAAGCTCTTTCATAATATTAAATACGTGTAACATAGATTAAAAAATTATCTGGCCATTTCTAGCATGTTTCATTGCATTAGTCAACACCATCGCTTGGTAATTCAATTTTTTATACAGAACTCTCGTCATAAAATACAAACACTCTGTACTTAGTGGAAATTTTCATGTATAAAATAAAAATCGGTAAAATTAAAAATAATATTACGTATAAATTATGAATTATATAAAATCTCTCTCTTTGATTGCTCTTGCATCGTTTGCACTTGTTTCTTGTAAGTCAAAACCTAAAGATACTGATGCCATAACCCCTGCTGCGGAGATTTATCAGGCTGGTGTTGGAATGCTGGCGGAAAAGCAATATAAAAATGCAGCCCTGGAATTTGAGAAAATATTTTTCCAGCATCCAGGCAATGAAATCACGCCGCGCGCAGAGCTTATGCAGGCTTATTCCCTTTATCTGGATGGGGAATATGACGAGGCCGTGGATGTGCTGGAGATTTTCATCAAGCTCCACCCAAGACACTCAGATATTGCATATGCATATTATCTGAAGGCGCTCTCTAACTATACGCAAATCTCAAATGTTAAGCTGGATCAGTCCAGAACGAGATATGCGCGCGAGGGGCTTAGAGAAGTTATAAAACGCTTCCCAGGCACGAAATATGCAACGGATGCGGCGCTTAAAATTGATCTGGTGAATGACCATTTGGCAGGTAAAGAAATGATGGTTGGGCGTTATTATCTGAACAAGAAAAACCCGATCGCGGCAATAAAAAGATTCCAAACTGTTATTGATAAATATGACACTACCTCTCATACTCCCGAGGCTTTGCATAGGCTGGTTGAAAGCAATCTTATGCTAGGACTGACAGAAGAGGCGAAGAAATATGCGGCTGTGCTTAATCATAACTATCATGACAGCCAGTGGTATGGGTATAGTTATAATTTGCTGAAATAACTTTTGCTGGAATAATTAGACAATTAAATGATGTAGCATAATGTTGACAAGCCTTCATATTAAAGATTTTATTCTGATCGAGAAATTAGATTTAGACTTTAATGAAGGCTTCTGCGTTATTACCGGTGAAACTGGGGCTGGAAAATCCATTCTTCTTGATTCGATTCTGTTTTGTTTTGGAGGAAAAACCTCCACAAGTCTTGTGCGCCCTGGTGCTGACTCGTGCTCTGTGGCAATTAGTTTTGCCAGCAGCGATGCGGCTGCAAAGTATTTATCAGATATAGAAATAGAGGCCGGTTCTGAAATCGTGATAAAGCGGGTTCAAAATGTTCAAGGGCGGAAGAAATTCTTTATTAATGACCAGCTAGTCAGCGCTAAAGCAACGGGGCAGCTATTTGGTTGTTTGCTAGAGCTTCATGGTCAACATAATCATACTAAGCTTGTTACTCCGGCTGCTCATTTGGAAATTCTTGATGAATATGGCGGTTTCTCTGCTGAATTGCGGGAGCTTGCTGGGAGTTATAGAAACTGGCAGGATTTGGAAAAAGAAATAAAGCAGCTGGCAAAGGACAGGGAGGCCCTGGCGGAGGAAATCGAGTATCTGGCTCATAGCTGCGAGGAACTGCAGAAAAGTCAGGTGCAGCTTGGCGAGGAAGATAGCCTTGCGGATATGAAAAGGAAGCTGCAAAATCGCGATCAGGAGATTGCTAAGATTAACGATATTCTCCGCGATCTTGACTCGAGTTCGATTGAGCAAATAGTTGCAAGATCTCAGCGATCTATTGATAGTTTTGGTGAGCATGATCTTTTGGAAAAGGTGAACTCTAATCTTGAAATTATGTATGACAAAATCGAGGATTCCAAAACCATCTTGACTCAGATTTTGCAAGAATTCCAGAATATCGACCAGTCAGCAGAAGAGGTCAATGATCGCTTATATGAAATACGCACTCTCGCGCGGAAACATTCCTGCGCTCCGGATGATTTACCTGATTTCCTGGCCAAATCCGAAGAGCAATTAGAACGCCTGGAGGCAAGGCTAGCAAATAGCGCCAATACGCAAAATCAAGCAAAACAGGCCAAGGTCTTATATTTTGAGCAAGCAACATCGCTTTCACAAAAACGTAGCGCTGCTGCGCGCGAGCTTGCAGAAAAAACTACAAAAGAGCTCGGGAGTTTGGAGATGAAAAAAGCCATCTTCAAAGTGGAGGTAAACTCACCCGGAGCCCCTGGAGCCCCCGGGGCATCTGAGAAGGTTGCAACGCTTAAGGGAATAGATAGCGTAAGGTTCATAGCCTCAACGAATCCGGGCATGGCGCCAGAGCCGATCGATAAAATTGCCTCAGGCGGGGAGCTGTCGCGCTTTATGCTTGCTCTTCGTGTGGCGTTATTTGATAAGGCCGCAAAGCAAACGATAATTTTCGACGAGATAGATGTAGGCATCAGCGGATCCGTGGCAGACTCCATGGGTGAGCGCTTGAAATTGCTGAGCAGTGTGGTGCAAATTATCATCATAACACATCAGCCACAAGTGGCCGGCAAGGCGGATCAACATATTTTAGTTGAAAAAACTCAGCATGATACTCATACTAGTGTAGTTGCTGGGAATCTGGGGGCGGAAGGAAGGTCTCTGGAACTTGCTAGAATGATCTCCGGCAAGCGCATCACAAAAACCAGCATTGAAGCTGCAAAGGAATTGATAATATAGGGAAGCTAGTGTGAACGGGGAGTTGGTATGGACAAGAAGGTTGATATGAACAGAGAGATTAGTATGAACAGAAAAAAAGTTAGTATAAACAGGATGGTTACTATGAAAAAACAAATATTTGCATTTATAGCGGCGCTGATAATTGCTGCACCTTTTTCCGGATATGCGTGTGACTCCAAAAAAGAGGGCACATATTTAAATATTTCTGCAAGCACGCATAGCACGGCAGGGAACGATCTTCTAGTTGCCAAGCTTCGCTTTGAAGCAGAGGGCGATGACGCAAAAGCTTTACAAAATACCGTAAATAAAGTGATGAAACTAGCTCTAGCCAAGGTGAAGAAGCTAAAAGATGCCGACACTTCAACCGTATCTTCGGTTTATAAATCTTCCAGCAGAGGAAAAAAGGATGCCCCGCGCAAGATAATTTGGCATGCGAATCAAACCATGACTATAAAGGGCAAAGCTTTTGAAGAGATTCTGACATTAACAGGAAAACTACAAAATATGGGACTAACGCTCCGGAGCCTTCATTATGTCACTTCATTAGAAAAGGAAGAGGAGATACGCGATTCTTTGATGGAAAAGGCAATCGTCAAATTAATCACAAAGTCAAAAAGAGTAGCAGTTGCTATGGGCAAGAAGGATATTGAAATCAAGAGCATCAATGTCGACGCCCCTCACTTCCCCATGAACCCCGCTTATGGGCAGGAAGTTTCTCTCATGGGAGCAAGCAGTAAAAACGCCCCATCCGCCTCCCCAGGCACTAATCGCGTCACCATGACCGTGCGTGCGAGTGTTTTAATCAAGGATTAGTTCGAGCGTGGGGCTTGTTCTGAGTAGATTTTTACTGGCTTGTTTTATCTTTGTTTGCGGGTGTTGCTTCATAGCTTTTAATAATTAATATTTGATATACAGGAAAGACAATTAACCATATTATGCAAATTCGAATTCACATTTCGAGATTGCAGAAATTTAGGCATGAGGCACTAAAATATCCACAAGTATTTTAGCTTAAGGTTAGAGGATGGGGCAGGCTTAGTTCGAGTTCTTCTGAATATTTCTTAGCACCATCCTTCCACCCCTTAACTACTCAATCGGTTTTTGTTTGGCTAGTTCTATGGAGAGCTCGCGGGCTTTTGAGGGGTTCATGCCGGCGATGACGGGGGCGACGCGGACTTCTTTCATGTTGCTGACTAACCTCAATAGAACTGGCATTTCTAGCTCGTTGAATATTTTGGCGGCGTCTTTTGGCTTCATGGTTTCGTAGATTTTGACCAAGCTTAAGATTTTTCCGTGCTCTTTCTTTTCGTATTTTTTCATCAAAGCTTCGAGCTGAGACTGAAGCGCCTGAAGCTCGGTAACTTTTTTGTCGATTTTATTTTCTGTTTCCTTCAGGACTTGCTCTCTTAATTTTAAAGCCTTTTTTTCTTTGTCTATCTTATCTCTTCTTTTGGAAAGCTCTTTCAACAAATTGACCTCAGAGCGTGTGAGATTGTTTACCATGCTGGTACCAGTCGATTTTTTGGCCTTTTTCGGCATGGCAGGTAGCATTTTCTTTGGCTCTGGCGGTGGGGCTTTTTTCTTGTGTCCACCAGCATATGCTGTGTTCACTAGCATCGATGTGGCGCTGGTGTCTAGTGCATAGCTGGTTTGCTCTTGTATGCGCCCAAATAAAGAGGATGCCTTGATGAACAAAGTAATGATGAGTAATATTAATATTGGCGAAAATAAACTTGCTTTCATTTGTGTGCGTTGATTTTTCTTAAAGTATCATAATAATTCATTTGATTGAGGTTCACACCTTGATCTTCTGGTTTTTTGGTAACTATATTAGTTATGAAATTCTTCAAATCATTAGTATAAGATTTTCCATTTCCTTCCGCTTTACCCGCTGGAACGGCTAGATCTTCATCGGTGAATTTTTCGCTCTCTTTGCTATGCAGGCTATTTGCCTCAGAGTCCGCTTCCTCTTCTTCTTTGGAGTCGTCAAAACTAAACTGCGCGCTCAGCTGCTCTGAGAGCTGATTGGCCATTTCGGTGATTGCGGCAAGTTCTAAGGTTGCTTCCTTTGCCTCCTCTACCACCACTTTGATCTCAGTGCTTGTGACTTTGCTAAGTTCAGTCATTTCATTCACGTTATTTTCAGCCTTAACAATTGATGCGTTAAGCTCCTTTATCATCCTTGCGAACTCAATTCGACTATTTTGCAAATCATGTATGCGCCGGTTTAAAACCCAGCAATAACCCACGCATATAGTGACCATAATTAGCAATAAGAAATCTAGCAATAACATAAGAACTACTCTTCATATAGGTTTTTTAAATTAATAGCCACCTTGTTGTCAACTTTGCCTATTTTGCCAGTGAAAATAGGAATCTGGCCAGAACGTACAATAACATCTTTATCCTCTGCATGGTCCATCACAATAGTATCGCCAATTTTCAATTTACAGATTTCTTCAACTGTAGAGGTCTTGTTATTAATTATTACTTCTATTGGGAGCTCAACTCCATAGATACTGTCAGATAGCATATCTTCCCACTCATGATCTGCGCCAAATTTGTCACCTAGGAAGATTTGCTGCATTTGTTCTTTCACAGGCTCAATGGTTTTGTAAGGGATTACTAGCTCGAGATTTTTCACCTGCTCATCAACTTCAACTTTGATTTTCAGGACGATGATTGCATCGCCTGGCCTTGCGATTGTAGCAAAGCTGGGATTGATCTCTAGCCGGTCAAAAGCAAAAGTAGTTGGGGTGACTTGGTCGAAAGATTGCCCGAGCTCAAGCAGTGTGAGCTCAGCAATTTGCCTTGCAAGACCTTGCTCTATGGAAGTCAGGATTCTCTCTTTATCCTCCTTTTTGTTCTGAACGGTGTTTTTCTTGCCGCCGAGCAAGAGGTCCACGAAAGAGAAAACCATGTCATTTTCTAGAATAAGCAGCCCTAAATTATCCCACTCCACGGCTTTGAAGACCACAATAGAGGAGGGGTTTTTCAGAGATTCAAAATAATTACCGAAACGCATCGAGGTGGACTCTGAAATGCTGATATTCATAGGCTCTGAGGTGAAATTCCTGAAAGCCGTGCTGAGTTTTCTGATGAATTTCTCAAAGATAATCTCAAGCATCGGAAGCTTGTCATAGGATTGCAAGGATTGCTCAAGCATTTCCTTGACGCCGCTGCCATGAGCATCGTCATTATTGTTGTTCTTGTTTTTAGTTTCTTTGTCGTCTGGTTTTTTTTCTTTTTCTGCCATTTTTTTCTAATTAACCGTGATTTCTTGAAATAATACTTCCTTTATCATAATTGGTGCGGCAATCTTGTTTATTCGTTTGGAAATCTCTTCTTTTAAATAAATAGTACTGCTGGAGCTGTTGAAATCACTCTTTCGCAGGGTTTTTAGGAAAGTTATCAAAGCATCCTTTATGATCGGCATTTTTGTCTCTAATGTGGTGCTGTCATGCTCGGACGATAATCTTAATGTCAGATCTAGTTTGAGATATTCCTTTTTAATTCTCGTTGATAAAAGCGAAACTGTGATAGGGTCAATATCCAGATAAGTGTTCACTTTTGCTTTGATCGGATTTGCCCCATGCCCCCCACCGTGACCGTCTCCGCGCTCTGCGCTGTGCGCGTCAAGAGCTGCAGCATCATCGTGTTTTGGGGCTTTGATTACGAGAAAGAAATATAGCGTTCCAAGAGCTATTATAAGGATTGGAGCTAGTATGATTAAGATCTTTTTGATCTTTTTCTTTTTTGCGCTAGCTGGATCTTCGGCATTTTCGCCGTCCTCTCCTTTTGCGCCCTTATCCCCCCCTTTAGCACCATCTTTTGCCTCATCTGGTGTTAGAGGTTCTTCTTCGTTTTCTCCCTTTTTTTCTGCCATATATAAATTCCAGCCTCACGTTGAATTTAGATCGAATTTTTTAAAACTGTAATATTAGAACACAGAGAATTTGAAATTCTTATACAAAGATATTCAATAGATTTGTACTTTTCAAGAAAAATAGCTTAAGTTTTTATAAATAAGAAACATTTGAGTTAATTATATTGTGATGGAATCTTTTACAACCAAAGCATCTAAGTTATTTTGCCTGATATTCCTGTCGGGTTTGTTGGGGTTTGCTCAATGTGCTTGTGCTAATATTGCATCATATATTTCGCTATCTAGTCAGATTGCACGCCAGACTCAGCTTGATGTTATAGCTAATAACACAGCAAATGCCAACACTGTGGGATTCGAGCAGGATAATTTGTTGCTAAGACCCGTTCCTCTGAAACAGGATAAGAAAAAGGATATTTCATTCGTCTGGGCGGAAACTACCTATAGAAGCGGAGATGATGGCCCTTTGAGGAGAACCAACAGACCAACTGATCTTGCAATCGCTGGTAGCGGTTATTTCAAACTAAGAACCCCAAAAGGAGACAGATATACGCTTGATGGTTCTATGATTATTAACAACCAAGGTATTCTCGTTAACCATAGCGGTTTTCCTTATCTTTCAATAGAAGGGGCAGAAATAGAGATTCCAAATGAGTGGATATCTATAGATATAAGCCAGAATGGAGTGATCTTTGTTGATGAGGAAGAAGTCGGGCAGATAGGAGTTTTTCAGTTCGAATCCGCAGATCCGGTGATTAAGGAGGGAAAGAATTTATATGCAATTCAGGGGAAAGATCGAGTGCTTGAGGATTTCACCGTGATTTCCGGGGCGCTCAGAGGTTCAAATGTCAACGCCACATTAGCAATGGCAAAAATGGTGGAGATGCAGCGAGCATTTGGCTTGGTCTCCGGGCTTGTGTCGAAAATTGAGGAGGTGGAAAGATCGGTGATTAGTAAGCTGGCTAAGTAGAAGGTGATTGATAAATGAGCTAAGTATATGTGATTAACAAACTAGCCAAATATAAGTGATTCAATAAATGGGCTAAGTGCAGTTTGTATAATAATCATATAATATAACGACGATATACATATAACGACGATAATAATAACGACGGATAATTAATATAGCACAATAAATTAAAGAAGAGGATTTTATGACAATAGCACTACACACCGCTGTGACTGGGGCAGAAGCGCAGCAAACAAGGATTAATATCATCGCAGGTAATGTGGCGGCTGTGAATGTAGATGGATATAAAAAACAGGAAGCTTCATTTGCCGATATATTTTATACCAACCTAAAAAAAGCTGGCATCATAGAAAATAGCGAGGCTTCTCCGCGGCCGATCGGGGCTCAGATTGGCATGGGGGTAAAGCTTGTGGGAACCTACAGAAACCTGGCGCAAGGGCCTCTGAACCAAACCTTCCGCGCGCTGGATATGGCCATTGCTGGGGGTGGTTATTTTGCTATCACGCTGCCAAATGGAAGGGTTGGTTATACTAGGGCTGGGAATTTTCAGAAAGATGCGCAAACGGGTAATATCGTCACCTCAAAAGGGAATCCGCTGACGAATGGTATTGCTATCCCAGAAGGTATAAATGTAGAAGACATACAGATTTCTGATAATGGCCTGATTACTGCGCAGGATCCGGATAATCCAGTGGGTCTTATTGAAATAGGGCAGGTTGAGCTTTTCACATTCCCTAATGAGTCCGGGCTTGAAGCTATCGGAGATAATTTGCTAGTAGAAACAGTCGGCTCAGGCGAGGCTGTGAATATTGATGATCTCACAGGAAGAATTAAACAGAGATTCCTGGAAGGCTCCAACGTCCAAGCTGTTGAGGAGCTTACTAAATTAATCGAAGCGCAAAGGGCATATGAGCTCAATACGCGAGTTATTAGTACTCAAGATAAGATTATGGAAACGGCTAATAAAATCTAGTATTACCGCAATATTAAACAAACAGCTATTCTAGCTAGTATCTAACTAAGAAGATATTACAAGTGCTATGATATCGCTTTGCTTAATATGGTCGTTATGTTAGGGAGTAATTATTGTTACTAATAAAATTCAGGCGTTGGTTGTGATTGATATTGCTAAATACCATTAAAACTTGTAGCTTTGACTAAACTAAGCTACTAAAAAATAATTCGAAATAATTTATTATATGAAATTATACAAACACGCATTGCAGCTATTATTATTGCAGATATTACTAGTTCTGATCGCATCACCCGCTTTTTCGTTTGGAAGGGATGATTTTGTTGCGCAGACTATATATGACCTCCTGCAAGAAAAGTCTCAAGATAAGCGGATTATTTTCGAGCCTAAATATTCTTCTGGCAAAAAAATGGATGCGATCAAGACTCATCTTGAGGATATCAAAACTATTACGCTTGGGAAATTCGAACCAAGCCGCTCTAGCTTCAGGGCCATTATTCATTATAATAACGGAAAATCCGATGTTCTATCTGGTCGCTATGAGTCCTATATTCTTGTTCCTGTTGCTGCAAGATATATCAAATTTGGCTCTGTCATTCAAAGCATCGATTTCACAACCAAGAAAACCAGGCTCGTCTCCCTAGCGCAAGGGTATGCTACAGAGGAGTCAGAAATTATCGGTATGCAGTCTAAAAAATACATAAATATTGGCCATATGTTTGAGCTGCGCGAGCTTGCAAGGCCGCTGGTAATCAAAACTAACGACCCTGTGAACATCACATATTCAGTAAGTTCCATTCACCTAAAAACGGTTGGTGTGGCGATGGGTTCTGGTTCTGTTGGGGATATGCTTAGGGTAAAAAATACTTCATCTGGCGCTATTTTGCTTGGTCAAATAATAAATAAAAACACAGTACAAATTGGTGGGAATAATGAATAAATTTTATCTTATCTTCCTTTCTATTTTCATCCTCACATCATGCAGCGATACTATAGAGCGCCTGAAGCGAGTTGGCAAAGCGCCTGAATTTGAAAATATCGAACTCCCAACCGTGGAAGAAGATGAAGACGAAATTGAAAGACGAGCAGAGCGCCTAAAATTGCAGCATGCTCATATGCAGAAAACAAACTCCCTATGGCAACCAGGCTCCACCAGGTTCTTCAGAGATAGCAGAGCTTGGAAAGTTGGTGATATCATCAGAGTCGTGGTGCAAATTCAAGATAATGCAAGCTTGAATAACTCAACAAACCAAAAACGCACAGGGAGCGATACTCTCGGCATACCAAAGCTTTTTGGCAAAGAAAAAGCGATCAAAGCGAATCTCTCATCAGTGGCTGATATGGAATCATTAGTCAGTACAAAAACCACTCGTAACCATAATGGTAGCGGCAGTATTTCGCGGAAAGAGGATATCAAAACTGAGATCGCAGCGGTCGTTGTCAAAGTGCTTCCGAATGGTAATTTGGTTGTGCAGGGGCATCAGGAGGTGCGTGTGAATTATGAGCTTCGGGAAATAAAAGTCGCCGGTATCATACGCCCGAAAGACATCACTAGTGACAATGCAATCCGGACGAATCAAATGGCTGAGGCGCGTATTTCCTATGGCGGGCGCGGTATTATGAGCGACGTGCAAACTCCTCGCGTCGGGTCGCAGGTGCTGGATATAGTGTCGCCATTTTAATATAGCAGAGCAAATATGGGGCACGGTTTATGGATCAAGGTTTCGTAGCAGAAGTAAGCAGGGAGGCTATTTACGTGCTAATTTCGATGTCAGCACCAATCCTCGGCGTTGCTTTAGCGGTTGGCTTGATGATCTCCCTGTTCCAAGCTTTAACCCAGATCCAGGAGACGACCCTGACTTTCGTGCCAAAGATAATCGCTGTTTATTTCAGTATGATTCTAATATTACCGTATATGTTTAGTAAGCTCAAAATCTTTGTGGATCACATAATGCAGCATATTGTTGGGTAGGGTAGTAAGAAGCTTCGCGGGCAGGCCTAAAATACCCCATATTTTTGATCTTTTTCCATCTATTTTTTAAATTAAAGTATGTTCAATATTGCAATTCAAAAATTTAAATCTAGATAAAAAATCTCTAAAAATACGAGATATTTTAAGCCGCCCGCGGAGCTTCTAATACTACAGTTGTAGTTCAGTTTATAGGAAGATTTTTTTTCGTTTTGTAACGATAGAATCTTTAAAGCAACTTGTTGTTTTTAGCCCAAATACTCGACCACAATATAATTAATTTAGTAACAATTTAGGTGATTTTCTTCTCGTTAACTTGAACTACAACTGTAGTACTAAGGCTGGCGCATCAAAACTCTCCTATCTTCCTATGGTTTTTATAAGCAGAATCATCATTTTTCTAAAGTTTCTTTAATTATTTTGCTTAAACTCATTGACATATTTACTACTTTTGTTAATATGCGTACATCAGCTGCTAGCCAAAGGTATTTTCGCCTGCTAATTGTTAATATGTTAACTATTAATTTAAGGATTTGTAATAAATCATGTCTGAAGTAATTGAAGAGGTCAAAGAGGCTAAAGAAGCCGCAATAGGGGGAGATGCCACAGTAGTTGAAGAATTCGCGGTATCAGAAGAATCTGTGCTATCGGAAGAGTCCATAGTTGAGCAAGAGAATGTGGCAACCAATGCGCTTAAAGAGTCAGAAGAATCGTTCAAAACGCCCGCACCTCCCGCTGACCGTCCCAAATCCACATCCAAAAACAACAAGAAACGGAGCCCTCATGACAAGCTCTTCAAGGCAATCTTCGGCAATGAAGCAAGCGCGCGTGGCATCTTGAAGAAGCATTTGCCAGAGGACCTAAAAAAGCACCTAGATTTAGACCATTTAAAAGTCGAAAGAGACACTTTTGTCAGCGAAGACTTGAAAGAGAGCATGTCAGACATAGTCTATAAAATCAAAACCAAAAACCAAAAAAAGGATGGTGATGTTATATTATTTCTATGCGAACACCAATCTTCAAACGACAAAAAAATGATGTTCCGTCTTTGGAAATATGCTATTTCCGCATGGGAACCATATCTTGCAAGAAACGAACCACTACCAATCATTGCGCCATTAGTGCTTTATAATGGGAAGAGAAAATATTCATCCTATAGGCGTTTTTGGGATTTATTTACGAACTCGAAGCTTGCAGAAAAGATCATGGCTGGTAAGTGTCAGTTGATAGATTTACAATCCATGCCGGACGAGGATATCTTGGCTGACAAAGAATTTGGGCTGTTCAAATTTTTCATGAAAAATATTAAGCGAGATAATGGGATTGAGCTTTGGAGGGAGTGTTTCAAGAAATTCCAGGAGCATATTAAGCTTGACAAGG
>NVVL01000074.1 GCA_002402195.1 Rickettsiales bacterium | reverse complement strand
TTTTCAAACATTTGAATAAATTTTATTTTTTTGGTTATATCGCGCAAACTCTAGCGCCTCGTACTATAATACCATTAATCGCGAACCCATGCAACTAGCTATTTACAAAAACACAGCCGTAAAGCCCCTTGATTAATCCCGGTATAGCCTACTATTAAAACTTCCCTCAATTATGGGCGCGCAGCCATATACATCATATATCGCAAAAGATTCATTTCCCTCGCCGGTTTTGTAATGCTCAATGAGCCATATCATCGCATTGACTGCTTCCTCAAAGCCCGCGTTATCTTCACCCCTTTCAAACCTGTTTCTCTTCGGTTTTCTCATTCTTGCTATTGATTGCCTCAATAGCTGAGAAAGCCGCAATCCGGAGTATATCATTTGCAGACGAGCCCATAGGGATTATTTGCACCGGATACTCAAACCCATTAAGAATTGGTCCTATGAAGATCCCGCCGCCAAATTCTTCCAGCAGATTAGTGGAGATAGAAGCCGAATGCAGACCAGGCATAATCAGCACATTAGCCGGAGCAGTTAAGCGGCAAAATGGATAGATCTTTTGCAAATTACTATTCAGCGCGACGTCAACAGTCATTTCTCCGTCATATTCAAAATCTACATCCATCTTGTCTAGTAGGGACACCGCATCCCGGACTCTGGCAGTTTTTTCTTTATGAGGATTCCCGAAATTAGAAAATGATAACAGCGCCACTCTCGGCTTGAACCCCATAGATTTGGCCGCTTTTGCTGTTTGCAGAGTGATCTCCACTAAATCCTGCGCGTCTGGTAGCTCGCAGGCGGTGTTGTCCGCGATGATGATATTATGTTTGCTGGAGAGCATAATGGAATAGCCCATAATCCTCTTGCCCTCTTTTGGCTTGATTACCTTGCAAATATCATCGAAACTATTATAGTAACTCTTCGTAATCCCAGTGACCATAGCGTCTGCATCGCCGCAGGCTATCATACAAGCTGCAAAGACGTTGCGATCATTCTTAACCATCCGGGCGCAATCTCTGTAGAGATAGCCTTTTCGTTGGAGCTTGCTATATAGATAATCGATATATTTATCCAAGTTTTTATTAATAGCAGCATTCATAACCATGATATTGTCAAGATTATATTCCTCTCCCATGCTCTCTACAATCGGATCGATCTTTGAGCTTCGCCCTACTATGATTGGGGTGCCGTAATTCTCATCACGCATCATCATGGCAGATTTGATGATTTCTTCCTCCTCACCTTCGGCAAACACAACTCTTTGCAGCTCCGCATGCTGGATTTTTTCATACACAAAATGCATATAGGTGGAGGTAGGGTTCAAACGGCTGGCAAGCTCTGCCTTGTATTTTTTGATGTCGATATTTTTAAGCTTCGCAACACCGGTTGCAATCGCCGCTTCAGCAACAGCAACGGGAATAGTTGTGATTAATCTTGGGTCAAAAGGAACAGGGATTATATAGTCCGCGCCGAATGATTTGCGTCCACTTCCATATGCCTTATACACCTCGCCAGGAACGGGCTTTCTTGCAAGGGCTGCGATCGCTTTTGCAGCAGCGATTTTCATCTCCTCATTAATGCAGGTAGCACGAACATCCAGAGCTCCCCTAAAAATATAGGGAAAACCCATCACATTATTTATCTGATTATCATAATCAGAGCGACCAGTTGCGATAATTGCATCATCACGGACGAGTTTTATATCCTCTGGAGTGATTTCAGGATCTGGGTTTGCCATGGCGAAGATGATAGGTGAGGGCGCCATGGAGGCGACCATTTCTTTAGTAACAGCGCCTTTGGCAGACAGCCCTAAGAACACGTCGGCTCCTTTCATGGCATCCTCTAGCGTTCTGTGCTTAGTATCTGCGGCTTTTTCTTCCTTCCATTTGTTCATCCCTTCCGTGCGGCCTTTATAGATCACGCCTCGAGTATCGCATAATATTACATTATTTTTATCAATACCAAGCGAAATCGCAAGATTAATACAAGACATCGCAGCCGCGCCCGCGCCATTAACTACGATTTTAATCTCAGACATTTCTCGGTTTGTGATGAAAGCTGCATTAATCAAGCCAGCGGCGGTTATGATCGCTGTTCCGTGTTGATCGTCATGAAAAACAGGGATATCCATTAATTCTTTGAGCTTTGCTTCAATGATAAAACATTCAGGGGCTTTGATGTCTTCAAGATTAATTCCGCCCCAAGTATGACCTAGATGTTTTACTATATTGATAAACTCCTCCGGGTCGGTGCAGTCAACTTCAATATCAAAACAATCAATATCAGCAAATTTCTTGAACAAAACTGCCTTGCCCTCCATCACGGGCTTTGAAGCTGCAGCGCCAATTGCGCCAAGCCCAAGCACGGCCGTGCCATTCGAGATAACCGCAACTGTATTGCCCTTTGCGGTATATTTATAAATATCATCAGGATTTTTCTGAATCTCAAGACAAGGAGCAGCAACTCCGGGGGAGTAGGCTAGTGCAAGATCTTTTTGTGATTGCAGTCTCTTGGTTGGTTTTAAGGCTATCTTACCTGGTTGCCCATTTTGATGATATTCTAAAGCTTCAATATATTCTGCTGATTTCGTATTAGCATCCGCTGATTTTGTATCACTCATAACCTGATTTTCCCAAAAGAGTTAAATTACCACAACTTATTTACGCTCTTAACCAAGAATATACACTAGAAGAGATAATGACAAGATCGAAAAGATTGTAGTAAATGTTATTATCGAAGACATTGTTTCTGGGTCGCCCCCGAGCTGCCGTGATAAGATGTAAGATGAGCTCGAACACGGCAAGCAGCTAAAGAGTATAGCAATTGATTTCGCAGGGCCCGTAATGTCCAATGCCACGAGCGCAATAAAGGTGACTACCGGCATTAATATGAGCTTCACCGAGCTTGCAAGAACCACCTGTTTGAGATGTTCTGGCTTTAATTTAAGCTTAATTCCTGCCCCAACGATCAAAATACCAATAGCCAGAGCCGAGCTTGCCAGGCTGTGGATTGTGTTCAAGATTCCTATATTCAGCTCTATTTGAAAATAGTTAAAGCTCATTCCAAGAACGCTTGCGATTATGATTGGGCTAGCTATGATGGATTTCATCATTAAAACTAGGTTGTTTCTCAAAGTTTTCTTGCCAGCGCTATTGGGAACGTAATGAGTGAAGGACATGATCGAGGTCACACTCGTTAGAATCAAGAGATAAGGGGAGATTGTTGCGATTATACTTAATCCGCTTTCCCCGAACAGGGCAGCGCCAATCGCGAAGAATATATAGTTGTTATATCTGGTGGCTCCTTGGAAAACAGATGTAAACTGCACTCCGTCATAGTCAGTTTTCATCTGATAAATCACGAGCATTATGGTGATAGTGAGGTTTGCAGCTATTAGCGCGACGGTCAGTTTGAAAAATTCAGATGAGGTGAGGTCTACTTTTAAACTATACTCAAATAAAACGGTTGGGAATAATATATAGAATGATAATTTCTCCAATCCCCGCCAAAATTCATCAGATGTGAGGTACTTGCGACGTATCACACTTCCAAGAAGGGCGATGAGGAATATAGGTAGTACACTGTAAAAAACATTGTGCATGGTTGAGTTTTTATATATTTCAGAATCTCACACCAAAGCGCATAACTAAATATTCATTATCCATTTTTGAAGAATTTAGTCAGTATTATCTGGCATCTGGTATGATTTTAATAAAATTATCCTAACATAAGATATAGCGACCGTCTAGCTTTTAATCACTACGGTATTTGCAATCTTATCATGCAATGCGATGCCTCGCCGGCTAAATAGAATAGACCACATGCCGATTAAAGCTGTTATATATCCAAAAAATCTCTTAACAAGATTGCAAAGCGGAGGCTTGGAATAGTCGTTTGCGTCAACGATTTTCATTTTCATTGCCATCTTGCCAGGCGTTGCTCCGAATTTATACCAGAATGTAATAAAATAACTTCCAAGAAAAACTGTATTAACAAAAAGCAAATACCCGAAATATGCAAGGAATTTAGGTGCGCTGACATATTCTGAAAATGCCGGGTGATAAATGGTGGCAGCAACAGCTTTAGCATCAGACATATCTATGCTGTAAAGTAGGAAGAAATCTTGGAATATATACACAAAAACCTGATGAGTCGCAATATTCAGTACCGGAGTGATGAAAACCCAAACATACAGCAATATCGCTATATCAATGGTCATAGCAAAGACTCTGGGGATAAAATCTGGGTAAACAATCTGTTTTTTCACAAAAGATACAAATATATAATTAATTTCAAAGCGCAATCAGCTTAAGCTTTATGTATTTGTATCAAAAGAAATCAGCTTAAGCAACCGAGATGAAAGAAAGGCCGCTATTGTTGCCGCTAAAAGTATCACCAAAGCGACACTTACCAGCTTTCCCGCATATAGATAGCTAGACAGAGCAATAAAAGCAGCGCACATCAAAGAGCGTATCGCCATAATAACAGAAGATGCAGAGCCGCTTATGTCTGGGAAGATCTCAAGCGAGCGTGCAAACACAACGGGATAGCTAATGGCAGACCCAACTCCATAAATCATCATAGATAAGGTCGTCAGATAGGGCGACTTATTGCTCAAAAGAGCAACCATAAGCATGAAAGAGGAACCTGCAGTCAAGAGGAACATCCCATAAATCACGCAATTTCTTTCCCCCAGGAACTTGGAAACATCCCCAGAATATAGGCTGACCACTGAAAACACGGCGATAATAGCGCCCTGGTGCAGAGCATAATGCATGATCGGCAAATCATAGGCCTCCATGTATAAAAACGACGCGCAAGCGATAAAGCTTATATATCCAGCAAATGTCAGTGTTGGCACGAGCGAGGCATATGTAAAGCTTCTGTCGAAGAACAAAGTTTTATAGTCCTGTAATATTTTTTTGCGGCTAAATGGCGTAAAGTGCTTTTTCGTCTCTGGAAGCCAGAAATATAACATAATCCACGAGACGATAGAAAGCATTGCTATAGTGAAGAAGTTCCCCCTCCACCCGATAGACTCATTAATCAGCCCGCCAACGATGGGTGCAAGGGACATGAAAACTGTAATAAGTGAGTTCATAGTGCCGATGATTTTCGCTGATTTGTCAGCAGAGTAAGTATCCGCAATCATCGCAAACACCACGACAGCAGAAGTGCTCGCCCCGATCCCTTGAATAAAGCGCGCAAATAGCAAGAATTCTATGGATGTTGCAACAACGCAGCCCACTGCGCCAATTAGCATAATGAAATTCCCTACCATCATCACCCTGCGTCTGCCAAATGAGTCAGATAATGGACCATAAACGATGCTCGATATGCAAAATCCGAGGAAATTGATTGCAATCGTCATTTGCGTCAAAGCGTCGGATATATCGAAATAATCCGAAATGTCCGGAAAGCTAGGGACGGAAATATCCACCTCAAGGCAGCCGGTCAGTAGTGATATCACGAGCAGGAATGGTAAGTTTTTAATCATATTATATTTTATATTCTCTAGTTTGTATTTTGTTTATTTATTTTTCCGAGTTTGTAGCTATTTCTCCGTCTTCTCTCAGGGCTCTGGTGGCTATAGTATTTTTCAGGCTGCGTATTCGTTTCTGCATCTGCATATCTCCATAGTTGGTAAATTTACACCCCCATACTGGTTTGGGATAGAGCTCATCATTTTGATATCTTGCGATGATATGAAAATGCATCTGAGAAACCACATTCCCCAATGTTGCAATATTCAGTTTATCTGGGGTGAATTCTTCCTGCACCCCGCCTGCGACTATTCTGATTTCTTCCATAAGCTTAGTATAGTCATCTTCCTCAAGATCTGTGATCTCGATGATATCTTCTCGCCTTGGCACCAGAATAACCCAAGGAAAATCGGAATTATTTATCAAACGTACTTGAGATAATTCAAGATCCATAACAAACTTGCTATCTTTTTCCAGTGTCTTGTCTAATTTAAACGTCATCCAAGCTCTTCATGTATTAACTTCTTTGTATATTTAGCTTTTTTATATAACAGCAAATCTATCATCTTCGCAAAAGCCCCGTTCCCGATTACATTAGCGCTAGTAATTACTGGGTCAAATAATATGTATAATGCAGTAATTAGTGAAAGCATCTCTGCGTTAAAGCCTAAATATTGCTCCAATATTGGCAGCATCACGATTATACCACCGCCAGGAATCGCAGCAACTGAAAATTTCGCTAGCACAAAATAACAGGTAAAGATAAAGTAAGCAAATAGATCTGGCTGCACCATATCATAATTTTTCAAAATAGCAAACGCAAAACAAGGAATCGCCACGCAGTCGCCAATTAGGTGAATATTAACACTGGCTGGCACCACAAGATGCGCTATATCTTTATCCTTAGCATTTTTCTCAGTTCCCGCAATAGTCAGAGGCATGCTAGCTGCACTGGACATCGTACTGAATCCACTAAACGCAGCAGGAAGCATATTTGTGATAGATGAGACCGCCGGCTTAACGCGAAACCCGCTAAGCGCAAAATAGAGAAACGCAATATAGCCAAATTGCGCGCTAGCTATAATCACAAAAATCACGGTATAATCTTTAATAATCTGCATCACGATGCCGTCATATTGCAGCTTTACAACAAACCCAGTGACAAAGATCGGGATTAGCAGAGTCACGATTTGCAGCAACCACCCGGTTATCCGCTCAAGCTTTGCGCCAATATTAATTGCCAAATTTGGCGCCATCTGGGTAGATGCGACCCCAGCAATAATCCCCCCAATCATCGCAAGATAATTTGGAATAATAGATGGGAGCAGGAACAGATCAGAGGCGGGCAGGGTGCTCTCTTTGCTTGGCATGATCAGCGATATATCAAATCCATAAACCCACATTCCAATCATTTGGCTGAGCGTAGTTGTGAGAAAATTAGAGCCTATCACCCCAAGGAAGATGATCGTAATGATTTTTGAGGCATCTTTTGCCAGGCTGATCGTTGCTTTATATAACAGGCTGAAAATTATTACCGGTAATAAAAAAATAATCAGCGACTTTATCGAAAGGCTTATACCGAATAATAATGAGGCAAGAGCTTGCGGAATATAATCCCCAAAAGATATGATGATGACAATGATTAGAGCCAATATAACAGGCATTTGACGAAACATGATGGTAACCTATAATAGATAGAGTTCAAAATAAATATAATAGAAAAAATGAGATAGAAAGATTATTTACCGGACACACCGGTAGAAGCTGTAGTGATCGTAATAAAAAGACGAGTGCTTTTAATCATGAAGCTTATTTTATCCAAAAGACTATAAAAAACTATATTAAAAATAGGAACAACTCAGCCTATCATAATGCTCCCTTGCTGTCTAGCTATTTTATTCATTTTTATGTTTTTTTTATCGCTAATATTCCGGCAGGTTTGAGCGGGTTGATATTTAACAACCTATTAAAATCTTGCGAAAACCCCCTGACTTATACACAGATGCTGGGTTTGGGGGTGGTTGTTAAGTTTTATTTTAATAATTATGGGTTGGTGTTCCTGCCAATCCACAAGCGCTATGCGGGTTTCAGGGGGGCGCTCATTTTTTAGTCAACTTATACAGGAGCCAATGATTTACTGGAAAGGGGGTATTGTTTTCACATCTTATTCACATAGTTATCCACAAGTTTTGTGGATATTAACTAGTATAAGTTTTTGGCATTTTCATAGTGGCTGCGAAAGGTAGGCAATTGCAAGAGATAGGACGAGCAGGCTTTGCAAAAAAACTCTTAACGACATTAATTTCGTGCCATATTTCTTACTAAATTTCTCACCCGCCGCCATCGACAAAACACCAAGCAATAAAGTGACAGTAGTGAGAATTGCAAAGATAATAATAAAAACATACAGCATGTTTGATCTCCTTTTATTTCGGATATTATTGATATATCTATAGTCTAGTTCGAACCACTTGGTTTATCAACTTAAATGATGCGCACATAAATTGATGCGCACGCAAATGATGCATACATAAAACAGGCTTCATGGGAGTATAGACAATTGTTAATCATGAATTAGCGACCTGTTCTTTAAAACATAGCCAGGTCATATCTTTAATTTGATAATGTTGAAGTACCAGGCCTGCGGACATAGCTTATGAAAATATGAGGATATTTGCATAAGTAGTCGCATGCGTGGATTTGACTCAGTAGTTTGTTATCATTATACAAAATTCGCAAATAGTTGTCCCCTTCCCAGCTCTCCAAAAAAAGATGATTCTGCAAAACCAGAAAGAGCCGCAAGTGCTTGTCGCACGGGAAAATAGTAAAGCTTTGTTAAGATTTTAATTATTGGTTATATAGCGAATATTTACATAGCTATAAATAATAGTTGATAATTATTTACAGTTATCTATTATATGAGGATGGGTCATATAATGATTGTGTGGCTTAAACAAAATAAAAGGTTATGTTATGTCTGCAGGAAGAATGGATGAAAACTCCGGCATATTAAGTGATGCAATTAATCAACCTGATGCTATTTTATTAGCTTCACTATTTGATGCTATTGGAGACGGGGATGTTGAAGAAGTTAAATCTCTTCTAGATAATGGTGCTAATGCAAATGGAGTTGGCCGGGGGGGTAGTACGCCTTTGCTTAAAGCAACAGGAAACCGCTATTTGAATAGAGAAGTAAGCACAATTCAGGAAATAGTTAAATTACTTCTAGATCATGGTGCAGATCCTACTATAGCTGATGAAGAAGGTAGGACGCCTTTGCATGAAGTAAGTGTCAGAAGTGCCAGAAACTTTCAAATTAGAAAGGAGGAGGATAGTCAGAAAGTGTCCGATAATATGCAGGCAATTCAGGATATGGCTACATCATTCATAAAGCTTGGTGCTTCAGTCAATAGCCCTGATAAAAGAAGTGATACGCCTTTACTTGAAGCGGTTAGTCAAGGTAGTGTGGGCTTGGTTAAAATGTTCCTGGAAAATGGTGCTCTAGTTAATCAAGCTGGTCATAATGGTGAGACGCCACTATCTATAGCTAGTGAAGAGAGGCATATTGAGGTAGTTAAATTGCTTAAAAAAGCTATTGCATATATTCAGGTTAAAGCTTTGCATGAGCTAATACCCGGTGTAACAGTTGAGTTACTTAAACTAACAGTGTTGACAACTACGCCGTGGTATATAAAACCTAATGATATTGATATTTCAGGTGATTTAGATAATTATGGTACGACACCTCCACAAGAAACTGAGTTCCGGGGCAGTAGTGAGACTTGCTCCTTAATCACTGATCTGGAAGAGCAAGCAGGCTTCGCTGATAATCCTGCTGCTACCATGGACACTCCCCCTTTAGGCGGTCTAGATGATGGCACTACAGACGCAGTTTCTTAATGAACTATCCTGTTTTGGGTGGTCACCAGCTCCCACCGTCTCTTCTCTTCCCCCATTCACCCTCTATGCTAGGGCAGGGGAGGGGGCGGTTTCATCTGTGGGTGACTCTGCGCTGAGCGTGTTATGCAGGAGGGGTTCCATTTCTGCGTTATTGCTGAGCGTAATTGTTCTAGGTGGGGATTTGGCACACCAGTTTGTTGTCATTTCTCCGCTATATGCGCCTGTGCCGGTGAATATGACAATATCACCGGATTTTAGGTCGCCTGGCATGCAAATATCATCGCCTTCTATGGGGCGGTCGAAACTTGCGCCTCCTTTGCCATGTATATCTGCTTTTTTGGAGGAGGCTCCGGAAAGGTTCTTCATTTTGCCGGAAGATGTTTTTCTGTAAAAAAACATCCCGTTGCCAACGTTGAATAAACCGGCGCTGAATTTGCCGGTGGAGAGGGTTACGATATATCTTGAATCATCATGCTCGCAGGGTTTCACGTTGATGACTCTGCCAAAAGTAATGCCAGCCATGGCGCTGATCGCTCTGCCTGGTTCAATGATGATTTTTTGTGGGAGCGCTCCAGAAAAATGCTTGTTTATAGAGCGATGAATTGCCTCTCCATATTCAGAAAGTGCTGGGATTTTGCTCTTATATCGCGATGGAAAACCGCCTCCTATGTCCAAAACTTCAAGCTCTGTTCCCTCGTTTTTAAGCTCCTTGAAAATGCTGGCTGCTCGCATTATTGCCCAGTCCCAGGCATTTACATCCTCCTCCTGAGTGCCAACATGGAAGGATACTCCATAAGGCTCAAGTCCCAAGCTTTTCAGGCTTCTTAAAAGGTTTGTAGCCGCTGCCGGGGTGACGCCGAATCTTTCATTGAAGCCAGTTAGACTATTATGGTTTTTATCCTCATGGGATGTTTTTATTCTGACCATTACTTTCGAGCCAGGGGCGTGCTTTGCTATTAAGGCAATATCCTCCTGGCTGTCGGATGCGAATCTGTTAACCCCAATCTTGAAAGATTCTGCAATCTCTATGGCGTCTTTGGCTGGGTGGGAAAAAATGATTCGCTCTGGTGATATCCCTCGCTTTATAGATTTTCTTAATTCTTCAATGGTGGCTATTTCAAAACTCGCCCCCTCTTCATTTAGTAATTCGAGAATCCCTTCCGCACTATTTGCCTTGACGGCCGTGTAGGATACCGCATAAGGAAAGGCTTTTTTCAGCTCGTGATAGTTTTTTCTTACAATATCAAGATTAATTAACCTGATATCCTCTCCAGAGGTGACTTTTTCAATGAGCGTGCCGCTAAGCTCAGCCGGCGCGCTGAGCCCTATTAATAGATCTAACATTTTCCCAATCTCCCTTTTTAAATATATATTTAACCCAAAGTTCATGTCTAGGTTGAAAACCTTCTCAAGGTGTATAGTATTTATGTCTGCCTGAATACCTCCCAAAGAGCAGACTTTTTAGTCTCTGAAGGTTACGCACGTAGCTTCTTAGATTTCGTTAAGTGGTTCGTCTCTTGCAAGCTGATGTTCTTTTGATAGCTCAACATAATGTCTTGCATTTTCTTCCATAAACTTTAATTCTGCATCTGTTACCATGCGAACATATTTTGCTGGTCGTCCCATCCAAAGCTCTTTGCTTCTCACGATAGAGCCTGCAGGAACGAGGCTGCCCGCTGCAATGAAGGCATGTTCTGATATTATCGATTCATCCATTATAATTGATTGCATCCCGATAAATGCATTATCCTCGATTGAGCAAGCATGTAGCAGCGCTGAATGCCCGACTGTGACATTATCGCCAATATCAACATAGCCGCCATCTTTTCTTGAAGTATGAATCACGACTAAGTCTTGAATATTAGTATTGCTGCCAATGGAGATACGGTCAACATCACCTCTGATAACTGTATTAAACCAAATGCTTGAGTTGCTTTTAATGGTAACATTTCCAATAATAGCGCAGCCATCAGCTAGGAAAGTGGTGCTGTCAACTCTTGGGGTGGATTGTCTGTATGGGAGTAGTTTATAAGTCATGTTCTTTTCTGCTTATTTTGTATTTTTGTCTTAAATAATCGTCCTCGCCAGTGGCTTTGAGCGCAGCCAAACCTTCTTCCAGGCATTTGATGTATTGGTCAATATGCAGTGTTTTGGGTGAAAAAGCAATATATAGTGGGTGTTTTATTTTATCTATTTTGCCGGCCTCCCGAATATAAGGCTCTAATCCATTTTCCTTTATGTAATGATTAAACACGCGCCTATCACCAATACACACATCAATATCGCCGTCAATCAAGTTGGCGATCGAGTCAATCACGGCGTTCTTGCCTCCTTCCATAACAAAAAGATCCGGCTTTGTGATGTAATTCATGCCAATATAATTGTTAATTTCCTCGCTTTGAGCATACCCTATGATAATCCCAAGTTTTTTTCTGGTAAGCGACCGGACGCCATCATAAACCCATTTACTATCCGTGCGAGTAAAGGCAGAGCTCTGAGTATATTCCAGTGCTACCCTTGTGGTCTGCAAGCCGTTTCCTTCAAAATCTGTCAGACCGATAACAGCATCTATATTACCTTTTTTGACTTCCTTGAGCGCTTTTGTCCAAGGCATCATGCGATATTCAATGTCTATTTTATAAATATGAAGTGCCCGCGTTGCAAGCTCGACCAAATATCCTGGCATTTTGGAGTCCGGGTGGCAATTATAAGGACACCAATAATCCCCAGCGATCACCAATGTTCTACGCTTTGAGGCAAAAGCACTATCGAGCGCAAAAAGGCTCGTGGTCAGGAATATGATTAAAACAAAACTCTTTAATTTGATTGCCTTCATATAAAAATTCAAATAATATCCTATAAAAAATGATGTTACATGAATTTTCGTGATCAGGGAATAATAATCTCTAAAAATGCCTTTAAAGAAAAAACTTATATACTCACTATATTCACAGAGAGTCACGGTATTTATTCTGGGGTGCTTA
>NVVL01000073.1 GCA_002402195.1 Rickettsiales bacterium | reverse complement strand
ATGGAAGTAACGATTTTATTGGTATTCCATCCGATACCTCACTTAACAATTCAACGTTTACGTACTCAATGTGGATTTTCGTCCTCTTCCTCTACGCTATGGGGCAACGGCAAAGGCTTTTCGAACCTTGCAATAGATGGCAACACAATCAAGAAATGGAAGAAATAATAGGCAGCGCCCAGTCTGCTTATAGTGAGGTAAGGCTCCTCTGCAGGCATTCCGCCAACATAGCCAAGCACTAAACAATCAACCACAAACACCCAAAATGCCCATTTATATATGGGTCTGAATGTAGCGCTCCTTACTTTAGAGCGGTCAAGCCATGGTAGGAAAAACAAGATTATAATACTCCCAAACATCAACAGCACCCCGCCAAGCTTGGAAGGCACGGCGCGAAGTATCGCATAAAATGGTAGGAAATACCATTCAGGCACGATATGCGCAGGGGTCACAAGGGGATTCGCTGGTATGTAATTATCCGGATGTCCAAGCAGATTTGGCTTATAGAAAATGAAATATGCGAATATCAAGAAATACACCCCAAAACCAACGAAATCTTTAATGGTATAATATGGGTGGAATGGAATCATATCCTTTTTCTTGAGCTTAACTCCAGTTGGATTATTTGATCCATGAACATGCAGCGCCCAAATATGCAAAAGCACCAGGCCAACAATCACAAATGGCAATAAATAATGTAGAGAGAAAAACCGGTTCAAGGTTGGGTTATCCACAGAAAACCCGCCCCAAAGCCAGGTTACTATGCTGTCCCCCACCACAGGAATCGCGGAGAATAGGTTGGTGATTACCGTCGCTCCCCAGTAGCTCATTTGACCCCAAGGAAGTACGTATCCCATAAAAGCAGTCGCCATCATGGCTAGGAATATGATCAAACCAAAATGCCAAAGCAGCTCGCGCGGTGCCTTATATGAACCATAATACATCCCTCTGAACATATGCAAATATACCGCAACAAAGAACATCGAAGCCCCAACTGCATGCATATAGCGAATCAGCCAGCCATAATTGACATTACGCATGATCTTCTCAACGCTGTCAAAGGCATGATCCACATGCGGAGTGTAGTGCATAGCAAGCACAATGCCAGTGAGGATCTGAATCACCAAGGCAATCCCGGCTATAGAACCAAGGCTCCACCAATAGCTGAGATTTTTGGGAGTTTTATATTCCCCAAGATGTTTCATTGCAGAGAAAATAGGCAGTCTGTAGTCAATCCACGCTATGATTCCGCTTTGCTGCTTGTCGTTTGATTCTGGTGTGCTCATATTAGCCAATCTTTATTTTCGTGTCAGAGATAAATTCATAAGGTGGAACCGCTAGATTCAGCGGGGCAGGGCCTTTTCGGATTCTGCCAGAAGTGTCATAATGCGACCCATGGCACGGGCAGAACCAACCGTCATATTCCCCTTTATTTGCGATCGGCACGCAGCCAAGATGTGTGCATATTCCTATCGTAACAAGCCATTTAGACTGCCCTGGTTTTACCCTGTCAGAGTCGGCCTCCGGGTCTATCAATTCTTTCATAGGAGTCATTTCGGCTTCTTCGATTTCAGCCTCTGTTCTATGCTTGATGAAGATAGGCTTTCCTTGCCATTTAACAACCAGAGTCTGCCCCTCTTCAACAGGAGCAAGGTTTACCTCTATCGAAGATAGTGCCAAAACATCTGCGGACGGGTTGAAGGAGTCCACTAGCGGCCAGACAGCGCAAGCTGCGCCGATAGCAGTCATACCACTTGCTGTTAAGGTTACGAAATCCCTACGAGTGGTTTTGTCTGGTTTATCTGATGAGGTTTCATCTGTCATAAGTTTTGCGTGTTTTATAAATAATTATGATAGTCAAATGTTATTATATAGTTTCAAATGTTCCGCGCGCAACCATTTCCCTGCTTTGCGCACTGAATTTACTCAGCATATGGATCTTTTATGTCGTTAGAATTTTCCTCTGGAGCTATCAAGTTAAGCGCTCCGCTTCTTAATGCTGCTTCCTCTTCTGAGGGGGTATATGTTGGTGGATGCTCTATACAATACCAAAAATCATTTAGATTAGTAATGAGCGGAGTGCAATGTTGGGCTATGGATTTAGTGTCGTTAAAAACTTTGAATACAACATCTTCAGCGCCTTTTATCACCCCGGCCTCATCCAGGCCTTTGAAGATAAAATAGGTGACTGTTAATGCTGTGATCATAATGGCTATAAGCCATTTGCCCATTAGCCCATAGACAAAAAGTACCATGGGGTTTTTTAATAGTAAAAATCTGAATCGGCTGAAAAAATTAAACATAAATCAAATAAGTATATATATTAAGTTCAGTGATTAATCCGTGACTAAATATTACCTTCAGTGATTGATCTTAGCTTATTAAATCTCTATCAACAAATCTTTTAAAGTAGAAGGGGTAAGGTTTCCGGTTTATATGTTGTAAATATTTTCAACTAAATATCCAGATAGATAGATTGAAGGGGGGATTACGATCAAATTAATACCAATCATGATGGCCAGCAAATGCAGATTATCCGGGTTTTGTATGATGATTCCTGAAAGGATTATGCTAGGAATCACCAGCGGCATGATGATTATAGAGAGAAAATTAGTATTAGCGCGAAAATAGCCCTGGATAGATGCGATTAATACGGCCAGTGCGGCGCATAGTGATATCAGCAAAAAGCCGCTAGCGGCTATGAGTATGAATATGGTATTGGGTATGTTGTATATTATATAGATAAGCGGCAGGAGCATAGCAAAACTCAAGCAAAAACAGGTAAAAAGGGCGATATATTTAGCCATAACAATTTTTATAGGAGTTTTTGCGGTAAGGAGTATTTCCAAGCTGCCATCCTCTATATCTGGCTTGATTAACCCAGCGGATAAATTAATGAAAGCAAGCGGGATGCAAATTACCGAAAAAACAACGCCGAAGATTTGCACATTCTCATAAGAATTGATCAATGTGATGCTAAGAGAACAGAAAATAAAAAAGATCAGACTATATTTGATCAGATTATAGATCTTATCCTGAACTCGAAATTCCTGCAAAATTAAAGATTTCATGATTTATTTTCCTCCAGATTTGGCAAAAATTCGGCAAGATCTAGCACTTGCGCTGTTTTGATCTCAGGTTCGTTATGACAGGCAATGAAAGTAATTCCGCCATTATTTGCGTGGGTTATAATCAGATTGAGTAATAATTGCCTGTTATCTGAGTCAAGATTTGAGCTTGCCTCATCGAGTAGCCATAATTTCGCAGGGGAGGCAATCAGGCGTGCAAGTGCGACTCTTTTTTGCATGCCGGCAGAGAGTTCATAGCATTTTTTGTCTATAATCTCCTCCAGTTTGAAATATATGATAGCTGCATCTATTAATTCTGCAGAATCATATAATTTTGCCCAAAATTCTAGATGCTCTAGCGCTGTTAATTCCGGTTTAATCCCAACTTTATGCCCTATATATGTACAATATGGCTTTTCTAGCATGGAAATTGGCAGGGCTTCGCGGTCAAAAGTGATGCTACCAGAGCTTGGGGTTTGGATGCCGGCTAGCATGCGCATTAAGGATGTTTTTCCAGAACCATTAGCGCCTTTGATGTATATTATTGATGAGGGAAGAAAGCTTAAAGAAAGATCTTTAAAAACCTCTCTATTCCCCAAGCTAAAACATATTGAATGTAATGATAACATTTTGCGAAACTACCAGTGATAAATTTATTAGTAAAAACAACAAAAAATACTTGTCCTTACAACATAGTTTAATTACCATCATAAGAGGGAAATGCCAAGCATGCACATTATATTGGTATAAAATTATTTTAGGGAGCTGCTAATATGTCTATAAATTCAGAGTCAAAATATGCCAAAGAGCTTGAGCTTGATGGCCAGAGTTATCATGTTTTTGATATCAGGCAAGCAGCAAGAGACAGCGACTTCGACTTAGGCAGCCTGCCATATAGCTTGCGGGTGCTTTTTGAAAATGTAGTCAGAAATGGCGCACGGGAAAAGGAAATGGGGGCTTTTAAAACATGGTTAAAGAATAAATCCTCACAAGATGAGATCAGCTTCTCGCCCGCCCGCGTTCTGATGCAAGATTTCACGGGTGTTCCAGCGATAGTGGATCTCGCCTCTATGCGCGGGGCGATGCAAACTCTGGGGGATTCTCCTAGTAAAATTAATCCAGTAATCCCTGTTGATTTGGTAATTGATCATTCAGTGCAGGTGGACTCTTATGGTAACAAAGGCTCATTCAACAAAAACGTAGAAAAAGAGCTGGAGCGCAATGGCGAGCGTTATAAATTCCTAAAATGGGGGCAAAGTAGCTTTAGTAATTTTAAAGTAATTCCTCCAGGTACGGGGATTTGTCATCAGGTGAATTTGGAATATTTAGCTCAAGTTGTTTTCATTGATGAGAAAGATGGTAAGAAAACTGCCTATCCAGATACTCTCGTTGGCACAGATAGTCACACTACCATGGTCAATGCGCTTTGCGTGCTTGGCTGGGGTGTGGGCGGTATCGAGGCAGAAGCTGCAATGCTCGGACAATCTCTGCCGATGATTCTGCCAGAAGTGGTCGGATTTAAGATGGTCGGGAGCATGGGCAGCGGAATCACGGCAACGGATCTGGTACTTACTGTGACTCAAATGCTACGAGCAAAGGGCGTGGTTGGTAAATTTGTAGAGTTCTTTGGCGAGGGGGTAAAAAACCTTTCCCTTGCAGATAGGGCGACGATTTCAAATATGGCACCTGAATATGGCGCGACTTGTGGGTTCTTCCCGGTTGACGAGGAGACTTTGAAATATTTAAGGCTAACCGCCCGAGATGAGCATAAAGTAAAGCTCGTGGAGGAATATACCAAGATACAAGGCCTATGGCTGGATGATAATACTCCTGAATATTCGGATGTATTAGAGCTGGATATCAGTACTTTAGAGCCATCACTTGCAGGCCCTAAAAGACCTCAAGATCGCGTGGCTCTGTCTGATATGCAAAATAACTTTAAAGAAGAGCTCCCTGGCTTTGCAGGCACCGGGGCGGATATATCTGCAAAGCATAAGGTCAGCACAGGCGAGTTTGCTATTGGTCATGGTGATGTGGTGATAGCTGCAATTACGAGCTGCACCAATACCTCAAACCCATCTGTGATGATTGCAGCGGGTTTGGTAGCTCAGAAGGCTTGCGAGCTTGGTATTAATGTAAAGCCTTGGGTAAAAACATCGCTAGCGCCGGGTTCGAAGATTGTCACGGAATATTTGAATAAGAGTAATTTAGGGCAATATCTTGATAAGCTAGGGTTTAATCTGGTTGGTTATGGCTGCACGACATGTATTGGTAATTCAGGGCCTTTGGATAATATTATTGACGAGGTTATTCGTGAGAAAAAACTCGTCGTGGCATCTGTCCTATCTGGAAACAGGAATTTTGAGGGCAGGGTGCATCCGCATGTGATGGCAAACTACCTGGCTTCTCCGCCGCTTGTGGTGGCCTATGCGCTGGCAGGCACGTTAAATATCGATTTGGATAAAGACCCGATAGGTCAGTCTGAATCAGGGGTGGATGTATATTTAAAAGATATCTGGCCAAGCAGAGAGGAAATTCAGCAATATGTTGAGGATTGCGTGGATTCCCAGATGTTTGCAGAGAAATATAAAGATGTATTCAAAGGAGACGAGCATTGGAGCGCCATAGAGACCTCAGAAGGGGAGACTTATGATTGGCAAGAATCAAGCACATATATTCAAAATCCTCCATATTTTGATAATATCGACAAGCCGCCACTTCCTCTTGAGAATGTGAATAATGCCCGGATTCTCGCTATGTTTGGCGATTCCATCACTACAGACCACATCTCCCCGGCCGGCGTGATAAGTCATGGGGGAGCTGCTGCCAAATTTCTGATAAGCGAAGGGGTGAGCGTTGGTGATTTCAATTCTTATGGCTCAAGGCGCGGAAATCATAAGGTTATGATGCGTGGGACGTTTGCCAATGTCCGTATCAAGAACCAGCTTTGTGAAGGTGTTGAGGGGGGCGTGACGATTAATCACCTCAGCGGCAAGCAAGAGACTATATATGATGCAGCTATGGACTACCGCGCAAATGCTGTTCCTCTGGTGATTTTCGCAGGCAAGGAATATGGCATGGGCTCATCAAGAGATTGGGCGGCTAAGGGAACTAATTTGCTTGGCGTGAAGGCGGTGATAGCCGAGAGTTTCGAGCGTATTCATCGGTCAAACCTTGTGAGTATGGGAGTGCTGCCTATTGCATTTAATTCAGGCACAAGCTGGAAGAGCCTCAATCTGAAGGGCGATGAGGAAATTACCATCATGGGAATGAGCGACGATATTACCCCATATCAGCCTCTAACATGCGTTATTAAGAGGAAAAATAGTGATAATAATGAAACTATCAACGTGACATTGCAAATATATACCGCTAATGAGGTGGGATATATCAAACATGGTAGTATACTAGGTGCGGTGATAAAGACCTTAACCAACTAAAGGCTGCAAATGAGTGATGAAATAAAGGAATATTTAGAGCCAGGGAAGAAGAATCTGATCTTGATCTATATGTTATATTTATGCGGAGTGCTTGTGCCGCTTCTGCCTATAGTTGGTGGTGTGTTTGCGTATGCTAATCAGAATAATGAGGATGAAATATGGAAAAGCCACTATATATTCGCTTTTAGAAGCGCTGTTTTGGGTGTTTTGGGGATGTTAATTTCGATGATTACAGCCTTTATTTTTATCGGCGTTATTTTTTACATGGTTGTTGTTATTTGGTTTGTGGTTCGCAGCATCCTTGCTTTACAATATTTATTTGAAGGGAAGGCGCATCCGAACCCGATGAGCTATTGGATAAAATAGTGGGCACGTATTTAAGGTGTAAGCGTATTTAAATTTAGAGTATTTTAGTTGAATAATTTAATTCGGGAATTTAGTTATCAATGCAGGTATTAATTCAGTTTCTTAAGGAGATGAGCCCAGCAAAGCTTGCTGCAATCGCGGTGACTATTCTTGCTTCTATCATCATGTTTATCCTCTTTCTGTCAAAGGTTGGGGAGGATGAGTTTGCTGTTTTATATACTGATCTTGACCTGCAAGATAGTGCCAAGATAGCCGAAGATCTAGATACTCGCAAAATTATCTATAAGGCGATGTTTGACGGTAGTACGATCAAGGTGCATAAATCCGAAGTGGCGAGCACTCGTCTGGCTTTGGCGCAATCTGGCCTTCCGAATGCGGGGTCTATTGTTGGATATGAGATTTTTGATAAAGAAGACAGCATTGGTGCGACAAATTTTTCGCAAAATGTGAAGTTAATACGGGCTCTGGAGGGGGAGCTAAGCAGGACGATCACCTCGTTTGATCAGGTAAGCCGCGCCCGGGTGCATTTGGTGATGCCGCAAAGGGAGATCTTTTCGAAAGAAAGGCTGGAGCCAAAAGCCTCTGTGGTTTTGAAATTTCGGGGGGGCAGAAGGCTCTCTAAATCTGGTATAGATGCGATTAGTCACTTAGTCGTTACTTCTGTTCCTGGTTTGGAGATGAAGAATATAACCATAGTCGATACTAAAGGCAAACCACTGAAAATCGGCTCCTCTGAGGAGAATATGGATTTTGCCAGCAGTAAAAATGAAGAGATGAGGATTGGCAGTGAGAATAGGCTCCGCGGGATGATTGAGGAGCTTCTCTCGCATAGTTTCGGTTCTGGAAAGGTAAAAGCGCAAGTATCTTTGGAGATGAATTTCGACCGGGTTGTTACTAATTCTGAGATATACGACCCGGAAGGTGCGGTGATTCGTTCGGTGCAGTCGGTTGATGAGCGTGAGAAAACGCCAGTTTCCAGCGGTGGTGGCGGTGATGTTTCAGTAGCGAATAACATACCTGGCGGTGATAGCGGCGGCGGCGGGGCTGGTGGTAATTTTGCTACAACAGAAAAGAGCGATCAGACCACGAATTACGAGATTTCCAAGACGATAAAAAATCATATTTCCGAGAGCGGAGTCGTCACTAAAATGTCTATTGGGATTTTGGTTGATGGTAATTATACCACAGATCCGGAAACACAGGAAGTTTCCTATAGCGACCGTTCCAAGGAGGATTTGGATAAAATCGTCAGCCTAGTGAAGGTTGCAACCGGATTCGATGATGATCGTGGTGATAAGATTGAGGTTATTAATATAAGATTCTCCTCTAACCTGGAACCATTTGACGATGATGAAGTAGATTGGGTGATGGAGCATCTGCCGAATCTGTTCCAAGTGCTGATTTTCGCTATTTTGGTATTCTTAGTGCTCATCACTGTGATCAAACCGGTTGCGCTGAAAGCCTTTGAGGTCAAGAACAATCAAGCTGACATGGATAGTGATATTATCGATGCAGCTGGTGGTATTCCTGGAGAGGGCGGGGTTTCTGGGGGAGTCGTGGCTGTTTCTGCTGATGGCACGCCAGTGGAGGGGGCAGCTTCTGAGACCCCAGTTCCAGTGAAGATTTCGCCTGTTACCAAGATCAACGAGCTGGCGGACTCAAACCCAGAAGATTTGGTTAGTGTGTTAAGAAAATGGCTTAATGAGGATCATTAATGGGAATTGAAGTTAAGGATATTGCAAAGCTAACAGCAACTCAGAAGGTAGCCATAGTGCTGCTTTCACTGTCTGATGATAACGCAACCAGGATATTTTCTCTGATGTCTGAGGAGGAGATTACTGATATTTCGCATGCAATGTCAAATCTGGGTTCTGTTGCCCCAGAAGCGGTGGATTCTGTTATGGACAAATTATCCACGGATATGGCAGGTGACTCTACATTTTTTGGTAATTTGGATAATACTGAGCGTTTATTGCAGAAAATTCTTGATAAAGATCGGGTGGACGCTCTTATTGACGAAATCCGGGGCCCTCAGGGGAAGAATACCTGGGAAAAACTTGCTAATGTTAATGAAGAGCTGCTTGCCCTATATTTCAGAAACGAGCACCCACAGACTGCAGCTTTAGTGCTCTCTAAGATCGCGCCAGACCATGCGGCTAAAGTGCTCAGCAACCTTCCAGATAGTTTTGCATTTGAGATTATCTCAAGAATCCTGAGCATGGGAAGCGTTAAGAAGGAAGTTCTAGAGCGAGTGGAGAAAATCCTGAGAGCTGAGTTCATCAGTAGTGTTGGGAAAACGCAAAAATACGACAGTATCGAAAGGCTTGTGGGTATATTTGGTAATCTCGACAGAAGCACTGAAGTCAAGTTCATGACTATGCTTGAGTCGAATCTGCCAGAAGCTGCGACGAAAATTAAGGATATGATGTTTACCTTTGACGATCTGCTTAAGATTGACTCTAAAGGCATTCAGCGCCTGCTTCGTGATGTTGAAAAATCGCGCCTTACTCTTGCTCTTAAAGGTGCCTCGGATGAGCTGAAAAAAATGGTATTCTCCAGCATGTCTCAGCGTGCTGCAAAGATCATCGAGGAAGATATCATGTCTCTTGGGTCTGTCAGAATGAAGGATGTGGACGCTGCCCGCTTTGACGTAGTGTCAGTGGCTAAGGGCTTGATTGAAAATGGCGAGATTGACGTGTCGCTTGACAATGAGGAAGAAGAATTTGTAACTTAAAATTATAATATAGCTGTGTCTAAAAAGCATAAAAAATTTGAATTTGAAGATTTGCCCAAAGCCAATGTTGTGAATTCTAATACTCACGCCAAAAAAACAGAGGCTGATGAGCTGATAAACGACGCAGTGACAGGGCATTTAAACAAAATTGTGGATGACAAAAAAGAAGACTCAGACCCGGATGATGACGATTCTTCGGGAGGATCCAACCTTGCAGAAAAAACAAACCCAGCCGGAGAGAATGCAGCGCAAACACCACTTCCAGCAACTGGAATACAAGCACCTTCCCCGCAGCTTGATGGAGCAGCTAGCGCGCCAGGCACGGGGGCAGGGGCTCCTTCTGGAGCGAGCGAGGGGGTAGCTTCTGGCACAGGGGCGGGGGGTTCAGCTGCGCAGCCAGCAGCAGAAGGAGCACCCCAAGAACCCAGCACAGCTCAGGCAGAGCCAGTGCAGGGCGCAGCGGAGCAGACAGCACCAGAGGGGGCAGGCACAGCTGCGCCGCAGGTGGGCGTTGACTTTGCCAAACTGCTTGAGGAAAAGCTATCTGCAATTCTTCCTGAGGTAGATATCGGCGCACAAATTGCAAAAGCATCAGCTGAGTCCATTTCTTCTATTGTAAAAAAGCTACATTTAATTTTACCCGCCAATTTTGAAGAGATAATTGTGAATGGTTTGTTAGAGAAGCTGAAAAAATTCTACAAAGAAGGCAGCATAACTCTAACAATTCACCCAGATAGATATGATTTTTGCACAAAAGCATTGCAAGCAGAGGGTATTAAAGATAGATTCAAAGATAGTTTTACTATAATAAAAGATGACACGCTTGGCACCGATGATTGCAAGCTTGAATGGGGGGAGACAAAGCTTGAATATAATCAGGAGCAATTAGCGTCTGAGATTGATAGGATAATAGAGCAACTTAAAAGCGCGACTTAAATTATAGGAGAGAATATGGCGAAAAAACAAGCTGAAAAGGAAAATGTAGAATTAACATTAGAGGCTCTATATGACGTTCCGGTGCAGGTTTCTGTTGTCCTGGGAAGCACCACTATGCCACTGAGTAATATTTTAAAACTAAGCCGCGGAGCCGTGATTGAGCTAGAACGCACCGTCGGCGAACCCATCGATGTTTATGTAAATAACAAAAAAGTTGCCAAAGGCGAGATAGTAATTGTCGACGAAAAAATCGGCGTAACCCTCACAGAAGTTGTTGTTAACGAAAAGGATTTTCAGTCTGCTTAAAGGAAGCTATGAAGCGATATAAAATACGACGTATTAAGATACCCCGTATTAAGATACCCCGTATGTTTAGCTCTCTAATTTAAAAAGCACTGGGGGTAGGGTTTTCTTGCAGTATAATAATTTTTCTAAAAAAGAAGCGCTTTCTGGTAATTTCTTTGCAGAGCTTTTGATGAAGGCAACAGCGCGGATGAGGCGGTCTTTTTCAGCCTTGTCAACAAGAAAAACCGAGTTTTGATCCTTCTTTTGCTTGTCTGGATTGAGCATATACCAAACTCCTGTCTGGTCTTCCTTCGGCAAGCGCTTGCGTTGTTCTTCTGTGATAAGCCAAAAATCTTCTTCTACAAGCTCATCATTCACATATTGATAAAGAGCCCTGATTGCTGATGCAAATTCGATAAATTCAAACATAAATATTCTGTGTTTTTGGTTATTATTTTGCTATTTAGAAGCTTTGTTAAGCTCATCGGATAGAACATAAGCGCACCATGCACACTCTATCAAATTATAACAAACTAGTCAACTCATGCTTGTATTTTATTGAGTAAATTATTATGTTTAGTAATGAAATTATTTCGAGAAAAAATATATAACTAAAACCATAAAGGACTTACCACCTAAAGACATAGTAACTACTCCGTGCATGTGCAGGCCAACTGAGAGATGTCGCTGTATAAATTATGCAGCACTCTTTAATCTTTTAATTAATTTACCTTTAACGTATAGCCTGTTAAAGACTTGCTGAAAAACAACCAATCTTTCTTCCAGTCTTCATGAGATAATGATATGGGATCAATCATTTTAGGTTTAAGAGAAAAATATTGTAGCTTAAAACCCCATTTGATTCCTCCCATGCATGTTATTGTTTTACTATCATGATCAACTTTTACGGCATAAGCATGCCCCTCCCAAAAGCTTAATGGCTTATTGAAAATCCCATAATACCAGAAAGGGGCATCGTAAAAATCTTCATTAAAGTTATAAAATGGAGTAAATTTTTTATCGGTATCGATAAAAAACCGTAATTCCTCTGCGGCTGCATCGGTACGTACTATATGTATCCAAGCATTATGATCAGATTTTGTTTTAATATGTATTATAGGAAATGAAGGATTAAAGCATGTACGGGCACTGTTTGCTATAAATTTAATTTCTAGTAGGTTGTTCATTGAAGTTAATGTTATTGTTTTCCTATTAGGGCTTTTGTAAACACATTCCTGTAGACATTCTATATTATTAGAATTGATACCAGGATTTTTCCAATAAATTAAATTTATTACTACATAAATCAAAAATAATAGAGTAATAGCGATAACAGACTGTAATTTGATACTCATGCTACTGACTTTTTAGGAATTAATGTCAAAAGTGGTGTATGAAGCATTAGACAATGCTCCTGTCTGATTGTTTCTCTACCAGGGGTTTTACTAAATTCTCCATCTATAAGGGGCGTTACTAACAACCAAAGGGAATGGATCTACCTTTTTAATTTTTTCTGGTTGTTTGACTAACTCTAATTTATTCTTATGCATGGCATATCTTCTTAATAACAATAATCACACACCAAGATTCCCCCAAGCAGCGCTCCTTACTGGGTAGCGCGCTTTAAATGCATCAAACCGAATTCCCAGTTAATCATGTGGTCCAGGAACGAGCTAACATAATCTGGGCGTTTATTGCGGTAGTCAATATAATATGCGTGCTCCCAAACATCGCAAGCAATAAGCGGAAATGCGCCTTGGGTGATTGGGGTTTCTGCGTTGGATGTTTTCATAATTTTCAGCTTTTCATTATGATAAACCAGCCACACCCAGCCGCTTCCGAATTGCCCTATGGCTGCGGCTTTGAATTCGGCTGCGAAATTCTCATATGAACCGAAATCTTTTTCGATAGCTTCTAGCATCTCTCCTTCTGGCTTGCCACCGCCGCCTGGCTTGATTGAATACCAGAAAAATGAGTGATTCCATATTTGCGCCGCATTGTTGAAAATCGCTGCATTCGAAGCATTCGTTCGGACAATAAGCCCCTCAAGATCTAGATCTGTCAGCTCTTTATTGGCATCTAGCAATTTATTTAGGTTCGTCACATAGGCATTATGGTGCTTTTCATGATGATATTCAAAAGTCTCTGGCGTAAAATGAGGCGCAAATGCATCCTTTGCAAATGGGAGTTCTGGGAGCTTAAATGGGTATTCTTCCTGATTTGAGTGATCACAATATGTCATATTTATTTCCTTATATATTTATTATATTTAATTATAGCGCCTCGC
>NVVL01000072.1 GCA_002402195.1 Rickettsiales bacterium | reverse complement strand
CCCCAAAACCCCAAAACCCCAAAACCCCAAAACCCCTTTAGAATATTTCATTCTCAATAAGAAATTAAATTATTATACGATTAAAGAAATTTGAGGTGCTGAGCCTCGTCGTGAAAATTGATTTAATAAATTGATTTAATTATTGATAACATAAGTATTTAACTTCACTATGAATCCCTCTGAGTCAGAATGATAGCCTCAAATTTTCCACTTTCTTCTGTTTTGCTCAGCATTCTAATGTATGGTCCTTAATGTTATATCATATTATTCAATCATTCCTAGACCTAGAGTCAAAGATAACTTCAATTTAGGGCTGCATAATAGCATAAGAGGATATTTTGGTACGCTCATGGAGGTTTAGAAGACAAAAGGTTCTATAATATTTAATAATCAGCCAACGTACCTTGCGAAACTTGCGTTCAGGTGGCTCAGCACTACTTTTTAAAATTATTAAAGGCTCAGATTAAACTAAGATATATATAATAATAATGCAAAGAAAGAAATATCAAGCGCTGTGGGTAAGCGCGTTGATCATCTGCGTCCTTCTGATGGCCGCCACTGGTAAGATTGGTTCACTAATATTTCAGCGAGACGAACTACTACTTCTAACCGAATAGGTTCGTTCCCCAAGATCCATTTTTTACGATACTTAAAGTCAACTTCAAACAGAACTAACATCCAAGGTTCTGTTATGGGAGGGGCTGATGTCGAGTTCACCGGACAAATGTTCAATCCCCAGACAGAAAACAACTTTGTCAAGATCAAAAGCAGAGAGAGTGACGACAGGGCGCGCACGTTCGCTCAGACATATACTCTTTCAGGTAAGGATATTTTTATTTATTATAAAGACGAGGACATTTCTCATTCTAATGCTGGACTTGGAAAACTTGTTTGGAGATCCCCACCTCTTGCTGACCTGCTTGGAATGACTGAACCTCATCACCTCAATACTTCATTCAGCTTGTGGCTCGAATACTATAGAAACCATGCGACTACTGATATTACATGCAACGGAGGACAAGGAGGATGCTCTTATACTTCATCTTGGAAAACAACTCCTTTTAATTTTGGAGTTATTCCTCATACATTCGGATATAAACAAAGAGTATCTGCTTGGCTTCAGGGAAGACACTCAGCCAGTTATAAATCAGATTAATTTGTACAAGACTTGACATTCAATGGAGAAAACACGAATGCTAACTTGGTTGAATATGGTCACTGGTGGTATGATAGAGTCACTCTTACAAACACTGTTGGTACTGTTAAAACAAACTGCAAGGCTGATGTAACAGCTAGATTTGATGTCGGATATTAATATAATGTCCCACATGCCACAGTAAAAAACTTGGCACATGATGGAACCAATGTAGAAGTTGTCGAACTTTACATTGCCTAAACTCGTGCTATGGTTGTTGGAATATCAAAGTAAAGTCTCTATAACTCAATTGGAACATACATCACCATTGAAGGAGTTGGGTTCGATTCTGAAAATTATGCAAACAACGAGGTTTCATTCGGAGGATAAAATTGTGAGATCTTTTTAGTTTACAATGCATCTCCATTTGATAAAATAATTTGTCAATTGACTGATTCACCTGCTATTACTGATTCTCCACCTACTGGAGTTACAAGAAAAATATGGTATGGGAATGATATTGATACTTGGGCAGAAGTTGACTACGAAAACCCTCAAGTCGAAGAATATTACGGAGGTGCTGAGACAATCCATTATAGAAACTATTATTGCGAAGAATTAGACGGTATCTTTGTTAACCCTCTTGCAGGAGAATACAGATTCTATACATCTTGCGATGGATCAGTTGACTTTTTCTTTAATAAAGGATCAACAGCCTTTGACGAATTAGCCATCGTTGCTGACAACTCTAACAAGAACTCTGGTTTCAGATCATATCACCACACTGGTGATGGAGAAGGTACACCATTCACATTCGCTGCTAGCGGAGAGCAATCTAGATTCACATTCAGACATTGCCACTCAACTGGTGATGATTACTGCTCAATTGGAATGGAATATCAAGTACTTGCTACTGAAGATGCCTTACCAACTAACCCAGCACTTTAGAACAAAAAGAAATTCTAAATTAACATCCACCAAGATATCGTGAGACAAAGTTACAAGACTGGTCTTTTGATTGATATTGACCCAGTGACAGATAATGATGAACCATTCCATTTCGAATTTCTCTTAAGCAGACATGGCTCATGGACAGAATCAGAATCTTATACTAACTATCCCTCAGCTGGAACTCTTAGAAACGAAATTTACAACTTTGGTACTCTTGAACATTGGGATGGAGAATTCAGAGTCTATAAAAATGCATTGACTGATGGAGGATTTGTCTATGAATTCGTCTTACTCAGATCAGTTGACATCAGCAGAACAGGTGATGCAGAACAATTAGTCATTCATGGAGTCAGAATTGTTACTGATGTTGAAGAAGGAATTGTTGTACTCAAAAATGAAGAAGCTCTTGTTGGAAGAGATCTCCCAGCAGAGTTTGATATCCCAGAAGGAGAGGAAGATGAACTTTATGGTCTTTACACTATTTCAAACAGACCAGTTCAAGGTCAATTTTTGACTAGAATCACTTTCCTTGATAGTTTTGGAGATGAATAAACTGTTCAATCATCAGAAAGCCAAAGACTTCATTATACAGCTAACTCAAATGCTTTAACTGCCTGTATTGAAGACACTTTCCCATTCTTAAGAGGAAGTTTGATGGTTGGAAGACACAACGCTTACAGACACGCTACTGATGGATCTTAATTCCTTGTTGAATTGATCGAATCCTCTCATGACATTCTTTCAATCACCTTTGTGAGTTCATTAACAAATCCTCTTGAAGGACAATCAGATACACAATGGAATGCATACATGGAACTTGAAGCTGTCCAAAGTGTCACATCATTCGGACATTACGATGACAGTTATTTCTTCAGATATGTTGCTATTGAAAACCTTAAGGCTATCCATGATGGAGGATCTGATCATTTACTTGTAAAGATTACTCATATGGGAGTTGTAGTTGATGCTTATTGCACTAACATTGCCTAATGCAGAACATCCTTCCACGATGATCCATCTCCATACATTGTGACTGACCAAGATTGGGATGTTGATGACAGAATTTTGACTATTGAAGGTACTTTCGGTACATTAGAACACACACTCAGATTTGCTCATAGAGATGGAGTTATTCTATCATGGACTGACACCGAAATTACAGCTTTTGTCAATAATCCTCTTGCTGGTGCTTGGGGAGTTGAAGTTATTTATCCAGAAGGAAATGCAATCATTGACACTGCTCTTCTCAATTGCGAAATTGAACTTTTTTTCCATGGCAATCCAAATTCCAAAATAATTTAGGGTGATGATTATGTCGAGTACTATCTTAATAAAGGATAAGAAATGAGACTTACTGGAATTGGATTACCTGAAACAATGGAAGAAGCTACAGCATTTAATATGATTGTAATTATCACAGATTCTGCGAAAAGGGAGAGGGATGTTGACTCTAATAACCTTATCGCATGTGAAATCTCTGATATTATTGAATCTGGTATTATAGAATGCTCATTTATACCATCAGAAGGCTGCATAGATCCCGAAAGTCCCGGATGCTCAATTCTCGAAGATGAATCAGGCACTTATATTGCTGTACTATTTTATGGTTATGATTTTTTGGAATCTTTTGGAGACAATTTGGATAATTTTGTTAATAGTGATATTGAATTAGTAGGAACTTCAAAAAAAGCGGGTCCAAATATACGTATTTTTGCTTTTGGTGGAACCTTTGGTTCTCTTGAAACTACTTCTGTATCTCCAGTATTGAAAACTGAAATGATAGTCCAAACTACTAAATAATCACTTCTATTATATACCGAAGATAATCTGGTTGGCAATCTTTTTGGAGTCGCTTGCAGTGAAGAAATTGAAGGTGTAGACTGTGACCCCTTTGAATCATTTAATAGAATATACATGAATGCTTGCAGATTTATTCCCGGCAGCAATGGAAAAGATGCAGGTGAATATGGATTACTTTTCCCTGGTGGACCGTCTGGAGTCTATAATATGAGATTGTATCATCCTATAGCGAGAGCTTTCAAATATTCAAAGAAATTTGTTGTTGAAGCATTAATTACAGATATTGTTGGACCTGATGGATAAGCCACAGATTCAGCACCAATTAAATGCTCAAATCATGGAGGATGTTCATTTTAATTAACTGTAAAAAATGCTTCTTCAGATCCCTTAGATAATAATGTTTATGTTGATGGAAATCCAGCTATGACTTATAATATCCAGGATAACTTAGATGGAAGTATGACACTCTCTGTTTACATCGCTTACATTGAACCAAGACATTGCCCCACTGGAGGACATACGGGAAAAATCAGAGTGTTCTTAAAAGCAACTGATGAAGCATCATGTGATTACGATTTAGAGAATGGAGGTTGCACTAAAATTGAATGGTTTGAACCAGATACAGATGTTTGGAATATAACTGGTCTTTCTTTCTCAGATGGCAACGTTGTTGCTACTGGATCAGGTTTCGAAACTAATCCTGAATTCTCTTTGTTTGTTATAGATGGTCAAGCTATGCCAGTTCAAACTGCTACCGCTACCAAATTGACAGCAAGAATTACAAATTTAAAGACTAACTCACATACTGAAATCTTTATTTTCCCTCAAGGTGGAGTTCCAAAATAATCTCAATAACCTTTCTACAGAGATATTGAGCCAACTATTACGTGGCATGAAGATACTATATTTGACGGAACAAATGGAGTAGCTGGAGGTATATTCTTAGGATGGAGAGTTATTGGATTGGGTATCTATGAAGAAGATATTACTATTAGACAGGGAGGAGAGGACGCATGCTGGCCAGGAACTACTGACAGATTCGATTCAGAAGTCATTACTTGCTAATTAACAGTTGGCTCAGGAGATCTGTCGATTTGGACAGGAAATGTTGAATTATCATCAACTGCTTATGAAGTATCAAGTGATAATCCAATTGGAACATTCTCAATTGCTTCAAGTACTGTAACATTAACTGTATCTGGTCTTGAAATTGATGATACTGCACCTGTTGCTCATTATGGGCTTTAAGCAATCTCAGGCACCTTAGTTTCACAAACTGAAATTGTATTTGCTTTAGGAGATCTTTAGTTCGGCAATGAACATTTTAGGATCGAATTTTCATCTGGAAGATTCTTACTTCTTGATTCTGACACATTTGAAAATTCTCCGACTGGAAATGTTGGATTTACAAGCGTAACTTCTTCATTCGCAGGACACTTCCTTTCTTCAACTGATACCAGTTTGATTGCTGGAAATCTCGTTGAAGATAACTTTGTTTCAGTCTGTGGATAACGGTGTGCAGTTCAACCATCTGCTACTTTTGAATGCATCACAGCTCCACATTTGACTGTTCAAACTATTAACACGTTTGGGCTCGGAAAAGAAGATACATTGGAAATTTTTGACTTTACAACTGATGTTCAGGTCGATGGAGAATCTGTAAACTGGGCCTTCGATTAAATTCTTGAAGATGGTGATGATGGTTCTAAGCATATTTATAGATCAGAAGATTGTGAAATTTCTATCACATTCTCAGATGGTCATAGAATTCCATATGTCACTGGATTTGATTATTGGGTTCCAAATGTTAATGATTGTAAAACAGATTACATTGACAGAGATGATGGACTTAAGCTTTATGCCTCAAAAAATGGAGTTGAAGAAGAAGATGCTGTTTGGGAAGCAGGAGCTGAGATATAATCTGGACATAATGATGTTAGAATTTCTCTTGAAGGATTTGATACTTTTATTTTCAGAGGTAAAGGTAACGCCTGTACTATTGCTGAGATCGAATTCTAAGGATATCTTGTTCATGAATCTGATGAATGTGCTATTGAAATTGAATACTCTAATTAAGGAGGTAGAGCATTTTATGATACAGGAGCAACTATTACATTTAATCAAGCCTCGACATTGTCAGTGAAACAGATCTCACCCCAATGGATTGACAGACACGAGACCCGTCACAATGTTAAATTCTACATTGACGGAATTTTGGATAGTTAAACTGCACAAGTATGGATTGATCATTTGGAATGCGAAAGCGCTTCTATTGTAAATAATGAATATGTCGAATGCACGCCAGCAAACAAAGAAGTACTTGCAGACAATAGAGCACTTGACATTCTTATTGACGGTGTTCGTGTTGCTAACTAAGGCCACTAGGTTTGGTATTGCGACTTATACTCAGAATCAAGAACTTGGGGAGGAGAATTCCCACCACATACAGGTGACTCAATTTTGATCCCTCCTGGCCAATTCTTGTGTGTTGATAAGAGCACTTTGGCATTGAACTTAATTATTGTTTAGGGAGCTATTCTTTTCTTCCCAGATGATGAAGACTCAAGCAGTCTTCTTGAATTCAATGCTAGAATCATCTTTGTAGATGGAGGACACTTCCAAGTCGGAACTGAAGCTCAACCAATGACATCAAGAGTTGATATCACACTCTCAGGAACCAAATACGACCCAGCTGTCCCAGTTTTCGGAAAGAAAGTTCTTGCAGCCAGAAACGGACTCATTTCATTTGTTGGTCAAGATGTTGTTGACCATACTTTCCTTAATGCAAGCTCAGTACCTTGGGAATCTCATATCTCAGTTGCAGGAGATGCAGGATGGCACGTTGGTGATCACATCGTTGTTGGAACAACATCATTCTCAAACTATGAATCTGAAGAAAGAACCATTGTTGAAATCTCATATGATGAAACTTCAGAAACTACAAGCATTACACTTGACACAGCTCTCTGGTATCACCATTTCGGAGATTTATTCTCAGCAGGTAAAACAGGCGAAGAAAAAGACTTCGAGATGAGAGCTGAAGTTGCTCTTTTGACTAGAACTATCAGATTCAGAGGAAACCCAGAAGACTCACAATAACATCAATTCGGAGCACAAATTTATCTTTCACAGGTCTACAACGAAGAATCGCAAACTAGAGGAAACGGAATTGTTGGAACTTTCATGAACACTGAATTCCAATATGTTGGACAAGCCTATCAAATCGGAAGATATCCACTACATTTCAATAAAATTGGAAATGCTAGAGAGTCTATTGTTTCAGGATGTTCAATCCACAATTCTTACAACAGAATTGTTGGAATCCAAGGCACCAATAACCTCTTAATTAAAGACAATGTTTCTTTCAGAACTAAAGGTCATGGTTATTACTTTGCTAATGGAGATGAAACTAACAATACTTTCAATAACAATTTGGCTTTGATCGTTGAAAGATCATGGTCTCTCTTGAACACTGATAAGATTCCTTCCACTTTCTGGATTAGACATCCAATGAATCACTTCATTGGTAACTCTGCTGGAGGATCAGATGGAAATGGTTTCTGGTATGATCTTGAATCTCAACCAAGAGGCTCAACCTTTGGAACATCATCAGCCAGGCCTTAGTATGAAGCTGCTGGAACTTTCAGTGGAAACAGAGCACATTCAAATGAAATGTATGGACTTAGAGTTTACCGCAAGATGCATAACTTTGTTGATGCATTCAACCAGTAGGGACCACAAACTGTCATCTTTGAAGACTTCACTGGCTATAAGAATGTCAGATGCGGAGCTATTTACACTGATGTTGGACATTTGATCTCTAAAAACTTCAAGACTGCTGATAACTTACGTTGTGGTATCGAATACTCACTTACCAACTGGGCACTCCCCGATTCACAAGATGGATATATTATTGACTCTGTCATTGTTGGAAGAACTCCAGCATGGATGGCAAGAGATACTGAAAGCTATGAAATCAACTGTGGATATCTTGATGTCTGCGAAAGAAAAGAATCTGTATGGGGTATCATCACTCCAAGAACTGAAAACTTCGAAATCAACAATGTTCACTTCGCAAACTTCAACTTCTGCGAATGCGATAACGGAATTGAGCTTGATGGCACAACTTATTGCATTGATAGAGCTGCTGCTTTCGGAACCTGTTCACATTGTGAAACATGGCATTCAACATCTTAAGGAGGGCATCAAGTTATTGTAAATGGATTATCCTTCACTAATGTTGCTCAAAGAATTCATTTTGGTTCACCTGGAAGATAAATTTTCAAAAATCCCGATAACTCGTTCTTTAATTTATCAGAATTCCCTCTCTCCAAAGATTTCACTGATTTCTTATGGGTTATTCATTATTTTAGGCACACTGATATCCCAGTTTACACATATGGAAGACCTTAATATTTGAACGATTATAGATCAAATTAATATATCGTGACTCCTTCGCTTCCCGAGGACGGAGCTGAAGCTGCTGAAGAAATTCTATTCAATATGATTTTTGGCAATGGTACGGGTGTTCATAACAGCAGAGAAGTTAGAAAATTGACGTTTACTAAATATAATCCATACTATACTTTTAGAGGAGCTCATTTGAATATTATTAGAGTAACAGATTTCCTTGGTGAGTTTGATGAAGAAATCGAATCAAATTTACCATGTGTAGAAGAAGAACCAGAAGAAGGAGTTAGACTTTTGAAGAAGCGTGATAGAAAGCATGGCAAAAAATATTATGAGCAGTTTAAAAATCATGGAAAAGGCTCGACATCATCATCAGATGACAATGACAATGAATCTGGATCTAAATCAAAATCAAAATCTAAATCACATACACATTCACATTCACATTCACATTAACATACACATGCACATTCACACACTCATTCACATTCACATTCTAAATCTGGATCAAAGTCTGGTAATGAAGAAGAACCTACCTGCAGATAAATTATTGAATGTTATCAAGATGATAATACATATTCTTTCAACAATGCTGTTGGTTTATGGGGAGATCTAGAAGGATAAAATCTATCAGATCATTGGAAATGGTAATATTAAAGATTCTTATGGAAACATCATGGAGGCGTAGGAAATGCGCATACGATTATTTATGTTTCAGATGAATCTTATAAAGTTCATTGGGGTTACGGAAGAGACTTTACCGAAATCGATATTTTACCTTCTCCTTTAATTGAATCATCAGACTTAATGACTCACTTCTTACATAATACTACTGCCTATAGAGAAGATATTGATTTGACAGCAATTGGATCGATGTGTACTCCTCTGGAATTCAAACTCACTTTAGATTCGACTATTGATAATATGTTAGATGGAGCAAGCCATGGTGACAACTATTATGATTACGCTGCAGAAATGTGGCATTTTGTTATTAGTGGATATTATCAAAATTAAGACATGTGTGCTACAGAGAGAAGATTAGAAGTAGTTGCACCAACAATGGAAAGCAAATAATACAAAAATTTGCATGCTAAAGTAATTATTTGCAGAGACATTAGTAAATGCATTCCAGGATTAATTGCTGCAGAAAAGGAAACATTTTTGAGATATTGGAGTAACTCTCAACATTGGTTCAAGGCTGAAGAACCTGAGCCTGAAAGAAGAAGATTAATAAGAGAAGAAAATGATGATGAAGAAGACAGAGATGGCTTTGTTAGATACGAGCTTCCAGTCAATGGTGATAATGTCGAAATTCTTGAAGGAAGGAATGTTATATATGATCTCTTCTATTCACCAACTACTAATAACACTCCTGCTTTAAGAACTGTCATCGTGAATGGTAATTTGATCATACCAATGAAGAAAACAAAACATAACGGATCAGAAGAAGGAGGAATTATCTATATCTATCAAGATGAAATTGATTATGATAAGCCAAAGACTGCCTACGACAAACTAGCTAGTAACAACGCTGAAGCTGAAGATTTTATTGGAAGAATTCAGGCAAAGCACATCTTCACAAGAAAAGGACATGTCTATGTTGGTCTATTCCCAGAATAAGATGAAGATATTACAGCTGAAAATGTTCAAAATTATACATTCAAGGGAAAATTTGATTTCTTATTGTCTGGTAATAAGCAAGATGCTCATATTGTTGCAGGAAGTCTTATTGAAGCAGGCAATAAAGCTATTGTTAACACTGGAAGCTTCACAGTTAATTCTTACTATCACAACTAATCAATGACAAGATTGCTAGAGAGTGCAGAAATCGGTTCCACTACAATTACAGTTGATGAATCTGAAGTTTCTAACTGGGTCATTGGTGATAGAATTGCTTTGGCACCTTCAGGCTTTAATGCAAGAGAAGGAGAATCTTTCACTATTTTAGACATTTCAGTAGACGGTAATTTAGCAACTATCACAGTTGATACCGAAATCAGTTTCTATCATTTTGGTGCTGAAACAGGAGCTGGAGAGTCAGATTGTTCCACAGATATTAGAACTGAAGTCATTCATTTGTCTAGATGTGTAAGAATTATAGGAGTTGAAGACCAAACTCTTAAAGTAATATTGAAATCTCCCATCAATGACGAGGATTCTTCATCCACAAAGAGCGCTTCAAGCACAGATGGATCAAGCAAATATGATTCTGCTAAAAGTAGTTCATCATGCTCAACAAAGAAAAGTAGCAAGAGCAGCAGTAAGAGCAAGAGTAAAAGCAGCAAATCTGATAGTAAGAGTAAAAGCAAGAGTGACGACGATGAAGAAGAAAGAAGAGTAAGAAGATTAAGCTTAACAGGAGGAAGATAACTCAAGAAAAGTCACAAAAAGAGATAAGAAAATAAGAGAAAAATGATATTTACAGAGCATAACGATAGACTCTATCATGTCGACAGAGTACTTGCAAAAACTGATCCACAAACTATTTCAGCTGGAGACCTTGTCAAAGATATTCAAGGTAGATATTATACTATTCTCCATAATGCAGAAGAGGGATATTTCTATATTGAAATCAAAGGAGATGGATGGGGAGCATAATTCGTGACAATGGATTTCACTGATGTATTCCATGCTTTAAAACCAGATGGTACTCCAATGACAGATGATTAAGGAGCAGCAATCACAGCATCTCAAATTAGAAGAGGACATGTTCTCCTTAATGCTGTTGAATTCTTCAACTGTTCTCAATATGATTCACCAAAAGCAGCTGTTAGAATCATAAACTCTCAATTTGCAAATCCAGATTTAGAAGAAGAGGAAGAAAGCGAAAGAAGATTGGAAGAAACAGAAGGAGCACCTTTGAGACAATTAATTCAATACTGTTCTTTCAACTATGGAAGAGGTTGGGCTATTAATATTGACGAAGCTTTTAATGTTGACATTCTCAATAATGTTGTATTCCATCATGTTGCTATTGGCTTCCAAGTCACGATATCTACTAATGTTCTCATTTCATAGAATATCCTTGTTGGAATTTCAGACAGAGAATTTGGTGATGAAGATGGTATATTAGTTGATGTTGTTTTCGGACTTTGGATTTGCTCAAGACGAGGAGGACCTGGAAAAGATTAATGTCCTGGATTAACGGTTCAAGATAACATTGTTGCTGGATCAGTCCATCACGGAGCTTCACTACCTGCTGACTCAGAAGGAACAGATTTAGATAATCTTACAGCTTCTGGAAATGTTGTTCATTCAACTACATATGGTATAGTTATTTAAGAAAACGACATTGCTTACCACAGATACAACGAGAACCACTAGGTATTTGGAAGAAACACTGTCTATAAGGCTTCACGCATTGGATTCACAACATACTTCAACTTGACAACAATCGAAGTTGTTGAATTGACATCCATTGATAATACTATTGGTGTATCTCTACACTTACAATCACACGATAATGTCCATGCTGAAACTTATATTAATGATTCATGGTTCTGTGGTTCAAGTTCAAACACTGTGTAATTACTCGGAGCCACTATTGCTATTGAACTCTCATCAGTCACCTATGGAGGTAAATCACTTCCAGCTCACGGAGCTTCACTCCCATGGAACTCTATCCATAGTGACAGTTCATGGGGACAAACTCATTACGTCGCTGGATGCACATTTACAGGATTCTCTGATGAATTTGATGTCATGTTCGGTTATAACACTCATATGACTGATTATCAAGCCATTACTGAAGTCACAGGCATTACTATCATTGATTCAAACATCGCAAACTTGCATGTTGCTTTTGATGCACCAATTGAATGGGTCCAACTCTCTATCTGTGGTGACTTCCACTGTACTGGACCAAGAAATTACTTCATCAGTATCTCTGAGTCAACAATTGATGAATCATGCACTAATGATTATGGATTTGATTTCTCTATGACTGGAGGACTTGTTGTCCCACCAAATAGAATCGTTGATGATTTCGTTTCAGTTGATGACTGTACTTAAGTATCTGAATGGAATGACTCATGGTTCTGTTCGCAAACTCTCTGTCTCGATATATTGCTTATGCAAAATGATGATAAAACAGACTCATACGAAAGATCACTCTAACCTGTCAATCTCTATGCTAAGACTGCCACTGTTGATGGCCTAACCGTCATCGAAGAGCCTGATTGGAGCATCACTGGTGCAATTAACACCTTAAATGCGTTCAGAAATTATGGATGGGTACTTTATTACTCATCAGCTAAGAGACTCTCAAGATTCCCAGCACTTGTCCAAACCCAATGTGAAAACTCAAATGACCTGACTGTTGGACATCAAGTCCAAGTTGAGTTCACCGGAACTGCAGCTCCTAGAACTGTTTATGAATTACAAAGAGAAGATGATGTTATCAAGAGACTACAGGTCAGAGTTCAATTCGTTGATGCTGGATATCATGCAGTTTACACTCAACTTAATCTCTATGGAGAACTTCAACCTGAACAAAAGTAGGAATGCAATGCCATCTATGATGGTGACACTGAACCCAGTCATATTACTCAAGATACTTGTGGAGAATGCACATGGACCCCGGTAGAAAACATTCTTTCATTCGTGCTTCACGAAAACTGTAGAGTTACCACTTCTCAATAAGATTGCGTCTACGGAATGGTTGAAATCAACTGGACTTTCGAAGAATTCTTCTCTGCTGGAGGAAACACTAAATTTGAAGATAGACTAGCTTCAGTTCTTGGTGTTCATTCATCAAGAATAAAGATTGTTGGAGTTAAAACAGGTTCATCTATCATTCATTATTTCATCACGTTGAATGAAGAATATGCCAACGATCCAGATAAGCAAAAGCTTGAACTTTCCAAGATCAATGATATGCTCGCATCACTCTATGCTAGTGGAGAATTTGAAAAACACTTAGGAATGCCAATCTTAAGAATGGAAAGTTATCTTAGTGGACCTGACGGAGCTGGCTCAACAGGTAATAACAGTATTGAAAAGTCAGAATCTAACGTGAAGTACCCAGTTCTTGGACTTTTAATCTTCTCAGCTGCTTTGTTGATCCTTGGAGCTATTGTTGCTTTTATGGTCATGAGAAGAAGATCCAAATACGATATGGTACAGGTAAGATCAACTTCAGATGTTGCTAAGGATGATGGCATGTTCACCTCAAACAAGTTTGACATCGACGCCACTCTTGCAGATGAGGAGAAGTTCAATGTCTCCAATGCTCATCTTAAATAACAGGAATGATTATTTAATTATTAACTACGTTTAACTAAACCACTCTTTTGGGAATTAGGGGTTTTGGGGTTTTGGGGTTTT
>NVVL01000071.1 GCA_002402195.1 Rickettsiales bacterium | reverse complement strand
TATTTTAACTCAAAAACTTAAATCTAGACGAAAAAATCTCTAAAAATACGAAATATTCTAGGTTACTTCATAGCTTCTTAGAACATTTAATGCCTGCAGAGAACAGCAGTGCAGAGAATTTATTGAACCAGTAGCAGGAAGAAACATTATCTGCATTAGGTGATGCAAGTAGCGATGCGGATGAGGATGCTTTAGAAGCTTCGCGGGCAGGCCTAAAATACCCCGTATTTTCTTAGCTAGATGGATATTCCAAAGGGAAAATAGCAGTTAGCTCAGCAAAGACTGGGGAGTAATGATATCGTTTTATTTAATATCGTTGTTGTACTAGGCTAGGCCACATTTATTGCGGGAGAGGCAAAATACTCATATTATCAATGAATTATTCTGAAATATTAAACAAAATACTATACCAATGTTCTGAATGTAGATATAATACAATTATGAATTGAATATCATGCAATTTAATGCGCAATATAAAATAATAATCTATGGTATCTTCACTTGGGCAAACTTTTGTAAGCATTATAACTAGACTAAAGGCTGGAATAAATCTTGTTAAACCATGGCAATATCGAATTGTATAATTTTATTAGAGAGGTGAATAATCATCATGAGCAAAGATCCAATGAGCGATATCGAAGAAGTAAATGCACGTACTAAGCGTAATCGTCGCGATGTTGAAAATGATATAGATGAACCCCAAGCTAAAAGAGCCAAAACAAGTGATGAGGTAAATGCAGGTGCTAAGCGTAATCGTAGCAATGCTGAAAACGATATAGATGAACCTCAAGCCAAAAGAGTCAAAATAACAATTGAGGAAATGATAAAAATGCATGTTAGAAATAATATGGATGCAGAGAATATATTGGATGTTGTTGGTTATTTTGCGGAAAGCGGTTATTTGGAAAGATTTGTTGAGTCATTAGATGATCATTCTCGCTCCGTCTTGTATGATGAAATTACTAGTTTAGATTCATCTATGAATCAAGAAATAATAGAGCGAGCTATGAATGCAGGAAAAGTGGCCGACTTATTGGATTGCCAATATGCTGACTCTATATTTGAAGGTAGACAAGATGAGATTTTTCAGGCAATTACCAGGGAAAATAAATTAGATAAATTAACATCTGGTCGTCACGATGCACTGCATATGTTCAATAGATTTAGCAGTAGCGACGATATAATAAGCATGTACGTCAAACCTAATATGTCAACAGAAAATATACAGTCAGTTATTGGTAATGTTGTGGAAAGTGGTTGTTTGGAAAGATTTGTTGAATCATTAGATGATCATTCTCGTTCCGTCTTGGAGGCGAATATAAATAATTCAAATATACAACTAGAAATAGTAGAACGCGCCATAGACGCAGAGAATGTTGCAGCATTATTAGACTGTCGATATGCTAATTCTATATTTCGCGGCATGGAACAAAGAGTTATTAAAGCAATTATCAAGGAAAATAAATTAGATGAATTGTTATTGCACGGAGACAGGAGTGGCAAAGAATATTTTGCCAAACTAATGCTTGAGATAACATCTGATATACCTGAAGATATCATCGTAATAACTGACAAACTACAAAATCTTGACTTACTGAGCTCAGCTAAGGAAGCGCTGTTGGAGCGCCATCGGCAGCCACGCAATCCAAGGTCACGCAATCCAGCAAGGCCAGACGATCCCATCCCCCAAAAACACCCACTTTTGCAGCACATAGAGTATGTATTTGAAAATGAGACAATGCGCAAAGATGCAGCAATGCACTCTTTGGACGAAAGAAAAAATCCTGAGATACCTAGAGAAGTTAGTAGATTAGTATCAGAATTTACACACGGAAAAGACGTGGGGGCACATAATTTTCCATTACCTCCCGAAGATCAACAACAACTTCAACAAAGCGCTAGAACCTTAAGAGCATCTCGAGCCTCCACGCAAACGAGTAGCTCTTCTGCTCCTCGCGGCGGGCAACCTAAGCCTCGCAATGTGAGAGGTGACGGCGACCTGGGGAGATGATTTGACACAGCAATTCTAGCATATAGGGTCAGATGCTTGTTCGTGCAGCTCTCTTGTTGTCCAGCGGTAGCTATAATTACCGAAAAAGGAGAGTTAATCATAATCTTTGTGTATGTTAAAATTCCTGTTGTAAGAAGCTCCGTGGGCAGGCCTAAAATACCCCGTATTTTTGAGTTAAAATATATCCAATATTTTAACTCAAAAATTTAAATCTAGATGAAAAAATCTCTAAAAATACGAAATATTCTAGGCCTGCGGACGTAGCTTCTAATGATTCTTGTTTAAAATTGCCGCAAATAAGTTCAAATTGAGTTTATTCTTGGAAACAAACAATATTGCTATCCTTTGACCATTACTGATAATTATTCCCGATATTTACTTGCATGCGAAGGCCAAGAATCAACAAAAGCATTTGGTGCTTTTGCTGTGTTTGAGGCCGTGTTTAAAGAATTTGGCCTTCCAGAGAAGCTATTCGTAGTGATAATGGCACACCATTCTCTCCGAGCAATGCTTTACATGGCTTGAGTAAACTGTCGGTTTGGTGGCTTAGGCTTGGTATAAAAATTGAAAGAATTAAACACGGTAATCCACAACAAAATGGTCGTCACGAACGTATGCATAGAACATTAAAGCAAGATGCTGCCAAACCTGCTGCATTTAATTTTTTGCAGCAACAAGAAAAATTTGATCACTTTGTTAAAGTATAAACCATGAGAGGCCTCATCAAGGTATTGCTAACAAATATCCCGCTGATCTGTATACACCCTCTACTAGGTTTATAAGGGGCTGCCAGATATTGACTATCCCTTTGCTGATAAAATAGTCATGATTACTAGTTGTGGCAGAATTTGTATTGGAAAAAAGAAAATCAACGTAAGCACCGTACTTGCTGGACAAAATGTAGGGATTATGCAAGTTGAAGATAATATTTGGCTTGTACAATTTATGGATTTTGATATAGGATATTTCGGTATGGATAGTTGTAGAATCGAACCTACTACTGATCCTTTTGGGGTAAAACTGTTATCTATGTGCTCGGTATATACCGCGATGTCAGTAATAAGATGAAAACTTAACAGCCCTCCTTCGCTAAAGCTATGGCGGGCAGCTTTTGTTCTGCGAACTTCAAGCTGGCCTGCCAGCTGAAGCTCTTCGAGCAAAAGCTGGTGGAGATGGAGGGAATCGAACCCACGACATTCTGCTTGCAAAGCAGACGCTCTACCCCTGAGCTACATCCCCATTTCGTTGAATAACACCGAAAAAGCTTTTGATTCTTAGTAGGTCTTAAAACTTGCGTGTAAAAACTATCTGTCCTGTGTGCAAGAACCCAACCTAAGTCGAGTTCTTCCACTGGAACCGGAATTTATAGATAAGGACTGATTTCTCAGCGCCGTACCTATAGTAAGATTTATATACTAATGCAGGACTCCCGTCAACAAGTTTTTTGTGTTTTTTTTATTTTTCTTTGAACCCCTTGAACATCGCATCAAAGACCGGGTCCAAAAGATATTGCAGCATAGTCCTAGTACCAGTTATTATCTGCACCTCAGCTTGCATTCCTGGCAATAGTTCCAGATTCCTTGTCTTGGCGATTTCTTCGAAAGCATCCATGTCTATCTCAATACGAGCTAGATAATAACCATTAGCAAGGGTAGGATTGTTTTGCTGCCTTGGATCAATGACAATATCAGGAGACATGGAAACTACCTCACCCATGAATAAAGGAGTAGTCCTGGATTTAAAGGCGCTGAAACGAATCTTTGCAAGGCGACCAACCTTAATATCACTAATCAAACGCGGCTCTAGCTTAACCTCGATGACCAGAGAATCCGCAGTTGGGGAGATATCAACAATAGGCTGCCCCTGCTGGATCACACTACGAACAGTATGGTGGTATAAATTATTAACCACGCCGTCCACAGGGGACCTAACAATGACTCTGCTCAAGGCATCTTTTAAAAGAACAAGCCTTTCTTTAGCCTCAGCAAGACTAAGCTGAACCTCTTTTAGCTCTTGATGGGCCCGCGTTGAAACTTGGTTATCCAGATTTATCAACTCAATATTTGACTTGATTATCTCTTGGTGCATTTTTGCTATTTCAATATCTGCTATAGCAAGCTCGCCCAGAGTGCCAGCTTCTTTTTCTTCAAGGTTAAGTAGATCAGTCTTTTTGATGATGCCTTTTTTACTAAGCTTTTTACTGGCCTCTAGCCTGTCTTGAACAATTTCCCGAGTTTTATTAAGCGCGACTTTTCTTGCATTTTGTGCATCTATTTGAAGATTTGTTTGTTTAACTTTTTGTTCTATAGAAGCTTTCTCGGCAACAGTTATTTCATGCTTGGAATAGAACATACTATTCTGAGTCTCGATGATCTTGGCAACTTCAGGCACGGACTGATCGTCAAGCAGAAATTTTGGATAGGTAATCTCAGGATCATCATTGATCTCAGCAGTTAGCCTAGTCTCAATAGCCAGATAAATTCTGTATTTATTCAAGATGATTTCATACTCACTGTGCATTTTCGTGTCATCAAACTCAAGAAGTTTGTCGCCTTTTTCTACTCTGTCGCCCACCTCAACATAAAATTTTTCCAAAACCCCACCTTCTTGGTGGTTTATTTGCTTTAGCTGTGATTTACTAATAACCGTTCCAATCGCAACTGCGGCGCTGTCAAGCGGAGCCGTCGCTGACCAAACCACTCCAACCAATACGAAGAAGAAAATCACGAAAGTTCCAAATAATATTGGAGATCTTGCGTTTTTGATCACGTCATTAGTTTTGTCGCCATCTTGCTTGGTAATGAAATTAACAAACTGATCGATGAATTTCACGCCGCCTTGCATTCCCTGCAATGTACCGATAAACATCCCTTTAAGGCTCCATTTACTCGGTTTTTTCATACCAGGAAAACCAGGAGGGAGGCCACCAGGAGGAAGCCCACCAGGAACTTTCCCGTCTTTAGCAGCCATAGCCATCATTTGCTGTAGTTGCTGAATTTGTTTCAGCTTTTCTGGAGTAAGTTTTTCTTTATTATCTGACATATCTATATCTATTTTGTGTTTCTAGTCATTAATATGGATCATACCATTCTTAAGAGTCTTGATGCGCCCTTGCACTTCCTCGCGAGAACCGAAGCTTGCAACAGAACCATCTTGAAGCACCATTATCTTGTCAACTTCAGACAAAACTGATGGACGGTGAGAGATAAGCACAACAGCTATTCCTCTGGCCTTTGCAGCTTTTAGTGCATCTGACAATGCCATTTCACCAGCTTCATCAAGGTTTGCATTTGGTTCATCAAGAATCACTAATTTAGGGTCACCAAAGAACGCTCTTGCAAGACCAATCCTTTGTTTCTGACCACCGGATAAATTAGAACCACCAGGCCCAATATCAGTGTCATAACCATCAGAGAATCTTAAGATAATCTCATGAGCGCCGCACATTTTTGCGGTGTCAATAACCTTCGCAGGGTCAGCATCATCCATCATTCTTGCGATATTTTGCTTGATAGTTCCGCCAAAAAGCTCAATCCCTTGCGGAAGATAACCAACATGCTGCCCGAAATTCTCTCTGTTCCAAGTAAACACGTCGCCACCATCTAGCCTAACAGAGCCAGAAGAGGCATGCCAAACACCAACAATAAGTTTCGCAAGCGTAGATTTACCAGCAGCACTGGGGCCAATGATAGCCAGGCTCTCACCCGGTTGCAATGCAAAGGACACACCTTTTAGAATATGCTTTGGCATAGGCGGTTGCGGCTTCCCCGGAGGCGTCGGAGCTGCATAATATACATTCTCTACAGTCAAGTGACCATCAACATGCGGAATAGGCATTGCTTGATCCCGTTCTTCATGCTTGTCAAAAGATGAATTAATGTTCTTATATGATTTCATAGCACCACTAATACTCTTCCACATAACAATGGAATTATCAAAAGGCGCAAGGGCTCTGCCCACGATAATAGAGCTAGCAATCATGCCACCAGTTGTCATATCCTGCCCGTTTGTGGACACAACGACATAAGCACCAGTGCCCGTCACAGCCATTTGCATAATGTTACGTATGAATCTTGAGAAGTTCTGAATCACACCATTTCTATAGCTTGCAGTGGACTGCTTAGCAAGAGATGCTTCATTAAACTTAGCCCAGTTTTTCTTCACATTAGCAATCATTCCCATTGCTTCCACGGCTTCGGCATTTCTGTTCGCAATTTCTGCTTGCCCCATACTTTTAATAGAAAACTCAGTCGCTTCGCCAAGAGTTCTGTTCGTAGCCACCGCATTGAAGAATGCAAGAGATACAATAAGCACCGCGCCAAAAATTGTTATGAGGCCTATATATGGATGAATCAAGAAAATCACAGTGATATACACAATACTCCAAGGAGCATCAAAAACCGTGTTAATCCCTGTGCTTGTGAAGAATGTCTTAATAGTCTGGAAATCACGAAGCAACTGGCTTGAAGCCGGGTTTACTTTGGTCGCCGATGCGGAGATCGAATGCCCAAAAATAGTTGGTGCAACGTTGTTATCCAGCCATTCACCAACTTTGATCAGAGTAAATGATCTGGCGATTTGCAGCTTCATATGCACAAAATACACAACCCCTATAATAATAGAAAGCATCAAAAGGGTTGAAAGGTTCCCACTGCCGATCACTCTATCTAGCACCTGCAAGGAATAGAGCGGGGTAACGAGCATAAGCAGATTGATAAAAAATGCAAAAACGAACACCACTTTGAAAGCAGCGCGGCATTTTTCCAAAGCTGCTTTAAGTGGATTCAGCGGTTTGTCTACTTGATTAAAATTTTTCGCCATGATTAATATCTTATTTTATTTAACATTTAAAAAAAGCAACTATCATTATTTTAGTTGTATTATCGGTTCTTTAAAAGGCAATTTTCCCTTATCTATATCATATAGGAACTTATGTGATAAATTTCTAGTAGCATGAAGCAAAATTAATTTAAAATACAGTATTTCCTAAAGAACTACCTACAGCATTGTATAATAACAATTCCGTAAATGCAAGGTAGGGAACAAACTCCCCCTTGGTTTGCATGGATATTTTTATATTAACAAGATCATCATTGAGCTCAGCTTTATGGATTGTTAAAACGGAACTATCCTTCAGATTGTCCGTCTTTAAGCCTGTCACCTCCTTTATTTTTGCTGAATCTCTCGTTATGTTTCTCGCATTTTCCGTCATTCTTTCCGTATTCCCGCGCGCAAGCAAAGCAAGATTTGATGCGCTAGGGTCGCATGAGAACAGGGCGCTCATCCCGTAGCTATCTGTCACATTGGCTATGATAAACTTTGCAAGTAACACATTATCAGCCAGGTCAACTATGCTATTCCCCTCTATTCCGACCACTGATTCAGTAGGGATTTCCCCGCAATTATGCGTTGTTGTGGGGATATTGATTTTTTCCATACAGGCAATTATATCACTCCTGAGATTTGCAAATGGATCAACAAACCCTGATGTAAATTTATCACAATCATTAATTTTTTTAAATACCCAAAACCTAATTTCAGCGCCAAGAAATACAAAATCAGGCTCAGAATATTCGTCTATTAACTTGATCGCTTTACCTCTTTGGTTGTCTTTGCTAGTTAGGTTTTCGCAAAAAAAGCTGGTAGTTGGAAAGCTCCTGAATGGATCAATAAAAGCTTTACCTATAATGGTTTTTAAATTAATAGAATCATCTGAAAAAAATCTTTTCCCATCCAGAATATTCTGAAAGGAAGTGTCTATTTGCTTTAAAACTCCCTTATCATCCAGGTATTTGAACGAGACAAATTGTGACTCGTTCTTTTGCACCATGCCTATCTCTTCATCAGATAATATCATAAATAGTTACTTATTTTAAAGTTACTTATTTTTAATCGCCAAGTATATTCCATTCGCTAAATTGTTTTACTCGTTAAACTATTTTACTTGCTAAGCATTTTTTCTCACTCAAGCTGTTTTTATAATTTCCTCTGCGATTTGCACCGCGTTCAGGGCTGCTCCTTTGCGTAAATTATCTACACATATCCACATATTGATGCTATTTTTACGTGATTTATCATCCCGCACGCGAGAGACAAACACCTCGTCATGCTCAACTACGTCCACCGGAGTTGCGTATTGTATCTCGTTTTCTCGGCTATAGACGATGATACCATCTGCCTCACTCAGGATTTCTTCAGCCTCGGCTGCATTCATATCATTTTCAAATTCTACATTAACGGACATAGAATGGGAAACAAAAACCGGCACGCGAACACAAGTCACCGACAGGCTGATATGGTTGCCCATAATTTTCTGCATCTCCTGCTCGATCTTATATTCTTCGTCGCAAGATCCGTCATCCCGGATCTCGCCTATTTGTGGTATCAGATTAAAGGCTATCTGAGTTGGAAATACGCTTGGTGTGGTGTTTTCGAAAACGAATTTCGCCTTAGTTTGCAGGTATAGTTCGTCCATAGCAGACTTGCCAGCTCCAGAGACGGATTGATAAGTCGAAACTATAATTCTTTTGATTTTTGCCTCATTATCCAGAGGCTTTAGCGCAGCAGCCAAAGGAATCACACAGCAATTTGGGTTGGATATGATGCCGCCTCTAGAACCATTAGCAGAAGCATCGGCAGTGCCAGCAGAACCATTGGTGCTAGCGTCACCAGCATTAGCAGAAAAATCTTTCAACGCGTTGATATTAGCTTCCGGAACGATAAGCGGCACATCTTTTTCCAGGCGATACAGAGATGATTTGTCGATCACTATGCAGTTTTTGCTTGCGGCTTTTTTGGCATATTTCTCGGACACTTCGGACCCTGCGCAGAAAAATGCGATATCTATTTTGGCAAAATCGAGCTCATCCATCTGAAGGACTTTGATTGTTTGGTCATCGCCAAAACTTACCTCCTTGCCAACTGAATTTGCAGAGGCTGCAGCTATCACTTCTTTTACTGGGAAATTTCTTTCAGAAAGGCTGTTTAAAACTTCTCTGCCAACATTGCCAGTTGCTCCGATTATAGCAACTATATATTCTTTACTCATAAATTTTTATCCATTAATCCGTATATATTGTTAAAACTTGTTGTTTGGTTCTTGGTCGTTAAAAGCTACATGCTTAGTTTAGAGCCGCTTAAAATATGTGTATGAAAATGAAAAACAGACTGCCCGGCGGAAGCCCCGCTATTGCTCACAATGCGATATTCCTCAGCACCATTTTCCTTGGCAATGATGGGTATCATCTTGAAATAATGCTCTATTTCTTGCGCGCTTGCATTCGTCGTAAAATCTGCTAGATCAACATAGTCACCTTTGGGGATTACTAGTAGATGTATGTCCGCCTCTGGGTTTATGTCTTTTATTGCGATCAGATTTTCATCCTCATATAATTTCTCTCCAGCTATATCATTTTTTATTATTTTTGCAAACACATTATTTTTATCGTACATTTTTAATACCTGATTTATTAATTCTGAATATCAGCTTTATTAGAGTTATCCAGCTCGATTAGAGCTGCTCACTTTTATTAGAGTTTTTTCTCATAAAATACCGTATTTCCGCTTCTTCTTCGTTTGCAGCAAGAATTATGTCATCCAGCTTGAATCCGCGCTTGGTCAGGCGGTTTTCCATCAAATCGCTTGCAAAAATGGCGAATGTTAGCATTATCATAATATTAACAGAAAATCCAGTATGCGAGCTATCAATAGCGCCTATGAATGTGGTGATTAGCACCATAAAAAGAGCCACTGACCACATTTTATGATATAATGCCCAAAAAAGATTAAACAACCCAGCTACCAGCGAAAAGCCTTGCTTGATCGGGACTGGAGCATCGTCATTTTTGTTTGGATTTGTGTATATGGAATATATATTCATATCTTTGTACTTGCATTTTAGAAATAAAATGATTATCTATCACTTATACAATTTATACAAGTTGAAAATATAATTATGTCAAATAGTTCTACAAACGGTGCCGATTTAAGAGGTACCACAATTTTATGCCTTAAAAAAGGTGATGACGTGGTCATTGCAGCCGATGGGCAGGTTTCTCTGGGTAATAGCATAATGAAATCTACAGCAAGGAAGCTCAGAACCTTGTCTGATAATAAAATCGTGGCTGGGTTTGCGGGCTCGACTGCGGATGCGTTTACTTTGTTTGAAAGACTCGAGGCGAAGCTTGACCAACATTCAAACCAGCTTGTGCGCAGCGCTGTTGAGCTTGCGAAAGATTGGCGTACAGATAAATATCTGCGCAGGCTTGAGGCAATGCTGATTGTTGCGGATAAAGATAACATACTGATCGTCACCGGAACTGGTGATGTCATCGAGCCGGAGGATAATATTGCAGCTATCGGCTCTGGTGGGTTGTTTGCTTTGTCTGCGGCCAAGGCTCTTGTTTCTGTGGAAAAAAACAAAATGACTGCCGAGGAAATTGCTAAAAAATCAATGAATATTGCCGCTGATATTTGTGTGTTTTCAAATCATAATATTATAATAGAGAAAGTTGTATGACATCAAAAAACAAAATGGGTCTGACTCCAACTGAAATAGTTAATGAGTTGGATAGATTTATCGTTGGTCAAAAAAATGCTAAAAAAGCTGTCGCGGTTGCGCTGCGTAATCGTTATCGCCGGGCTTGTGTTGCAGAGCCTATGCGCTCGGAAATTGCTCCGAAAAATATATTATTGATTGGCTCCACTGGTGTTGGTAAGACTGAGATCGCAAGGCGAGTTGCCAAGTTGGAAGACTCACCCTTTATAAAAGTTGAGGCGACTAAATTCACCGAAGTTGGATATGTTGGCCGTGATGTTGATTCGATAATTCGTGATCTTGTGGAGTCTGCTGTGGATTTCCAAAAGACTCAAGCGAAAAAAGATATAGCTGAAAAAGCAAAAGACAGAGCTATTGATCGTATTTTGGAAACAGTTGTGGGCAAGACCGCGTCTGAGGAAACGAAAAATAGATTCAAGGAAAAAGTTTTAAGCGGGGAGCTGGACTCCACCGAGATTGAGATTTCAGTGAAGGATACGCCTGCTGCGGGTGGCAATTTTTTCGATGTTCCAGGTATGCCGGGCGCTTCAATGGGGGTGCTGAATGTTACGGATATGCTGGGTAAGGTGATGGGCGGTGAGAAAACTAAGCAGAAAAAGCTTAGCGTGAAAGATGCGATAAAAATCATCATTGCTGAAGAATCGGACAAGATGATAGATGAGGAAAAAACCATCGAGAAGGCCATAAAAGCTGTGGAGAATGACGGGATAGTATTTCTGGATGAGATTGATAAAATAGCCTCCAGCTCTTCCGAAACCAGAAGAGGGCAGGTGAGCCGCGAGGGGGTTCAGAGGGATCTGCTTCCATTGATTGAGGGCACTAATGTGTCTACTAAATATGGCACGGTGAAAACTGATCATATTTTATTCATTGCATCTGGGGCGTTCCATTTGTCGAAGCCGTCTGATCTTTTGCCAGAGCTGCAAGGTCGTCTGCCGATTCGTGTTGAAATGACTGCGCTTACAAAAGAAGATCTGGTTAAGATCCTCACAGAGCCTGAGTCCAGTTTAGTGAAGCAATATATGGCTTTGATCGCCACTGAAGGTGTTGTGCTTGAGTTTAGTGATGAGGCTATTGAGAATATCGCAACCTATGCTGCAAGGTTTAATATGGAAATTGAGGATATTGGAGCAAGGAGATTACATACGATTCTAGAGCAATTGCTTGAAGATATCAGCTTTGATGTGACGCATTCCAAGAAGAAGAAAATCACCATCGATAAGAAGTTTGTGGATGAGCGATTATCTGGCTTTGTGAAGAATAGAGATTTGGCAAAATTTATCTTATAATTTTGTCTTATAATTACAAAACATATAATTACGAATAAAATATGATTACAAAAATATCGAGCCTTGCCTTTAATGGTATTGATATCACGGATGTTGATGTTCAGGTTCAAATTGAGCCTGGCATACCGAAATTCACCATCGTGGGGCTTGCGGACAAAACCGTTGCGGAGTCAAAAGAAAGAGTGCGCGCGGCTTTGTTATCGATTGGTCTCAGCCTGCCTGCGAAAAATATATTGATCAATTTGGCCCCTGCTGATCTTGTGAAAGAGGGGAGTCATTTTGATCTTGCCATCGGTGCCTGCATTCTTGCGAGCATGGGGGCGTTGCCAGCTGAGCAGGTTGCCAATTATCTGATTTTAGGGGAGCTTTCATTGGATGGGGCGATATTGCCAGTTAATGGAGTTTTGCCGGTAGCAATCGGCGCGAGTGCTCGGGGTAAGGGCGTGATTTGCGCTAAGCAAAATGGTTCAGAGGCGGCATGGTCTGGGAATGATGATATTTTAGCGCCGGCCAATTTGCTTGAGCTGATCAATCATTTCAAAGGCACGCAAACCTTGGAGCAACCAAAGCCAGCTGTGAATAGTAAAACGGTCACCTATCCGGATTTGAAGGATATAAAGGGTCAGAAAATTGCCAAGCGCGCGCTTGAGATTGCAGCAGCGGGCGGTCATAATCTGCTGATGTTTGGCCCTCCTGGTTCTGGGAAATCGATGCTCGCGCAGCGCATGCCTGGTATAATGCCGGAGCTCTCGCCTATGGAAATGCTGGAATGCAGCACTATTTCGAGCATCGCGGGTCGGATTCAAGATGGTTGTTTAACGAGGGAAAGGCCGTTCAGGTCGCCGCACCATTCTTGCACTTCTGCTGCTATGGTTGGGGGCGGGGTAGGGCGCAAAGTCAAGCCCGGCGAGATATCTCTTGCTCATCATGGCGTATTATTTTTGGATGAGTTGCCAGAGTTCAACTCGGCCGTGATTGAGGCATTGCGCCAACCATTGGAAACGCGGGAGGTGCTGATTTCACGCTCTGGTGCGCATGTGAAATATCCGGCTAATTTTCAGTTAATCGCTGCTATGAATCCGTGTAAATGTGGGTATTTGAACGATTCTTATAAATCATGCAGCCGGGCGCCTATGTGTGGGAGTAGCTATCGTTCAAAGATTTCGGGGCCTATATTGGACAGGTTTGATTTGCATATTGAGGTAGGGAATTCTGAGGTGGATTATAATTACGATCAGATCTTGAATGTCTCTGGTGAGGAGTCCAGTCAGGATGTTGCTGCGCGCGTCAAAGCCGCACAATTAACACAGCTGGAGCGGCATGATGGGCATAATATTCGCCTGAATAATAGTTTGGAAGGTCAGTTATTAATCGACTACGCCGTGCCAGCAGATGACGGGCGAGACATGCTGAACGAGGCGGCTAAAAAGTTCCGGCTTTCCATGCGTGCGTACAACAGAGTGCTCCGTGTTGCAAGAACTATCGCGGATCTTGGTGGTGTGAAGTCAGTGAGAAAAATCCATATTGCGGAAGCTTTGAGCTATAGGCAATTCGACTTTGCAGAGCAAAAAGTGGCATGAGGCCATGGGGCAGAGCGCGCTTTTACTGTCGAGTCACGCAGCTTGCTTGGATGGGTGCATCTTTATTTAACTCATTGGTACTAATCTATGTTTAGAGTTTTTCTTATAATTATTGCTTTGATTACTATTATTTTGATTGCCAGCGGTTCGGTGCCGCAACTTTCCATGCTAGCTTGGATTAAAGATGTATTTTTTTCCGCAGCAAGGCTAATTTTTAGTATAGTCAGAGGAGTATGGCCTCTTTTGATCCTTGCTGCGTGTGGATATTTATTAATAAAGAAATCACGCTAATACTATAGTTA
>NVVL01000070.1 GCA_002402195.1 Rickettsiales bacterium | reverse complement strand
GAATTTGAACGAAAAGCAAAACAATTTAATAGACAATTTAACTAACTGTATAAAAATATTATCTGTAGACGCTATTGAGTCAGCAAAATCAGGTCATCCTGGAATGCCGCTGGGTTTTGCGCAGGTAATGACGGTTCTTGCTACTGAGTTCTTAAAATTCCAGCCAAAACATCCAAAATGGTTTAATCGTGATCGCCTTGTTCTCTCCGCAGGGCATGGTTCTGCTTTGCTATATTCCTTCTTGTATCTTGCTGGATATCAAGAGTTTAGCCTGGATGATCTAAAAAATTTCAGGCAGCTTCATTCAAAAGCAGCAGGTCACCCAGAACGTGATATGCATGATGCAATCGAAACCACCACGGGCCCTTTGGGTCAAGGCATGGCGAATGCTGTTGGAATGGCGATAGCTGCGAAGAAATATAAAGCAGAGCTTGGGAAGGAGATTTGTGATCACAAAATATACACCATCGTCGGTGATGGTTGCTTGATGGAGGGAATCTCATATGAGGCAGCCTCTGTTGCTGGGCATTTGAAATTGGATAATCTGATAATATTATTTGACGATAACTCCATTTCAATAGATGGCAAAACAAATATTACGGTTTCAGAAGATCATTTGAAGAAATTCGAGGCGATGGGTTTTAACACCACTAGAATTGATGGTCATGATACCACTCAAATCCGCGCGGCTCTTGCTGAGGCTCAAAACTCAGACAAACCAAGCTTCATCGCCTGCAAAACAGTGATAGGGAAGGGAGCTTTGACCAAAGAAGGGAGCGAAAAATCCCACGGCGCGCCGCTAGGGGAGGATGAAATCAAGCATCTGAAAAGCCAAATTCCCTTTGCAAAAGGAAAGTTTTATATCCCAGAAGAGCTGAAATTAGCATGGGAGGATACATCAAGAAAAAGCGATAAGGAGTATCTTGCTTGGCAAGAAAATTTCTCTAAATTATCTGAGGATAAAAAATCATATCTACCAGCTAGCGTAATTAATATTCCAGATATAGAATCCCCAAACAAACCAGAAGCAACAAGGGTTTCCTCTGGTAAAATCATAGAAGCATTGATGGGGCAAGAGAGAAAAATCATCTGCGGGTCTGCTGACCTTGCTGGTTCCAATAACCTTAAAAATCAATGGTCTAGAGCAATAAGCGCGCAAGATTTTACCGGTAATACGATTCATTATGGGGTAAGGGAAAACGCGATGGGTGCTATAATGAACGGTCTAGCCCTTTCTGGATTCACGCCGATAGGTGGTACGTTTTTCGTGTTTTCAGATTATATGCGCCCCTCTATTCGTCTTTCTGCTTTAATGGGATTGCCGGTTATTTACGTTATGACTCATGATTCCATCGGTGTTGGCGAGGATGGTTCTACGCATCAACCGATAGAGCATCTTGCATCATTCAGGGCGATGCCGAACATCAATATTTTCCGCCCCGCATGCTTTACCGAGGTAAAAGAATGCTACGAAATCGCCCTTAAAAGCAAATCCACCCCATCCATGATGGGCACCCCATCCATGATGGTTTTAACGCGCCAAGCTGTGCCCAGGATACGCTCTGGGGATTCCGGCAGCTCTGTAGATTCTGGGAATATGTCTTCAAAAGGTGGATATATCATCAGCGAGGCAAATGATGCTAGCAATATTGACATAACCATCTTTGCGAGCGGTTCTGAGGTTGGCCTGGCGATTGAGGTGCAAGAAGCGCTGGAGCTCCAAGGAAAGTCCGTGCGCATTTGTTCTGTGCCATCTATGGAGCTATTATGGGCACAAGGCGACGATTATTTGGATGATTTAAGAGGCAATGCCGGCATGATTGCAGCGATTGAGGCAGCAAGCAGTTTAGGTTGGCACAGAATCATCGGCAGCAAGGGGAGATTCTTCGGAATGGACAGCTTCGGCGCCTCCGCCCCAGCAAAGGATTTATACAAGCATTTCGGATTAAACGCAGATGCGATCGTGAATGGGCTGCTAAGAAGTTAGGCGGCGGGCGATTAAATATAATCTCTATCCGTTAGTTTACCCTGAATATAAAGAAAATTTTGATCTTGTGCTTGCATTCGCTTCAATATAGATGTATTAAATAGTTATAAATAAAAGTTTACTTATAATTATAACTTAGGAGAAATCAATGTCTAGAACAAGACTAAACGAAGCAAATGATAATCTGGTAACGGCTGTTAGAGAAGGTAAGTGGTATAGTATACCTAGTTGTTTAGAGAAAGATGCTGATATTAATTATACTACTAAGTCAGGAAAGACTCTTCTGATGATGGCTGCTAAAAATGGTCACACGTACACAGTGCAGGAGTTGTTAAAGTTAGGTGCTGATGTTCTTTGTACTACGAAAAAAGGAAATTCTGCTCTGACTCTGGCTGCTAGAAAGGGTCACGTGGACACAGCGCTGCTGTTGTTAGAGTTAGGTGCTGATACTGATGATATACATCCTAATGATCTAGATGATGGTCTATGTGAGTTTAGAAATGCCCTAATGAAAAAAGCTGTTCAAAAGGAGTCGAAATATATAGTGAGGATATTGTTAGTGATACCTGATGTGGATTGTGAGGCTGCCCTGATAATGGCTGTTGATGATGGCAACCTGCCTATGATAGATCTATTGTTAGATGAAGGTATTGGTATTCATCTTATTACGAGAGAAGCTCTGACAAGAGTCGCTACAAATGGGCGGTATGATGTAGTGTCTTCATTGTTATGCGCGGGTGTTGATCCTAATTATCTAGGTGAATTTTTCTATCCCGTACTGAGAGACGCTGTTCAAAATTACGGCATTGAGGTACTCTTGAAATTGTTAGAGGCAAATCCTGATAGTATTTATTCTAGAGATGATGCGGGATATACCTTGCTGATGCACGCTGTTCAAAATGGCTGCCTTTCTGCAGTGAATGAATTGTTAAAGGTAGCTCCTAATATTATTCATGATATGGATAATGAAAGAAATACGGCTCTGAAAATAGCCAAAAGCCTGGAAAATAATCCAATATCTATACATATAACCTTTGCCTTGTTAGAGGCAGGTGCTAATCCTCGTGATCTAACTGAGAGTGAGATGGGTACCACACTGATAAATGCTGCCAAAAAGGGGAAAAAGGATGTAATACAGATATTGTTAGAGGTAGGTCTTGATCTTAATCAGGATGATGAGTTTGGATATAACGCACTGACATATGCTGCTCAAAATGGCCATCTTGTTGTAGTGGAAATGTTGTTAGAAGCAGATGTTAATCCTGATTATAATGAGTTTGCACCTATGAGAGAAGCTGTTACAAATGAAAGAACTGGTGTAGTGACTGCATTGTTGAAGGCAGATGCTAATCCTAATTGTACAATTAAATTTGGAAACACTCCTCTGATGCAATATGCTAAAAAGGGTGACTCGGCCATGGTTAAGATGTTGTTAGAGGCAGGTGCAAATCCTAATGATGTAAATAAATTTGGATATAACGCACTGAGCTGCGCTCCTAGAGGTACCTTGGGTGATGAGGTAAGATCTATTTTGTTAGAGGTAAGTGATGATCCTATTCCGATCATAGAATTATCTCTTCCAGCTTTTTCAGATACCAAGTCAGATCCCGAGTCAGATTCCGAGGAAGAACTTGGAGAATTTATAGATGAGTTATGGCGAAAGACAGTGCTTGGTTATATAGAAGAGCGATTGTTAGAGGTAAGTGATCATAGACCATCATCCACTCTTCCAGATTTTTCAGATAGCGAGGAAGAATATCGTGCAGAGCAGTTGGGGATAGGTAAAAGGGCTCAGACTATAGATCTATTGTCAGGTGATATTAATCTTATGAGGCAACAACTTCTGACACAAGCCGCTGAAAATGGGTGGCATGATACAGTGTCTTTATGCTTAAACGAAGGTGCTGATCCTCATGATCTAAGTAGGAGTCAGTTTGGTGCCACACTGATAAAGGCTGCTAAAAATGGGCAAAATGATGTAATGCAGATATTGTTAGATGCAGGTGCTGATCTTAATCATAGTGATGAGTTTGGTTCCTTACTGGCATATGCTGCTCAAAGTGGCAATTCTGCTGTAGTGCAAATGTTGTTAGCAGCAGGTTATCATCCTGATAATGATCTTATAACTGCTCTGAAGATCTCTCTTGAAAATGATTATAATGGTATAGTGGGAATGTTGTTAGAGAAAGCTGCTGGTCCTGATTATGTAGATCAATCTGGAGATAACGCACTGATGAGGTGCGCGTTGTCAGAGGTAAGTAATCATAGACCATCCTCTTTTTCATATATCGATGATCCCGAGGAAAAACATTTGACAGTAGAGTCTTCAGGAGAGTCTTCAGAAGAATCTGACTGCGATTAATAACAGGTCGCAAAACGTTTAAAAAAACGAACTTAAATCTTGCTTGAATAGAAACTATTGCATACTACCCAAATAAAATGCAGGTTTTGTTTGGTCAGATGGAGGGCGTCTGCAAAAAAAATAGATTTAAAAAAGGCCTAGTATACCCCGTATTTTAGGCCTGCGGACGTAGCTTCTAAGACTCTGGATGCGCTTTGTTATAAACGGATTCAAGGTGAGTTTTGTTGATTTTTGTATATCTTTGCGTGGTCGAAAGGCTTTGATGGCCGAGCAGGTCTTGAATAGATCTCAGATCTGCTCCATTCTCTAGCAAATGAGTAGCAAAGCTGTGTCTGAATGCGTGCGAGCTTAGATATTCGGGCAGACCTAGCGCTCGCCTTAGGTTGATTAATTCGCGATTAAACACGGCTCTTTGTAAGATTCCTCCTTTTTGTCCGCGAAAAATTGGTTCGTCTGGTGCAATAGGGTAGGGCAGAAGCTGGATGTATTTCTCAAGCAGCAATCTAGACTCTTCTATCCAGGGAATTACTCTCTCTTTATTGCCTTTACCAAGGATTTTGATAAATTCATGGTTCTTTAGATGCTGCTTTGTAAGTGATAGAGCCTCAGAAATACGCAAGCCGGTTGCGTAAATCAGGGTTAGGAGAGCCTTGTTTCTACAGTGAATCCAGTCTTTATTTCCTATTAGATCAATATTATTCAGGGATGCTGTAACATCTTGTTTGGAGAGCGCTTTGGGGAGCGCTTTTGGTTTCTTTGGAGTTTGAACCGTAAAAACTACGTGAGAATGAATGTCATGTTTTTTCTCCAAATATTTATAGAAATTCCTCACTGCAGATAAAGCCCGCGCGTTTGAGCCTGCGCTATATTCCTCCCGGTGGCGAGCAGAAAGCCAGCTGCGAATAAATCTAATATCAATGGATTCAATCTGCCCCAGAGATGCAGATTTAGAGTAATAGTTTGTAGTGAAATCTAGGAAATGGTTCAAATCGCCTAAGTAGGATTGCAAAGTATGCATGGAGTAATTCCTCTGCACAGCCAGATGCTCCTGCCACTTCTCGATGATAGATGAAATTTCAGAATCACGAATATTCATAATCGTACAGCTATTATTTGGTTGCAGGCCTAGCTTCTAAGCTGCTCGATCTCATTTATGGATAAGTTAGTAACTTTTGATATAATATTAATGTCCAAGCTTTGCGTAAGCATATTTTTAGCCATTTCTATTTTTTCAAGCTTTCTGCCTTTTTCTAGCCCTCTATCAGTCGCGGCTTTCAGGATATCTTCCTGGACTGCGGACTCTTTTAAATATTTATGATATTCTGCCCGCTCATCATCTGTCATATGCAAAACCTTGAGACGTTCAGCTACTCTTGCCATATATGGAGATTTAAAATCTTTCTTTACCTCAGAATTTTTCATCATATATAACCACTCATCCATCTCGGATCTTATCTGATCATTGAATCTTGGAACTGAGATGAAAAAATACTCAGGAAATATATTCTTACTCTCAAAAGTCGCTATTCCTTGATTCATAATGTCTATATCAATCGGATGCTCAGTATCCACCTCGTGAATGATGGTTTTTCCATGATAAATTGGTTTTTCCATTCCTGCTGTTTCGAAATATAGCAGGCTTATGTGGAATATTTTCTGGATTTTACTGTAATCCTGGCTGGTTGAGAGGCTATCTGATATTAACCTCGCAGTATTAAAACAGGCTTTATGCGTGAAATTCGGAGTAAATGAACGTTCGATCTCTACGATAAATTTATTCCCATCAGTATCCTCAACAATTAGGTCAGCTACGCTTTTCTTCAGATGGGCAGCTTCCTTGGTGCTTTCACTCTCAAGAAGGGCAGTGATCTTAACGGGTTTGTAGTTATTTGCCACAAAAAGAGCGGAGAGAAAACCCTCAATGATCTCGTAATCCTCCTTGCTTTTCAGGAGGAATTTAATCGCAAAATCAAAACTAATTAGCGGTTTTTCGAACATCAGGACAAATCTTTTTGCAGTTATACTTGCGTAACTCTAGCACTTGGTGCGATGATAGCACCATAAGCCAGATCTTGCAACTAGATAATTATTCGTATGCAGAACTAAAGAGCTGTGTCCTCAGGCCTAAAAATACGAGATATTCTAGGTTACGCACGTGGCTTCTTAAAAACTAAATTCCAACTCTTTCAACAATCTTTTTCTTGATTTCCGCAATAGCTTTTGCTGGATTCAAACCCTTTGGACAGGTGCTTGTGCAGTTCATGATTGTGTGGCAACGATATAGCTTGAACGGGTCTTCTAGCTCGTGCAGGCGTTCGCCATCAGCCTCGTCTCTGGAGTCAGCAAGCCAGCGATAGGCTTGAAGCAATATAGCAGGGCCCAGATATTTATCTCCATTCCACCAATAGCTCGGGCAGGAGGTTGAACAACATGCGCATAATATACATTCATATAACCCGTTGAGCTTTTCCCTATCTTCCTCAGACTGCAGGCGCTCTTCTCCTCTGGCAACTGGCGTATCAGTTTTGAGCCAGGGCTTGATAGAGGCATATTGCGCATAGAAATGAGTCATGTCTGGGATTAGATCTTTAACTACTTTCATATGTGGTAGCGGATAAATCTTAATATCCCCTGAGATTTCCTCAATAGGTTTGGTGCAGGCGAGGGTGTTGGTGCCGTCAATATTCATCGCGCAGCTCCCGCAGATTCCCTCGCGGCAAGAACGTCTGAAAGTCAGGGTGGAGTCTAACTCATTTTTGATTTTTATGAGAGCATCAAGAACCATAGGGCCGCAAGAATCGAGGTCGATTTCGTACGTGTCCAACTTTGGGTTCTCCGCGGTGTCAGGATTATAGCGATATATCTTTAGTCTCTTAGGAGTTTTTGCAGACTCGATTCCTACATGGAATTCTCCGCTTTCTACTCTTGAGTTTTTAGGTAATCTCATCTCTGCCATATCGTCCTCATAAATATTTAATATACTCTCTTAACAGGCGGAACTGTGTCCACCTCATCAGTGTTAGTATCAAGCGTCACTGGTTTGTAATCAATAGTGACCTTGCCATCTTCATTTAACCACAAAATCGTATGTTTCATCCAGGTTTTATCGTCACGATCTTGGAAATCTTCCCTAGCATGCGCCCCGCGGCTTTCTTTGCGGTTAGCTGCTGCATGCATAGTCAGAACCGCCTGATCAATCAGGTTTCCAAGTTCCAAAGCCTCAACTAAATCGCTGTTCCAAATGAGTGATCTATCGCTTATTTTGATATCTTTATATTCTTCTCTGATCTCATCAATAAGCCTTTTTCCTTCTTCCAGGGTTTCTTCTGTTCTAAACACGGCTGCATAATTTTGCATAGTTTTTTGCATTTTTAAACGCAAATCAGATACCAAAATTTTCCCCTTGGAACTGCGAACCTCATCAAGCCGGTCAATAAGAGCATCTATCGTTCCTTCTTTTAACCTGCTATGAGACATTCCTTTCTCTACAATTTCCGCTGCTCTGTGCGCTGCCGCTCTTCCAAACACCACAAGATCTAGTAGCGAATTAGAACCAAGACGATTTGCCCCATGCACAGATACGCAAGCAGCCTCCCCAATGGCCATAAGACCTGGCACGATTTCTTGCTTGCCATCTTTCAGGGTAATAACTTCTGTTTTATAGTTAGTCGGCACCCCGCCCATATTATAGTGAACAGTCGGCAATACCGGAATAGGTTCCTTAGTAACATCCACACCTGCGAAAATCTTGGCAGTTTCAGAAATACCAGGCAGTTTGCTAGCAAGAACTTCTGGCGGCAGATGATTCAAATGCAAATATATATGATCTTTCTCCGGCCCAACACCGCGGCCTTCCCGGATTTCCATAGTCATCGACCGGGAAACAACATCCCGTGAGGCTAGATCCTTGGCGGAAGGGGCGTATCTTTCCATAAAGCGCTCACCCTCGGAATTAACGAGATAGCCTCCCTCACCACGGGAGCCTTCAGTTATCAAACAACCAGAGCCATAAATCCCCGTCGGATGGAACTGCACAAACTCCATATCCTGCATCGCAAGCCCAGCGCGGATGCACATTCCGCCGCCATCACCCGTACATGTATGGGCAGATGTTGCTGAAAAATATGCTCTGCCATAGCCGCCAGTCGCAAGCACGACCGTATGTCCGCGGAAAGAGTGTAATGTGCCATCATCCAAGTTCCAAGCCAGAACTCCCTTGCACACACCATCTTCCATGATTAAATCAGTTGCGAAATATTCTATAAAAAACTGAGCCTGATGCTTCAAAGCTTGCTGATAAAGCGTATGCAAAATCGCATGACCCGTTCTGTCTGCCGCGGCGCATGTTCTTTGTGCAGCCTTACCTTTGCCATATTCGGTAGTCATCCCGCCAAATGGACGTTGATAAATCTTGCCTTCTTTATTTCTGGAAAAGGGAACTCCGTAATGCTCCAGCTCAATCACGCTATCTGCTGCGTTTTTGCACATATAGGCAATCGCATCCTGATCGCCCAGCCAGTCGGAACCTTTGACAGTATCATACATATGCCAGCGCCAATCATCCTTGCCCATATTGCCAAGAGAAGCACTAATGCCGCCTTGGGCTGCTACCGTATGGCTTCTGGTTGGGAAGACTTTACTAATGCAAGCAGTGCTAAGCCCTGCCTCTGCCATGCCAAAAGTAGCTCGAAGACCAGCACCACCAGCACCAACTACGACTACATCAAATTCGTGATTAATTACGTTATAAGGTTTAGACATAAACTACAACTCACCTATAAAGTCATTACATACAGCGCAGCAACGATCAAAGCAGCGGCTGTAACTATTGAAAAAATTTGGATAACCAGCAACATGCCAACTCGCCAAGCTCTGGAATGGACATAATCTTCGATCACAACCTGCATTCCAAGTACTGAATGATAAAAGGCCGCTAGCACAAATAGAGATAGCATTACCACATGCCAAGGTTTTTTAATCACCTCAACCACTCCGCTCATCTCAGAAGCGCTGATTTCCCATGAAAAGCAGAAAAACCAAATAGTCGCAATCGCAAGAAAAAGCCCTGTTACGCGCTGATGCCACCAATGCATAGACCCATGCGCTGCAGAGCCTAAATTCTTGGCTAAAGATAGGTCTGATTTAAATTTATTTTCCATGAATTATTTCCTTAGATATAAAGCCAATAAACTAATGTCAATGCCAGCGAGCCTATGATAGCCAGCCAGCCAGTATAATGCACCGCGCAAATCGAAAAACATCTGCCAGTATCCCAGATCAAATGCCTGATTCCCGTGCATAGATGATAGAAAAATCCATAGCTCGCTATGATCAATATGGTTTTAACAAAATTATTATCCAATATATCCAAATAAGCCGGGTCAAAACGACTAAACACCCATAATGCAAACCACCAGCACGTAGCAGCCAGCACAAAAAACAACCCAACCCCGCTCAGGCGATGCCCTATAGAAAGCATAGAAGTGATCTGAGGCTTATATATCCCCAAATGCGGTGAAAGCGGCCGGGAATTTTTGATGTTATCAGTATCTTTGGACATAAATTATATTTTATTTTTTTAGCTTATAAACTTTTTTAAAACTACGTAGTGCCAAGCGTTCCAAGCCCCAAACACTATACCGGATTTCCAGCGCGCACCCAAACACGCTCGCCCATATGCCGGCTTTGAATCATCGACTCAATCAGGACAGTTTATCTGCTAGAAATGTTATGTGCAAGAAGATACATATAATTAGCACGCAAAAAAAGATATGGCATGTGAATAGTACAATTTTTGTAAGGGATGGGGGGTGATTTTAGTTTTGCTTGCAGGAGAGTATTTGCGGCAAAAAGAACAATCGAACATGATCGTGCAACATTGACACCTAATTTGTTGCACGATCATGCTCAATGCCAAGCTCTTCCATCATTTCTTCCAAGCTGCAAATAGACCCGCCAGCTTCTAGAGCCTGTAGGGCAGCTTTAATGTCTTCGGCATCTTCCTTTGTTGTGATGATATATTGTTCTACCGCTTTTTTGACAACAAAACTTTTAGATCTTTCCATATCACAGTTTTGTCTATAGTGTCTACCAACCTTAAACATATAGACCTCAATTAGTATCCTTTAAAGTATTTATAAAGTCATTCACTGCACGCTTGAATTCATTAGGTTTTTCTATATATGGAAAATGACCGCAATTTTCTAAAGTAATCATTTTAGAGCCTTTAATGACAGAATTAATTTCTTTTGCTGTCCATAGAGGAACTACGTCTTGCTTACCGTGTAAAATTAAAGTTGGTACTTTAAGTGTTTTTAGTTGAGGGAGCAGATTAATCCCTGTTTCAAGCCAAGCTGTTTTTGACATTTTCTCATTGACTTTAAATCCGCTTTTAGCTGAATTAACATTGAATGTTAAATTTAATGATTTAACATCTGATTGGTTATAAAAATACACTGAAAATACTTTTCTATATAGATCTGCAATCTCATTAGCATTTTGTTTTTCAAACTCTTTGTATGAAAATAAAGGGGTTATATCTTTTTTAATATTTGCAGTTCTTTCCATAAAACTATCAACAAAAGCCTTTTGTCCTTTATGATTAGCAGGAGCTGTATTTAATAAAATTAATCCATGTAAGTTTTTAGAATATTTTGTTGCATAGTGCATACTCAACAAACCGCCCCATGAATGCCCCATAAGAATAATTTTTTTTAGCCCTAACTTTGTGCGTAATTCTTCAATATCTGCAATAAATTGCTCTATATTGATGTTGCTAGAGTTATCTGTGGATTCTAGAGATTTTCCAGAACCTCGTTGGTCATAAAATATCAGTTGATGATTTTCTGCAAACTCAAATAATTGCGGCTGAAGGTAAGTTTGATCTAAGCCAGGTCCACCATGTACAACTAAAATAGGAGTGCCTTGCCCCATAGATTTATAAAATATCTTTCCTCCCTGAACCTGAATATAACCTTGGTTACTTTGGGTGTTTTTATTTGATATCTGGTTTGCGCAGCTTACGATTAGTACGCTTAATAAAATTACTATCAATGATAGATTAAACTTATTTTCTACTCTCATATAACCCCAAAAATGCATATGCCCTCGAGGGCGTATCTCAAATTAAAAAACCTTTTGCATTGTAACATAAACTGCGGTAAAAGCACAGCGAATATTTTCATTGGGTACCTCTGAAGACCAGGGTAACCGCATTAAAAATGCTGAGTTAGTACGCCAAGAAAAGTATCTTCTCTCCTTCATCCTGCAGCTTTGCGCAAGGCCAAAATACTAGCGTTTTTGAAGAGTTTTGTGCAATCGAACATGATCGTGCAACATTGACACTTAATTTGTTGCACGATCATGTTCAATCATGTAAAATGTAGTTTATGGATAATTCATTTACTTTAACTGCCAACCTAATTGAGAGCTTACAGGAATTAGATAACAAGCATGTGATGATCTCCCCTGTACTTAATGTGGGTGGCGCTGTTTCTAATTATACCAAAAACACAGATTTAACTTTTGAAGAAGTTAGAAATGCAGCATGGTTGAATTCTAGAAATAATCAAAGCACTAAGAAGCTACGTCTGCAGGCTTAGAATATTTTATATTTTTAGCTTGCGGACGTAGCTTCTTAAGGGTATAGAGCTGCGTGCTCCAATGGTTATCCTATACCTCATTTCCAGGCATCTTCATGACTAACCCATTTCTTGGTAGTAGCAATTCTCTCATCGGCTAATTTTGAAAATGACTTCTCTTCTTGTAGTTCAAGCTTGGCTTTATTGCTCCATGTGTTAAAGTCACAGATTTCTTTATAGCCAAATCTTTTGTAAATATTCAGACCATCTGGTGATGCTTGTAATATACTAGTTTTTAATCCCTTGTTTTTAGCGTATGCAAGAGCAGTATGGAACATAGCGGAACCGTAGCCTTTGCGCTGCTCGTTTGGTTTGGTCGAGACATCATAAATTCCCGCAACATCTGTTATAAAAAGTCCCGAAGTTGCAACGGGTTGGTTATTTGCATAGCCAACAAATAATATCAAATCTTCGCGGGCGTCTTGGGGTATAGCTTGAATCTTACTGTAGAAAATTTTCACATATTCATCCGTAGGGTCGAATATTGAGGATAATACATTTCCGAAATCTAAAAACTCTTGGGCGCTGCGGCATTCTATAATTTGTAAATCTTCAGGAGCGGTGTATTCATCCAGATCTGCAGAGCTTAAATCGCAATACATCCCGACGTCAAACTCATCATGGACAAATCCGGCTGATTCCATGTCATCTTTAGTGTTTTTATTATCGTCAGAAGAAGAGCAAATCCACCAAGCCATAGGCATTTTGCGGTTTAAATAATATTCCATCACCAGCTTGGTTTGCTCGAGGGTAATATGCCCACCATAAGCAGTGTTGAAAGTGTCAGAGGGGAGAGCGGAGTCAACAATAAGCGTTTCTCCTATCTTTGTCACGCTCATACTATTAATTTTAGATGGAATGTATCTTAGCTTATGATACATATTATTTTCCATGCTGTCGATTATAGCTATGGCTTCTGGCTGGTGGGTGTTCATAAAAGATTTTATAGTTAGGGATTAAATAAAGATTACATCTAGAATATAACTCCAGATGTAATCCAGTGCAACCCTAATCCTTCAAGCTATGCGGTGGATGCGCCAATGGTTTCTTGTGTCTTATTTCCAGGCACGATGGCTTCCTATACCTCATTTCCAGGCACCCTCATTTATAATCAATCAAGCTTTTGCCAGGTGCGTTTTTTGGCGATCATGAATAGAATTGTGAATATCGCTAGGAACATCATCACTTTTAGCCCCATGGATTTGCGGTGCTCCATTTCTGGTTCTGCTGCCCATTGCAGGAATATAGTCAGATCCCGTGCCATTTGCTCTAGGGTGGCTGGGGTGCCGTCTATGAACTCAACTTGATCTGATGCAAGAGGGGGAGGCATGGCAATCTGACCGCCTTCGAAATATGGATTGTAACTCAGACCTGGCATTAAAGTTACGCCAGCTGGAGCGTCAGAATATCCGGTTAGCAAGGAGAATAAATAGTTTGCACCGTCGGGCCGTGCTTTGACAACTAAAGACAAATCAGCTGGGAAGGCGCCATTATTAGAGGCTCTGGCGGCTTGTTCGTTTGGGTACGGAGGAACAAAATTATCAGAAGGAAGAGCCTTGCGCTCGAACATGTCACCTTCGTTATCTGGGCCGTCAATTACCTCGTGATCATCTGCGATTTCTTTTATTTCCGCCTTGGAAAAGCCAATTTTCTCTAAGTTACGGTAGTATAAATGTGACATTCCATGACATGCTGCGCAAACTTTTGGAGAGTTATGCCGCAACGCGCACGGAGGGGAATTTTGATTCTAAGGCACTGGTCGCTAACTTGCGCCGGGCCGCGAAGGGCAACACCTACCGCATCTACGCTGAACCTCAGTCAGAGCAAGGCGGCTTCCGGGTGGCGGCTCGGATCGAGAAGGACGTCGATGGGGAGGTGAAAACCCACCTGATGATCCGCGCCGACAAGTGCCAGTCGATGGAAGAAGCGATGACCACGTCGGTGAGGAAAGCAAAAATCCTGATCGT
>NVVL01000069.1 GCA_002402195.1 Rickettsiales bacterium | reverse complement strand
TGTCGTTCGAAGATTGGTGTTCGCATAGAAATAATATAACATCGCCGTCCTTTTTTTGGTTTTTGGTTTTGATTTTATAGACTATGTCTGACATGCTCTCTTTCAAGTCTTCGCTGACAAAAGTGTCTCTTTCAACTTTTAAATGGTCTAAATCTAGGTGCTTTTTTAGGTCCTCTGGCAGGTGCTTCTTCAATATGCCACGCGCACTTGCTTCATTGCCGAAGATTGCCTTGAAGAGCTTGTCGTGAGGGCTCCGTTTTTTTTTTGTTGTTTTTGGATGTAGATTTGGGGCGGTCAGCAGGAGGTGCGGGCGTTTTAGTTGCCGTATTCTCTTCCGCTACTAAAGCCTCTTGCCCAACTACAGACTCTTCCCATATCGCAGCATCTTCAGTCTCTTCAATTACTTCACTCATGATTTATTACAAAACTTTAAATTAATAGTTAACGTATTAACAATTGATAGACGAAAATATTCTTGGCTAGCAACTAATGCACGCATATTAACAAAAGTATCAAACATGTCAATGAGTTTAAGCGATATAATTAAAAAAACTTTAGAAAACGATAATTCTGCTTGCAAAAATCGTAGGGAGATAATGGCATTTTAATGCAGTCACCACCGTCACATACAGAAGCACTATTCTATTATCTGGTTGCTCAAAGTCAGAATATCATATATTATGATGCAACAATTCTTTAGGTTTAAGCTGGATCGATAAAATGAAATTCAAATTTAATATAAAAAACACACATAAAAAAGCAAGAGTTGGAACAATAGAAACCGCTCATGGGGAAATCCAAACACCGGCCTTTATGCCTGTTGGCACTAGGGGTACAGTCAAAGCAATGATGCCAGAATCGGTAAAAGCTACAAATAGCGATATTGTTCTTGGAAACACATATCATCTAATGCTCAAACCAGGAGCAGAGAGGATTGCGAGGCTTGGTGGTTTGCGTAAATTCATGAATTGGTCCTCTCCTGTGCTCACGGATTCTGGGGGATTTCAGGTGATGTCGCTATCTGACTTGCGCAAAATATCCGAGGATGGCGTGCAGTTTCGGTCGCATATTGATGGTAGCAAACATATGCTCACTCCTGAATATTCAACGGAAATCCAGCATCTATTGGATAGCACAATCACTATGGCTTTCGATGAATGCACCCCCTACCCTGCTACATTTGAGGAAGCAAAATCCTCAATGGAACTTACCTCCAGATGGGCGCAGCGCTCGCGGGATGCCTTCAAAATACGAGATGGGTATGCTCAGTTTGGGATCATTCAAGGCGGTGTTTATGAGGAGCTACGCGCACAATCTGCAAAGGACCTCATACCGATGGATTTTGACGGCTATGCGATTGGCGGTCTGGCGGTTGGCGAGGGGCAGGAGGAGATGTTTTCTGTGTTAAATTATGCCCCAGATTTGCTGCCAAAAGAAAAACCCAGATACCTCATGGGAGTTGGCAAGCCTGATGATATCATCGGAGCAGTAAAGCGCGGCGTGGATATGTTCGATTGCGTAATCCCGACTAGATCCGGCCGCAATGGCCAGGCATTTACGAAATCCGGAACGATAAATATTCGAAATAGCCACTTTGCAGATGATAATGAGCCTATAGAGGCAGATTGCCCGTGCCCGGCATGCATGAACTATTCCAAGGCTTATCTTCACCACACTGTTAAAGTTGGGGAGATGATAGGTTCTATGCTGATGACATGGCATAATATACAATATTATCAAGATTTAATGAAGAGAATCAGAGCATATATTGCAGCAGGCAAGGATTTTGACTTTGATTGCTAATATTAAAGAGAATAACGAAAAAAATACTTAAAGCTATAGAGAGTTAACATCTTGCTTAAAAAGGATTTCATCATATCGGTTCTTACTGTGTTCGTGCAGTATTATGACTATCATTTATTCGGCTTTCTGGCTGCGAATATTGCGACGCATTTCTTTCCAGCGGATGAGGCCATTATGCAGCTGCTCAATACTTATTTCCTGATGAGTGTTGCCATGGCCGCCAAGCCTGTTGGCGCTGTGATATTTGGCAAAATCGGCGATGTCGTGGGGCGCTCGAATAGTTTTAAGATCAGCCTCATAGGCACGGCAATTGCATCTATTATTTTATTTATAACACCTTCTTACGAGTCCATAGGCCTGCTCTCTGCCTTTATATTACTCATAGCTAGGATGATTATCTGCGCCTTTGTTTCCTCCGGGTCGGACGGGGTGCGGATTTATATATATGAGAATATAGACAAGTCAAAACAATGTCTGGGCGTGGGGGTTACGAGTCTTTTTGCGCAAGCAGGGTCGCTCACGGCATCGGTGTCTGCATGGTTCTTTACGATGAATTCTATGCCCGATTATAGCTGGAGATTCGCCTTCCTTATCGGCGGAATAATAGGTTTTGTGATACTGATTGCGATGAGCAAAACTAATCTCTCAGACATGAAGCCAGTCAAGAACCACCCTAGATTTGAAGAATTCCGCGATTTATCGATTGGCACAATAGTAAAATCCAACAAAGGATTATTCTTCTGGTGCACGCTCCTTGCCGGCGGGATTGGCAGCACGAACCAGTTCATACTCATATTCTTTGGCACGTATAATTTTGAGATATTAAAAATCATCGACCGCGCTCTCATGCAATCTTATATCTCACTGGCGATCATAGCCTATATGATTTTCAGCATAGTTGGCGGCTATTTGGCGGATAAATTTGACAGATATAAAGTGACCATATATGCATCAATCATGGTTATAATATTATCCATCATGCTCTCTATATCCTTGAATCAGATGGTAATGCGCGCCGAATTATTCATAGCCATCGCTGCCGTAATGCCCTTTATCACCATGCCATCTGCGGCAATTTTGAAGCAATCAATTCCTGTCGTGATCAGATATCGGCTGTTTGCGCTCAGCCATGCTACTGGGTCGATTATATTTTCTGCGCCAACGGCTCTGCTCTCAACTTTGCTTTATCACAAAACAAAACTCACCTGGTTGCCAGTTTGTTATTTTATTACCATAATAATAATGATATCATTATCCCTCTATCATTTGAATAAAAGAATCATATCTGAGCCAGAGGAATGAAAATAAAACTACTCTCTAATACAACCATAAATAAAATATCCGCAGGGGAAGTCATCGAGCGTCCGGCCTCGGTGGTTAAGGAGCTTGTGGAGAATTCCATCGATGCTGGTGCGACTCAGATCGAGATCACTCTAGAACAAGCCGGCAAGAATCTGATCTTAGTGCGCGATAATGGCATCGGCATGAGCAAGGAGGAGCTAGAGCTCGCAATTCAGCGCCACGCAACCTCCAAGCTAGATGAGGATGATTTGCTCAATATCAATAGCTTTGGTTTCAGAGGCGAGGCAATGCCTTCCATCGGGGCGATTAGCAAGTTCAAGATCACATCAAGAAAGCGTGGTAGCGAGTCTGCATATTCCCTCAGCATAATAGGGGGCACGCAGGAGGCGACCGTTGGGGCAACATCGAATGAGGGAACGGTAATAGAGGTTAGAGATTTGTTTTTCGCAACTCCTGCAAGGCTTAAATTTCTGCGCACAGACAGAACCGAGCTAAATGCCTCTGTTAATTTAATAAAAAGAATAGCCCTTGCCCATCCATCCGTTGCTATTAGTTTGATTCATGATGGCAAAGAATTGATCAAAGTAAAGCCCTTGGAAGGTACCAGCGCAGAGGCTTTAAAAAATAGGATAATAGAAATTATCGGCGCTGAATTTATAGAGAATGCCGTGCAAATTGACAGCGTGCGGGGTGACAATTTGCGGGGCGACATAGAGATCACCGGCTACACCTCCCTGCCGACATATAATAGAGCTTCTGCGGAAGACCAGTTTCTCTTCATAAATAACCGCCCTGTTAAGGATAAAATTCTGAACATCGCCCTGCGCGTTGCCTATCAGGATTATCTGTCTCGTGATCGTCATCCGGTTTCTGTGCTGTTCCTGCGAGTAGCGCCGCATTTTGTGGATGTAAATGTGCACCCAGCAAAAACGGAAGTGCGCTTCCACGACCCAAACCTAATCCGCGGAATGATTATTAGCGCCATAAAAAATGCCCTAAGTAGCTCCAGCTATCGCGTTTCAACGACAGCCTCAGATGCTGCGCTGAGTTATATGCGAGGGAATAGCACGCAACCAGATATGCAAGGAAACACCCAACCAGCCGGCTTTGCAGAAAAAGCATCCACCTCCGCCTCAGCCACTTCCCAAGGTGGGTTCTCTATGCCCTCTGGCGGGCGGGGCTCTGCCAATAGATATGCCCATACGCGCGGTGCCTCCTCCCACGCCCCAAGGGTTGACTACGCGCTAGCTCAGGCAGATTTCCTGGCAGAGGCCAAACCTGAATCATTCATCGAAACCCAGCAAGAGGAGCTCCCTAAATCCAGATTTCCCCTGGGGGCAGCAAAGGCTCAGCTACACGGCACTTATATCATCTCGCAAACAGATGATAGCATCATCATCACAGATCAGCATGCAGCTCATGAGCGGATTGGGTATGAAAAAATAAAGGAGCAAATGGAGAAAAACTCTATGATCAAGCAGCGCCTGCTGATTCCTGAGATCGTGGAACTCCCAGACTCTGCCAGAGCCGACATATTAATCGACCATCAAGATGCCCTCTCTAAGCTTGGGCTTACCATTGAGAAATTTGGCGAGAAATCGATTATTGTCTCAGAAATCCCGTCCCTTGTAGGCGAGATCAATCCGGCCTCCCTCATCTGCGACCTAGCTGAGCATCTTATTTCCATGGGAGAGAACATAGCACTCACCGAGCTGATAGAGCATGTGACTGAAACATACGCGTGTCATTATGCAATCAGAGCGGGTAAAAAACTGGGCGGGCACGAAATGAACGCCCTGCTCCGTCAGATGGAAAGCACACCCTTTTCCGGGCAATGCAATCATGGGCGGCAGACTTATGTGGAGCTAAAACTAGCTGATGTTGAAAAGCTATTTGGCCGGAGATAATCACCAAATGACCGAGTGGATATCCCTGCCAGGTTTAGTTACATATAATGACGGCATTGAGCTAATGGAAAAAAGACTCTTTGAGGTTATAGAATCCCAAAAACCCGAAGCCATATTCCTGCTCGAGCACGAGGACGTATACACCGCCGGAACGGGATATAAAGACAGCGAGCTCCTGGCGGGAACGAGCTCTAAAGAGACAGAAACAGAGCTCCTGGCGGGAACACTCCTTCAAGAAACAGAAAGCGAGCTCCTCCGAGCCCCCAAAATCCCAGTCATCTACACGGGAAGGGGCGGAAAATTCACTTATCACGGCGCCGGGCAAAGAGTTATCTACCCCATTCTTGATTTAAGAACGAGAGAAAAGGACATAAGATTATATGTCAAAAATTTGGAAAACTGGATTATTAATAGCCTAGCACATTTAGGCCTCAAAGCCTATACGATCCAAGGCATGGTCGGCATTTGGGTTGAACAAAAAGGCACCCACGCCAAGCTCGGAGCCATAGGAGTGCGATTGAAAAAATGGGTGGCATATCATGGCATTAGCATCAACATCACGACGGACCTTAGCAAATATTCGGGAATAATCCCTTGTGGAATCAGCAATTTTCCAGTAACCTCTTTAAAGGAGCTAGGCATAGAGGTCTCCATGCAGGAGTTTGACTCTATTTTAAAAAACGAATTTAGAAAAATATTTTGATAAAAGCGCTTAAATTGACCATAGCATCTATTATCCTCGTCTGGTGCGGAGGTTTTTTCTATTTCCTGCAAATCATTAATCACACCCCGATAAATAGCGTCGCCATAACCGATGCCATAGTCGTATTTGGAGGAGATAGCAACAGGTTGCGCACAGGCACGCTGCTCCTGCAAAAGGGTTATGCCCCTCTGATTTTCATCACCTGCGAGAGCAGCCAAGAAGAATATACTGACCTAATCAAAAAGCATGTCGTTATCCCCGAGCAATTCATCGTGGGCACTGATGTTGCCAATTGCAAGAAGAGCCACGCTGCGGACACGGAACTCTTTTTAGAGCAATACCAGCTTCGCTCCCTGAGGCTAGTAGTCGACTCAGTTCAGCTACCAAGAGCGCTCATGGAACTATCCGCCAAACTGCCACCTGACACGATCATTGTTCCGCACGAAACCGACATAGAGCACAAAGATTATGTCAAAGTTTTAAAGGAATATATAAAATACAGCACGCTTGTGGTTATGTCTGTTCTGGGCGTGCAAACTGATTTGAAAATGTCCTATTCTTGACGCGGGAATGTCGCTCATTACCATTAATAAAAAGCTACTAGTACAACAACGATATTAAATAAAACGATATCATTACTCCCCGTAGCTTCTTAGTTAGAGGCTATTTCCCTTTGGAATATCATTTATTTAATGTTGTCGCTGTACTAGATAGCTTTTTGCTGGCAATCACCAAGTTCCTGCAACAGCTTTTCTGCTTCTTTCAGCAATATTTCTGGCTTTAGGCTTTGCAGGAATACAAGCTTGCCTTCGGGTTTGATCTTCGCATGTCTTGGATATTTATTCACAAAACCCATCACCATATTCGAAACGTCGAAATTCTTGTTGAACTTCAGAACGAACCCGTTTGGGCCGCTATCCAGGCTTTCTATTTTCAGCCTAGAACAAGTATTTTTCATCGCCGTCATTCGGAGCAAATTACCAAATTCCTCTGGCAGAGCGCCGAACCTGTCGATCATCTCATCACGAAAACTCTCAATCTCATCGTAGGTTTTCAGGTCGCCGGCGCGCCGGTAAATAGCCAGGCGCAGGGCGGAGTCGTCAATATAATCAGCAGGAATGAGAATAGCGATGCTCAAATTAATATTCGGAGTGAAATCCGCCTGTTTTTCGAAGGTTTCTTGCTGTTTTAGCTCAGCTATCGCCTCGTCCAGCATTTCCTGGTAAAGCTCAGAACCAACCTCTTTTATGTGCCCCGACTGCTCAGATCCAACCAAATTACCAAACCCCCTCAAATCCATATCATGCCCGGCTATCGTGAAGCCTGCGCCGAGTGAGTCGATATTTTGTAGAACCTCCAGCCGTTGCATGGAGTGTTTTGTTATTTGTTTCTTATGATCGAGCGTTAAATATGCATATCCCCGCACCTTTCCTCGTCCAACGCGACCTCGCAGCTGATAAAGCTGACTCATGCCCAGCATATCCGCTTTATGGATGATGATAGTATTTGCGATCGGTATGTCAATCCCCGACTCAATGATGGTCGTTGAGAGCAGAATATCAAATTTACCATCGCAAAACTCACTCATTATGTCATCAATTCTGGAGGCCGGCATTTGACCGTGCGCAACTTTATATTTAAGCTCAGGGACAAATTTATTCAGCTGCTCTTCTATAAACTCAATATCCTTAATCCTTGGCGAGACATAAAAGCTCAAACCTCCCCTGAAACGCTCGCGCATCAGAGCCTCGCGGATGACGACCGCATCAAACGGCATCACCGTTGTTTTGATGGGCAGACGGTCAATCGGAGGTGTTGCGATCAGGCTCAGATCCTTTATCCCCACCATCGACATCTGAAGCGTGCGTGGAATCGGAGTGGCCGAAAGCGAGAGCACATGCACGTTCGTCTTCAGATTTTTCAGATGCTCCTTCTGAGCCACGCCAAAATGTTGTTCCTCGTCGATAATCAGCATTTTCAGGTTCTTGAACTTGATGCCAGAGGCAAGAAGCGCATGCGTGCCGATGATTATATTAATCTTCCCATTTGCAAGATCATGTAGGTTTTTCCTCGCCTCGGCAGGCTTAACAAGACGCGAGAGCTGCGCGATTCTTAGTTTCGTGCCGCTAAATCTGGCAATAAAATTCGAATAATGTTGCTTGCACAATATAGTCGTTGGGGAGACTATCGCTATTTGAGGAGAATCCTCGTTAATATCGCAAGCACCCATGAAAGCAGCGCGCATAGCAACTTCCGTCTTGCCAAACCCGACATCGCCGCAAATGAGCCTGTCCATCAGACGCCCGGCCTCCAGATCTGATTTTATATCGTTAATCGAGGATAATTGATCTTCTGTCTCATTATAGGGGAATTTATTGCAAAACTCCTCGTAAGATGCTTGCTCGAACAGAACCGGCTCCGCCTGTGCTAGTTGCCTTTTTGCTGTCATTTTTATCAAGCTAGCTGCGATATCTTTGATTCTATTTTTAAGCTTTGCCTTGCGTTTCTGCCAATTAGCACCCCCGAGCCTGTCGAGCTGCGCACCCTCCATGCCATATTTAGTAATTTGGTCGATATTCAGAACGGGCAAATATAATATATCATTATTTTCATAGATGATTTTCAAACAATCATGAGCTATCTTATCTGCATATATTGTCTGAATTTTCTCGAACCTGCCAATCCCGTGCTCCCTGTGGGTCACAAGCGCGCCTTCCGAGATATTGTCCAGCTCCGTCAGGATGTTCTTAAGCTTCCGCTCAGATGATTTATGACTCTTCGTAGCGGTCTTGTCGCCCAGAATCCCCTTCTCCGAGATCAGCAAATATTTATCCGAGACAAAACCGCTGGCCATAGGCGTAATCGCCATGGGCGCTATTGCCAAATTAATGAAATTCTTCTTCGCCCGCGGCAGTTCCTCGATTATTTTGGCTGTATATTCATATTCTTCTATAATATTCTTTATCCGCTCTATGCTGCTCGGCGCACTACACAAAATGACTGGTATCTTGTTTTTATGCTCTAAAATCACCTCAAAGAGCTTTTCAAATTCAGTTTTCTCCTCGATTTTGGCCTGAGTTCTCAGATTCCCAAACGAGCCCAGCCTCTCATGATCCCTATCCTTCTTATCTTTCTCCCTGCTCCCCTTCCCTTCTCCTGGTTCTAGCAGGATATTGCCATCTTTGGCTAAGATGTCTTTTACCTCGGAGCTTGGTAATATAAATTCCTCCGGCGGGATGGCGAAATAGAAAGAGTCCGGGTTTGCTTTATTGGATAAAAGGCGTGATTGATAAAAATCATCATATGTATTCTCGTGCTCCAGCATGGCTTGAACGCATAAATTATCATAAATGACAGAATACTCGCCCAGGAAATCATAGATACTGCTCATTTCCTCATAAAATAGCGGCATCAGATGCTCATAACCCTGAAATTTCCGCCCAGAAAGGATGGACTCATATAGCGGGCTTCTGATATGATTCACGCCAAATTTTTGCAAGAAATTACGTTTAAAACTCGCAATCGTCTCCTCATTCAGCACTCCCTCGCTCGCAGAGGACAAAGTCAGGCTGGGGAGATGGTTTTTAGAAATCTGTGAGTAAATATCATATTCCCTAATCGACTCTATCTTTTCCCAACCAAAATTAATGCGATATCCCTGCTTATTAGAAGTCACAATGTCGATGATCTCCCCGCGGATAGCAAATTCCGAACTATCAATAGCGCTGGCTGCCCTGCTGAAACCATTATCCACCAAAAATACGCTGAGCTCCTCTATTCCCATGCTGAGACCTTTAGAAATCGTCAAAGTTCTATTCTCAAACAGTGATGGCGGAGGGATTTTCGCAAGCAGATTTTGCGCTGAGCTAATCAACATTTTCGGCGACTGGCTGGCAGAGAGCTTCGTCAAGCTATCCGCCCGTTGTGATAATATCGCACTATTTGGCGAAACCCTGTCATAAGGAACACTATCCAAACTCGGCAAATGCAGGATATCCGCATGACGCCCCGCTCCGGCAAGGAATAATAGCTGTTTATAGGCAGCAGCTGCATTTTCCTCATCCGAGCAGCAAAGCAGGATGTTTTTGCCAGATTTTTTAAAATGCTCCCAAGCAAAGAACGAGCTGGAAGATAAAGGAATTTCGACTTTTCTCATTATGGTTTCTTCGGAATATAGGGGGATTATGTTAATTATCGATGCGTGGTTTGTTTTTGGTGTATGTGAGTTTTATTTCTGTCTATTTGAACCTTATTTTTATCTATATGAGCTTCGTTTTTATCTGCACCCATTGTTTATATCTCGATGTTTTTGTTTATATCTCAACATACTCGCGTGGTATCATAGCCTATCGTTACCAGGATGAAAAGATAATTTTTTATATGATGCTGCACTATAGAGTTTTAACAAATCTGGAATGAATGCGAGGGAAAAGATAAAAAGGAATGATTTTTTTAACGCTTGCTAAAGACAGATTGAAAAAGGTGCAAAACATTGATAGTTTTAAAAGTGCAGCGATGAGCTGCTTTCAATGGTAACATAAAAAGGGAAAGATAATGTCAGCTACTAGAAAACCAGACCTAAGCGCAGCCTCTTCAGGTAATTCAGGCTCAACTACAATAGATAGTGAAGTTGCTACTGTTTTAGGTGAACTTATTATAAGTACTCAAGCAACATTTGCATCTTTATCAATGCTCAACCATAATATTACTGTTAGCAGCGGAGGAGCTGTCACCGTAAACGGAGAATTTTCTGTAAAAAACACCTTAATTATTTTGATTGAAGAAGGCGGTTCTTTTTCTTTCAAAGGGTCGAACATTACTTTTCTGAATGATGCCACATTAAACTACGAAAAAAAATGTAGCGATGGTACTACAACTTTAATCGGTACACTAAACCGTGAAAATACACATGACGAAAATCTAATAACTTTAACAAGCGATGGCATGACTTTAGCCCTAGATGAAGACTACGCACTACTCACCTCTGGAGAATCTAGTAGCCAAAATGATCAAGAAAGTGCACAACTCTCTGGAGCATCTGGAGCACCTGAAGACGAGTCAGATGCCCTCTAGAAACAAGCGCATTAAATGAACCACACCACCCCACTCAACTATTGATGGGGCTTTGCTGGGATGCTCAGCCTCATTTTCAGGGCTCCTAAGAAGCTACGTCCGTTGTTTTATTAAATTAGGGTTGAATCAATGAGTAAAAAATCTAAGAACGTAGTAGCAGTAGCAAGAATAGGCTTAGAGCGCCGTACCAATAAATTAGCAGCTAATTTAGAGATACTTAGGAAACAGCATTTATTACACAAAGAGAATGCAGAACGTATCCAGCTTGAACCAGACTCAAATCGCTCTTTAATGCACGAGCTCCACCTATCAGCGATTATTCAATCAAAGAATTTGCGAGCATTTCATGCACTAAGCCAAGCCTTCCCTGAAATCATAAAGAACCTCTTTGGTTTGGATGAAGTTTTTTGCGCTTCTCTTTTGAAGATGTCAAAAGATGAAATAATAAATACAAAAGGGTTTTTATTTTTTGCAGTAAATCAATATCTAACAAACAACGAAACAGAATCTTTGTTTCATCTGGCTGCAGCTTTTGGTGCAAATGGTGTTTTGAATAGCTTGATGATATCGCGTCAAAATGACATTTCTATCTTAGATTCTAATGGCAGGAGTTTTATATATATTTTAAAACTATGTCAATATAATCTATTGATAGAACAAATGTTATCCCGCTATCCAGAACTGGATGCACTTAATGAAGAGACTCCAGATGCAGCCTCCATTATATCTACATCTCGGACAGAAGAAGCTAAACTAGCTCAATTAAATCAACCCTTATCTCCTAATACCCACTTCAATGAAGGAATAGCATATTATATTCGATATGTATTTTCACCGGATACCTATAATGATGCAAAATTGGCAAAGAAAGCATCGCACTGCCTCACACAATCTCAGCATCAATTCATGTGTTATTTCCTAACACTACAGGAAGGTGAGAATGATTCTCTTATGCAAAGTAATCCCGATAGAACAACAGTTACTTGCATGAATTATTTACTAAAAATATACCAAGCTTCAAGAAGTGCAGATAATATGGAGAACCCAGAAAGTGATTTCTTATTAAATTTTATAAAAAATATTTGTATTAACTACCCTTGTTTACAGCAAGATTTTATTATATTTTTTATTGATGAGTTTCACAAGACTCTGGATGATTTCTATTTAGAAGAGGCATACCAAACAGTCATATCAAGCAACTCATTACCAATTCATCTAGTATTAGCCGTTTATATGGTTAAAAATGATACGCGCGTTCTCTATGACGCAATACATGATAAAATAGGTGATGTAAAATCACTTTGTTCATTAGAAGATCTAGATTTAAGCAAGGGCTCAGGCGATCTAAGGTTAGAATTCAATGCGACTATTGAATTAATAGGACTTGAACAGAATGAACATCTCAAGTCTAAACTCACAGCAGCAGTTTTTCTATTAAAAGGCTTAGCTATACAACAAACTAGCCCACAAAAAGCTATCAGTTTTTTTAATGATGTGATAGCTCCATCTAACAAAGTGAAAACAGCTCCTAAATTATTAGTAGATGCATATAGGTTAAAAGGCCTGGCTTTAAAAAATACCGATCCAAATAAAAGTATCGATACTTTTGCTAAAGCAATATGCGTAATAAACAGAAACCCTTATATTTCGCTTAAAACAAAATTAGAGATTCTTCTATTACAAAGCTTAAGCACATATCAAAACAACGATGCAGCAAATGCCTTACACATTTTGAATATAGCATTCGGAAATATAATGAAATTCCCTGATATACAAGCATTATACGATGCTGCAACATCACAACACGCAGATTGTGCAGATTGTAATAGAGATCTTACGAACTTACGCTCACATTTGTCACAATGGAATATTTTTGAAGAATTTTGTCAAATTATATATCGTAAGTTCTGGTGTCATCTAAAGCTTGAAGATAGAGCGCTTGCCTCCGAACAGATAAAAGCGCTAGATCATTATTTTAATGATCCAAACTCGATGCATATGTTGTTACTACAGCATGTGCTAAATAATAATTCAGAGGCTCTAGCTACATTTCAACGGATTAATCCAGAACTATTATCTGATACTCTGCAAACAATATATCAAAGAATTAATGAAGCATTTATAGAGCACAATTCACGTATGAGAGATGAAAGTGAAACTCGTGTCCAAGAACTAGAGTACAAACTATTTATTCAATATGCACAAACGTTACTCGAATATGGAGCAAATAATTTTTACAGTTGGTTTTCAGCTCTTAAAGAACATCATAAAATTTTTTCTGCACAACCATCATGCTTACACAACCCCAAGTTTATTAACCAGCTTTTAGATCAATATGCTTCGATACTTGAAAGACATAGTGATAATTCTCATTCTCTCATCGAGTGGCGCCATACACCAGAGTCCCTTAGCAAATTACCTGATGATCTACTTACAAAAACACTTCCTTCTATAAGTAGCTCATTTCATTCTGAAATACTTAAAAAGCCCTCTGATTATCTAATTAGAAACCTGCCACTTAACCTACTTCAAATAGTATTTGGTATTGAAGCTGTTTTTCTTGAAAAGTATGAATATGCAAGATCCTGTTTTAAAAAATTCGAATCAAATGCAAACCTGATACTATTAGAAATTTGCAGACAGATAGACCAGGATTTTTGGGAATATACTTGTGATGACATTAGCAGGAATGCTGAAGGTTTATATACTGATTTGCTTAATCAATTATTAGCACAACCACTCTCAGATGATCAAGAAGAAAAAATACCTCCAGCATTACAAGTTTCTAACGCTACCCCCCCTACAGACCATATAGCTTTTGATGATATTATTGAGTATTTTGAGTATGTTCTTAATCAATTATTAATGCCAGACGGGCATGACATATCATTTAAACAAAGTGTCGATTATGCTGTTTCTATTGATATTGCCCCTTTATTAGAATCCACATTGGAAATAGAAGCGATTTCACCCCATGAGAACACAAGCTGCTCTGATTTTCTGCTCTCAGGAAACACAGAACCTTGGTACGAATAACTCACCATACTATTATATCAATGCTTCGATAGATGCTCTAGTACAGCAACGATATTAAATAAAACAATATCATAGCTCCTCATCTTTTCTTAGTTAGATGCTATTTCCCTTTGGAATATTATTTATTTAATGTTGTCACTGTACTGTTTTTGTTGATATAGATGTATGCCTGTCAAGACCTTAGATGCTAAGTGTGCAGGCCTAGAATATTCTATATTTTTAGAGATTTTTTTATCTAGATTTAAATTTT
>NVVL01000068.1 GCA_002402195.1 Rickettsiales bacterium | reverse complement strand
AGGACGGCGATGTTATATTATTTTTGTGTGAACACCAATCTTCAAACGACAAAAAAATGATGTTCCGCCTTTGGAAATATGCTATTTCCGCATGGGAACCGTACCTTGCAAAAAACAAATCACTACCAATCATTGCGCCATTAGTGCTTTATAATGGAAAGAGAAAATATTCATCCTATAGGCGCTTTTGGGATTTATTTGTGAACTCGGATCTTGCAGAAAAAATCATGGCTGGCAAATGCCAGTTGATAGATTTACAATCAATGCCGGATGAGGATATCTTGGCGGATAAGGAGTTTGGGCTCTTCAAATTTTTTATGAAAAATATAAAAAAGGATAATGGTATTGAGCTTTGGAAGGAGTGTTTCAAGAAATTCAGAGAACATATTGAGCTTGACAAAGAGCAAGAATTATTTTACACAAAGCTACTTTGGTCGTATACTGGTAACAAGGTACCAATAGAGAGAAAGCAAGAGCTAGTTTCACTGATATTGGAACAAATGGAGAAAATAGGTAAAAATGGAGAAGAAGAGATGAAAACTGTTGCAGATAGCTATAGAGAGGAAGGCCGAAAAGGTGCCTTAGAGGAAGGTATATTTATTGGCGAGGAGAGAGGTGAGAAGATTGGCGAGGAGAGAGGTGAAAAGATTGGCGTAGAGGTAGAACGCAAAAAAACTGTTGCTCGTATGCTGAAGGAAAATTTTGCCCCAAAGATCATTTCCTCTATTACGGGCATGAGCCAGAGAGCTATATCAAAACTCCGTTCTCAGTTGAAACTTCAGGGGGAATTAGCCTAATATTTCCTGGTATAGACCGGTTTATTGTGTTTTTTAACCCACTTGCCCTGGCCCGCCTGCGTTGCTTAAGCTTATTCAGACCACAGATGGGGTGAATATTTTCTTTATATTCCCCTTCATTTTGCGGATATCACCCCATTTAACAGCGTCTGGGAAGTCGATTATGATTACTCTGGCAGGGGGCATGAGGGTGGCGATTAGCTGATCATATTCTGCTGAGGTTGGGTTTGAGAGAAGGAGCGCAACCTCGTAGATCAACGGATTATGCCCGATAACTAGGATGTGCTTATTGCGATCTTCCTGCGCGGCTAGCAAATCTATGATTGCCTCTATGCCTTCATTATATAGCTCCGTGACTATTTCTGATTCTTGCACACTCAAATGGGTTTGAATGATCTTGGAGGTTTGCATAGTTCGTTTTGCGTAGGATACAAGCAGCTTATCCACTTGATATTCGCATAAAAAAACCGCAGCCTCTTTGGCCTCAGACATACCGCGCTTTGTTAGAAGGCGATCTATGTCCGGCTTGTCTTCTGAGGGGTGGGTGTGCGCATGACGCATTAATAACAGTCTCATAATTTATATTCCCTTATATCCGCTTTGATAGAAAAATTGCCGATTTGCAGATGGCTTGGACTAAAGCAGAAAGCGGCTTGTTAAATTTGGCATTCTTGCTTTCATGATCAAGCGCTATATTAATATGATCTGCCTCATCTTGCTTGAATTTCTTGATCTTCTGCAAAAGCGGAGCATCTTTGCCTGTTTTCTCAAGATAATCTATCTGTTCTTGGTAATGCTCGACTATTACCTCTTCGACATTCTCAGTTACTAGCATCGCAGTTTTTGACCCTAGTTTTGCGCTTATTGCTCCAAATCCGTAACCAAATATGTCCCATAATGGCAGCAAGGCTGTGGGTTTTGATTTGCCTGCTTTGATTTTATTTTCGAAATATTCCAGATGTTCCAGCTCTTGATCTAGCATATGTTTGATCATTTTTTTCTCAGCTGGCACGTTAGTATATTTCAGCTGACCGGCATAAATCCTCTGCGCACCATACTCCCCGGCATGATCAACCATGATTATCTCTTGGATCTTTTTGTCTTTATCTTCAAAATATGGTTTTGGCATTTTATTTATATTCGTAATTTCTATATTTAATGAATATTGGTAGCAAGACCACATTTAAAAGCAAATTCCACACCGTCATGGAGAGTCCGAAAATTACTAAAGCTGGTTTACTGCATGTTCCTATTTTCTGACTATATAACATCTTTTTAAAGTCTGATACCGAAAAATCAGCATCAATGGAAACTAGCGGCTTGCACAGGGCTGATGGTTCGAAGATTCCAAGTTCAATTGATGTGTGATATGCAGCAAGCATAATGGCTACAAGAGTTATGATGATATAATATTTATTATAGCTCTGCCCGCCGCCAGAGAGTGAGATAATCGACAGCATAATGAATATCAGATACGGAAATCGTTGATAGATGCATAATGGACAAGCAGCAAGCCCCATGATATACTCGACGAAATAAGCAAATAATAGGCCAAATACCGACAAAGCGAGCAGCAAGAAATACGGATTCTTTAAACAAGTACTATTTAGTTTTATTGACATAATTCCAATATCATAATATTCTGGGTTATCATTTATATTTTTCATCATAAATACATATTTTCACTATGACAATAAGTTTCGACGATTTTACTACTTCAAAAGCTTGGCCATTCATGGAAGCTAAAAGAATTTACGACCAAATTGGCGGGGTAGCTCCAAAAAAAGGTTACGTATTATTCGAAACAGGTTATGGCCCCTCTGGCCTTCCTCATATCGGTACATTCGCAGAGGTGGCGCGTACTACTATGGTAATGCGTGCTTTTCAGCAGATTTGTGACATACCGACAAAATTAATATGTTTTTCTGACGATATGGACGGTCTTCGCAAGATACCCTCCAACCTGCCAAATCAAGAGATGATAGCAAGCCATTTAGGCAAGCCATTAACGGCTATTCCCGACCCATTTGGAGAGAAAGAAAGCTTTGGTCATTATATGAATGCAAAGCTCCGCCTGTTCTTAGATCGATATGGTTTTGAATATAGCTTCTATAGCGCAACAGAATGTTATAAATCCGGCAAATTCGACCATATGATGGTTAGAATGCTGGAAAAATATGACGAAATCATGAATCTTATGCTGCCCACATTCAGAGAAGAGCGCAGGAAAACATACTCACCTTTTATGCCAATTTGTCCAGATACGGGGGTTGTGCTTCAGGTTCCGATCGAGAAAATTGATGCAAGCAGACAAACTGTGTTCTACCGAGATGAAGATGGCGAGCTTGTTGAAACATTGGTCACAGGCGGGCATTGTAAGCTGCAATGGAAGCCGGACTTTGGCATGCGCTGGAGCGCTATGGATGTTGACTATGAAATGTATGGAAAAGACCATCGCCCGAATGCTGAGATATATAGTGCAATATGCAAAATCCTTGGGGGCACTCCGCCTGTGCAGTTTTTCTATGAGATGTTTTTAGACGCGCAAGGTGCTAAAATTTCCAAATCAAAGGGAAATAGCATCAGTATTGACGAGTGGATGCAATATGCCACACCAGAGAGCATGAGCCTGTTCATGTATCAATCGCCAACAAAGGCGAAACGCCTGCATTTTGACATACTTCCCAAAAGCGTGGATGAATATATAACTTTCAACAAAAAATATCATGAGGAGGAAGATCTCCAGAAAAAGCTGGCTAATCCCGTGTTTCACATACATAACGCAAATGTTCCCGTGATCAATACATATGGAATCAGCTTTAGTTTGTTGCTGAACCTAACCTCTGTGTGCAATCCTGACGATAAATCCGTCCTGTGGAGTTTTATCACGCAATATGCGCCAGAAGCTACCCCTGAGAATGCGCCATATTTAGATCATATGACTGGCTTTGCTATTAATTATTATAATGATTTTGTAAAAAATACCAAGTCTTATCTGGAGCCAACAGATGCGCAAAAAACACTCCTGCGCCAGATTGTTGATATGCTCTCTGCTTTGAATGGAGATGAGACGGGCGCTGAAATTCAGAATCAAATCTATGCTATTGGCACTGAGGCAAAATATGAGAATCTACGTGATTTCTTTAAGGAGATATATCAGATTTTACTAGGACAAACTAGTGGTCCTCGACTTGGTTCTTTTTTCAAACTATACGGAATTAAGGATACGATTCAACTTATTGAGAGCAAAATAAATGATACATTATCAATTTAACAAACTAATCCGCAGCAAACTCCCAGAGCGCATGACGAATGAGGGGGTGAAGCTTCATATCACGCATCTGTCTAAAGCAGAATATATAAAGGAATTAAAGAATAAAATCGTCGAGGAAGCAAGCGAAGTAGCGGAAACCAAAACAAAAGAGAATCTTGTTACAGAACTTGCTGATGTCATGGAAGTTATCCGCGCCCTATCTGAAGCAAATGACATCACGCTTGAAGAAATCGAAGCTGCCAGGGTAGAAAAACGATCTGTGAATGGGTGTTTTTTGCCTGAGAATTATATCCATTATATCGAAGTCGCGCCTGATAATCACGAAGTGATAGAATATATGGAAAATAAGGAAAGACCGTATAAGAAGCTGACGGTATAACGCAGACAAGGTGGCGGTTATATTTACAGACAAGATGGTAGTTATACTTGAGCGAATAAAATCTGCGCCAAATATTTCAAGCAAATTATGTATAAGATGTGTTTGACTTTGCGTGCTAAAGAGAGTATTTTTCAAGTCAATATATATATTTATAAGATTATAAACTGGTTTACCATGAGCAAAAAAACAAAATATCCGTTAATGCCAAAAGCAACAGCCGTATGGATGATTGACAACACCATCTTGACATTTGATCAAATTGCAGTTTTCTGTGGTCTGCATCCGCTTGAGGTTAAAGGGATTGCTGATGGAGAAGTGGCAACAGGAATCTTTGGGGTGGATCCGATCGTTTCTGGTCAACTTTCGAAGGAAGAGCTGGAACGTTGCAGCAAAAATCCAAAAGCTACATTGCAAATTCATCTTAGCGCGGCCTACGAGGGCGTGATGAAGGGGGCTAAGAAGCGGGCAAAATATACTCCTATTGCAAGGCGTCAGGATAAACCAGATGCTATTTTCTGGCTGCTGAAGAATTTCCCTGAAATCAATGATGCAACTATAATCAAGCTGATTGGAACGACAAAACTAACTGTGGCATCCCTTCGTGATCGCTCGCATTGGAATATAGAAAATATCCGCCAGCGTGACCCTGTATTGCTAGGCATTTGCAGCCAAGTTGATCTTGATCGTGTGGTCGAACAAGCCAAGCTGGAAGCCAAGACTGAAGCTAAAAACGAAGCCAAGACCGAAGAGAAAAAGAGCTAAAAATAGTAATCTACAACATAAAATAAGCAAACAAACTTGTTCATCTTATTGGGCGATAGCCAGTTTTGTGGATAGTTTTTTCTGTCAGCAAAATTATAGTTGATTATATAAAATACAATTTTACTCTTGCAATATATGGTTTTTCGCGTCTATAATGCCCAGACGACATTTTTCATTGCACGGGTAATAGCATATGCAAGAATTTATTAAAGTAAGGGGAGCTAAGGAGCATAACCTTAAAAATATAAATGTTGATATACCACGAGATAAGTTTGTTGTGATCACCGGGCTGAGTGGCTCGGGGAAATCATCGCTTGCGTTCGATACGATTTATGCCGAGGGTCAAAGGAGATATGTTGAGAGTCTCTCTTCCTATGCGCGGCAGTTCCTGCATTTACAAAACAAGCCTAATGTTGAGTCCATCTCTGGGCTTTCTCCTGCGATTGCTATTGATCAGAAAACGACCTCCAAGAATCCACGCTCCACAGTGGGCACCATTACCGAGATTTATGATTATTTAAGATTGCTATATGCAAGAGTCGGTGTGCCATATTCCCCTGCAACGGGATTGCCGATTAAGAGTCAGTCTGTGTCTGAGATGGTTGACATAGTGAGTGCATTGCCAGATGGGACAAAAATTTACATCCTATCTCCAATGATTCGCGGACAAAAAGGGGAGTTTCGTCGTGAGTTTGTCAGTTTAAGAAAGCATGGGTATCAGCGCCTATTCCTGAACGGGGAATTATGCGAACTGGACGAAATGCCGAAAATTGATAAGAAGAAAAAACATAATATAGAAGTAATTATTGACCGGTTGGTTATCTCAGATTCCCTTGGGAACAGAGTAGCAGAAAGCTTGGAAGCATCGCTTCAACTGGGAGAGGGGCTGACTTACATAGAGATTATGAGCCTACCAGAAAAGCATGGTACGAAATATAAGGATGGCCAGAGGATAATGCTTTCTGAGAAATATTCTTGTCCAGAATCCGGGTTTCAGCTAGAGGAAGTAGAGCCTAGGATTTTCTCATTCAATAGCCCATTTGGCGCGTGTCCTTCTTGTGAGGGAATCGGGAAAGAGTCATTTTTCGACGAAAAACTCATAGTGCCGGACGAGACTGTGAGCATCAGAGAGGGAGCGATTGTTCCTTGGAGCAAATCATCCTCAAAATTTTTCATGGATACGCTGGCATCCTTAGCAAAACATTATAGTTTCAATCTTACCTCGCCTTTTTCTACATTATCCAGCAAGGCAAAAAAAGTGTTATTTCATGGTTCTGGTAATGAGATCATAAAATTTGAATATCATGATGATAGGCAAGCTGAAATAATAGAACAGCCATTTGGTGGGATTATTCCAAGCTTAGAGGAAAAATATCAAAGAAGCGACACAGCATGGATGCGTGATGAGCTAGCTAGGTTTAAATCCAAAGCGCCTTGTGCTGATTGCGAGGGATATCGCTTAAAGAAAGAATCATTATGCGTGAAAATCGATGATTTAAACATAGGGCAAGTATCTGTCAAAACCATTGCGGATGCTCATAAATGGTTTGAAAACATAGATTCAAAACTCGATGCGAAACAAAAACTAATCGCCAAAAGAGTGGTTAAAGAGATTCAAGAACGCTTGAAATTCCTGATGAATGTCGGTCTGGATTATTTGAGCCTGTCTCGCGAGTCTGGAACATTATCCGGCGGGGAAAGTCAGCGTATTCGCCTTGCATCGCAAATTGGTTGTGGTCTTAGCGGGGTTTTATATGTGCTTGATGAACCCTCTATCGGCCTGCATCAGCGTGATAATGCACGTCTTATCGACACATTGAAGAATTTGCGTGAGCTTGGAAATACCGTAATTGTGGTTGAGCATGACGACGAAACAATGCTCGCATCTGACCATATAATCGATGTTGGGCCAGGGGCGGGCATACATGGTGGTCACATCATTGCAGAAGGAACGCCTGAGCAAATTAAAAACTCTGAAAAAAGTATTACGGGTCAATATTTAAGCGGGAAGAAATACATCCCGGTGCCTGACAAAGTGCGGATTGGCAGCAAAGATAAAGAGATCGTGCTGTCTGGCGCTAAGTCGAATAATCTACAAAATCTGACGTTAAGATTGAGGCTTGGTACATTCATAGCCATCACAGGAGTTTCTGGCAGTGGTAAGTCTAGCTTGCTAATCAATACTTTTTATAAGGCAGCACTTAAGGCACTGGAGCCTAAATCAAAGATTTATCCAGGGGAATATGACTCTATCAAGGGTCTTGAGCATATTGACAAAATCATTGATATCAACCAGTCGCCAATCGGGCGTACTCCAAGGTCAAACCCTGCTACTTATACTGGTGCATTCACGCCAATTCGTGACTGGTTCACAGATTTGCCAGAATCCAAGATAAGAGGCTATAAGGTGGGGCGTTTTTCGTTTAACGTCAAGGGCGGAAGATGTGAGGCTTGCCAGGGTGATGGTTTGATTAAAATCGAAATGCATTTCCTTCCTGATGTATATATTAACTGTGATATGTGTAACGGTCAGCGCTATAATCGCGAGACGTTGGAAGTTAAATATAAGGGCAAGAACATTGCTGATGTGCTAAGCATGACGGTTGAAGATGCAACTGATTTCTTTGAAAAAGTGCCGGCAATCTATGAAAAGCTTGTCACTTTGAAAGAGGTTGGGCTTGGATATATCAAAATAGGCCAATCAGCAACAACTCTGTCTGGTGGTGAGGCGCAGCGTGTGAAGCTGGCCAAAGAGCTTTCAAAACGTTCAACTGGCAAAACTCTATACATACTCGATGAGCCCACAACTGGCCTGCATATTGATGATATCAAGAAGCTTCTCACTGTTTTGCACAAGCTAGTGAATAAAGGTAATACTGTAGTAGTTATTGAACATAATATGGACGTGATCAAAACATCAGATCACATCATCGATATTGGCCCCGAAGGCGGTCATAGAGGCGGCGCAATCGTCGTTCAAGGGAACCCTGATACGGTAGCTAACTGCAAGGCAAGCCATACTGGAAAATACTTGAAGGAATATCTAAAGAATAGTCCAAAAGACTCTGCTTTTTGGAAGTAGGCTAGCATGGTATTAGGTATTTCGCTTGGAGCGCTTATGTGCTATTATTGTAACCAACAAACAAAAAACAATAATAAAAAGAAGTAGCCGCATATGAGTGATGACCGCGACCAAGGAGATGTAATAGACGCAGTAGATGTAATAGATACGATCGAAGAACAGGATGCCAGCAAGGCGCAGGGTGTGCGGAATGTGCAGGGTGAACAAGAATATCTTTCTGACAAACCGCTAGTAAGCTTCGATTATGCAATAAAATATCTCTTAAAAGACAAGGGCGATTATGGCGTGGTGGAAGGATTCATCTCAACCCTTCTGAAAACGAGGGGCTATAAGGATGTAAAGATAATTTCTCTAATGGAATCAGAGAGCAATAAAGAGAACGTAAAAAGCAAAAGAAGTCTAGCAGATCTTGTCGTGCAAGATGAGGATAATAACAAATATATTGTTGAAATTGAGCGAAATGTTAAAGATTCGTTCGTTCATAAGTCGCTTTTCAACACATCAAGACTAATCGTCGACAATCTAGCGCAACGAGAAGATTACACCAAGATTTTGAAAGTGTTTCACATATCATTGCTTTATTTTCCGATTGGAAATGGCTCTATATATCACGGCAAAACCGTCACACATGAGATTGATACAAATGAAAAACTATCGGTAAACATAAAAAACCGAGATACGCAGGAAGTATTTGATGCAACGGACATAATGCCAGAATATTTTTATATATCCGTGCCAATGTTCAACGACCGTCTAGAAGATGAAATGGATGATTGGCTGCATGTACTGAAATATGACGAAGTACCACCAAACTACCATTCTCCGTATATGGCTCAAATAGCGGATAAGCTATCCATACTAAAAATGACGAAAGAAGAGCGGGAAAAATATTCCTACTACCAAAAAATACTACATAATGACCGAGACGAGCTAAAAGCCGCCGAATTCAGAGGCGAATCCAGAGGAATCGATATTGGTAAAGCCGAAGGAATCGACATCGGTAAAGCTGAAGGAATTGATGCTGGTAAGGCAACACTTGTTAAAATGATGATTGCTCAAGGTAACTCTGTCAATAATATCGCTAAAATGACAGGCTTATCTGAGGCGGAGATTATAAAATTAAAAGACATTTAGGGGACTACCCGCGTATCTTCCCAGCCTGCTAACAAAGCTTCCGAGCACCTATTCTTTCCAAGCCATATTGCGGATCAAAGGCGTTGCCGAATGTTTTCTTCAAAGATGATATTTCGCCTGGGTGTTGTAGACCGCGATCTATAGATTGCAACATTGCATAGATCACATGGGCTGGATTTGCGTTTGCAGCGGGCAGTCTGTGTTCGAGTCGCTTTGGTTTTGAGTCTGGAATTCTGATTAGGAGCGTTCTGTTATTCCCCCCATAAGAAATGTGAGTTGGAGCCATGAATTTACTATCCAATCTCCTATAATCTTCCGGTTTGGGTAGGTAATATTCTATCGTTTCTGGAAGATAGTGACATAATATTCTGGCATATTTTTCAATATCCTTGTTTCCGTCCTCGCCCTTATTCTCAGCGCTATCCTCATTCCTTTGAAAGTTTAAATGTATATGCATACTATTGCCATAATCATCCTCATATGGTTTAGAACTGAAATCTGCCCGTGCTCCCAGTTTATTTGCAGCATGGATGACACCCTCCCTCACCTGCACTATTTGCCTTGCGTAAGATGCCAGATCGTTTGATGGTGGCAGCTCTATTTCATATTGATTCTTCCCTTTTTCCTTTTTCAGTACATATCCCGTTGCTTTTTCCATAGTTTTCAGCATTTTCAGATCAATTTGCCCATCAAGATAAAACTCGATTTCAGCTCCAATACATGGGATGAGCTTCGTTTTGGATTTAAACTGAACAAGCTGATGGTTTAAGAGATTGTATTCTCCCCCGAGATCTGATAATTTATCATAGTAAATATCTAAAGAGAAAGTCATGGAACTAGAGTTTATTAAAAATAAAGTTTATTATAAAATCTTTGACAGAACTTATACAGGCTCAACTGGCGTTTATAGCAAACATAAACATAAGGATGCGGCAAAATTAGCGGAAATTCAACAAAATATTGATAATATCAAGAATAAGTATGACGCGCAAGGAATGGTGCTACTCAAGCAAGTTCATGGCACAAATGTCGTTTTAGCGGGTTCAGAGTGCAGTGACTATCCGGAAGCTGATGGCTCTGTGACTTGCAGTAAGGGCGTTGCATTATCCATCATGACGGCAGACTGCGTGCCTGTATTGTTTGCAAGCGCTGATGGGGCTGTGATTGGAGCTGCTCATTGTGGCTGGAGAAGCGCGAAGGCTGGTATAGTGGCAAGGATACGAGAAAATATGGAAGCACAAGGCGGAAAAGATATAAAAGCCATCATCGCGCCATCAATTCAGCAGGCCTCATATGAGGTTGATACAGATTATCACCAAGCTTTCATCAAAGATGATGAAACCCTCAAGGCTTTATTCATTCCATCTACGAATAAGGGGCGATATATGTTTGATCTTGCTGGCTATGTTAAACGCATGCTTGAGCAAGAAAATATAGAATTAAAACTCCATATAGACGAGGATACTTACTCTATGCAGGAGAAATACCCAAGCTATAGGCGCAGCCACCATAAAGGCGAGCAATATTCACAAAGTATATTATCCACAATAATGATAAAATAATGATAAAATTGCTCACACCAAACTTTTTTATAAAAATCGAGAAGGTTTTACTCCCAATCCTGACTATATGCCTTCCAATCACTATTGGGATTGGGCTTTACTATGCTCTGCTCGCCTCCCCTGCAGACTATCAACAAGGCGAAATGGTTCGGGTGATGTATGTGCATGTGCCCTCTGCTTGGATGAGCCTTGGAGTCTATAGTTTCATTGCAATATGCAGCTTCTCAGCCCTTGTATGGCAAACCAGGATGTCGTATATTCTGGCGGTAGCTGCAGCTCCAATCGGAGCATCTTTTGCGCTCATCACTTTGGTGACGGGTTCCATTTGGGGCAAGCCAATCTGGGGCACATGGTGGGTGTGGGATGCAAGGCTTACCTCAATGTTAGTATTATTTCTGTTATATATCAGCTATATTGCCATCACGAATAGTGGTTCTAATATTTTGCGAGCAGAGAGGCCAGCATCAGTTATGGCGATTATTGGCTTTATCAATGTGCCGATTGTCAAATTTTCTGTTGATATATGGTACAGCCTGCATCAGCCAGCCAGTGTGCTGAGAATTGGGGGGCCTTCAATCCACCCTTCTATGATGCTCCCATTGATGATTATGTTTGCAGGATTTATTATGTATTTTATCTTAATGCTGATTATGAGGAGCCGAACTTTAATGAATAAAATAAAAAATAACGGATATTAAATGGCTTATGTTGTAACTGATGAATGCGTGAAATGCAAATATACAGATTGCGTGGAAGTATGCCCGGTTGACTGTTTTTATGAAGGCGATTTAATGCTTGTAATAAATCCAGATGAATGCATCGATTGCGGTGTGTGCGTTCCAGAATGCCCCATCGGCGCGATTAAAGAAGAGTCGCCAGATCTGATCAAATGGCTGGAGATTAATAAAGAACTTTCCGCCAAATGGAAGAATATTACCGTGCAGAAAGATCCGCTCCCAGATGCTGATAAATATAAGGATGAGACTAATAAATTTGAAAAATATATGTAGTTTCTTCCTAGAATTATGCGTAGCTCTCTCCGAAAAATATACCTATGTTACTTGCTCCAGCGAAGCTAAGATACAACAATTATAAAAAAAATACCAAAAACTCCTGGATTTGCTTAATTATTTGAAAAAAGTTGTTTTACCTATGGTAGAATTTAATTAAATAGTTGGAGGTATGTTTGTGTCGCAGTCTGTCGCCATGCTGGCAAAGCTTAGAGAATTTGCTCGTGAATTAAACGCTGGGTATATCGAATCTTTTGCATATGAGGAACAAGAGAAGGAGTCCGTATTTGCAAATTATATTGTTTCTGCACTATGTAAATACAAGGAGTTACTTCCTTTTTTAAATAGTGTATATCGTCATGATCTGGAAGATTGCCTGAAAACTCATGCAGCTAGATATGTTAAATATTGTTCAGATAATAATCAATCAACAGTAGATGTTAGTAAGTTTGAATCTGATGTTAAAAAAATAGTTCAGCTTTTAGAAAAACCTACAAAAGGCACGGAGAAAGATAAGGGTAAGGATGCAAGCGCTCAGGATCTTAAACTAAATCTCATCCGCGAGCTCACATGCACAGCGGTTAAAAACGCCCAGCTATTATTTGCAGAACAAACGCAAAATCCAGAGGCTAAAGCTTCGCTGCAGGCATTTGCTATAGCATTTAGTTTTGAGCATTTGGATGCAGATGACCAAAATAGCTTATTCAGCAAGCTGCTATTGACCAAAGAGATTTGGTGCATAGATAGCCCCGAGGAGGCCAGCAAAAATGGAATAAAATATAATTTTTATCATAATGCGTCCGCCCTATTAAAGCTAGGCAAGAAAACTAGCGCAGATGAGACTTTAATGGCGGTTATAAAATATTTAGTCTGCGAGTCGCAAGTGCTACCCCATCTATCTGACGAGCAGCTCATATCTTTATATGACAGGCTCAAAAATCACGAATGGAGCTCTGATGAGAGCTTTTTGCTTTTATCCGAACTCCACAAAGAATCACGATTCAGATATAGCTATAACCGGCTGAGCGATTCGGGTTATGATTTGCTCAATCGATTCCAGGGCTATGACGCAATGGCACACCAGATCGAAAATCTAGAATTTTCTATTGTTGAAACATATCTGATCACTCGGAGAGTTTTTTTCAGTAAATTGTTGAAACTATTGATCAAACATGCTGATAATATTCGCGGATTTAATCTTAATAAAAACGAGGATTTGCTCTCTGTTCTGAAAAAAATGGATATTTGGGTGCGTGATAAGCCTGAGAAAGAAAAGCAAAATTATCTTGTGATGCTATCTGGATTTAATAAAAAGCTTAAAGATTCTGGAGGAGTCCGCGTTCAAAAAAGATACACCACCCTTGACAAGTTCACGGTACGAGCCCTGCATGAGCGATATAAAACATTATTTGCAAATATAGGGCATTTGCTAGAGCATGACGAGCTTGGAATGGAGTTTTTGAACAAAATTTTCCTGCAAAAACTTACAAAAGAGTTTTATTTACCAAATCTTGCTAATTCAGTCAAAAAGCTTCGCCAGATGGATGAATATCAAAAGGAAGTAAAAGCGCAGCTATTGGAGTTAAATCTCATTGATATTTTCCAAAGCAAGGGGGTTATAAACGAAATCCACTCATTAAATTTCAGCAAAGTTGCGATGAATTCCAGCATTAAATTACCATCTGATTATATAGGGCTCTTGACCCAGCAGATAGTAGCCATGTGCACGCCATCACAGCTTGAGGCTTTATATTCTCCGCTTGCTACTCAAGATAATTTATCTAATGCCCAGCTATATTTGAAATCAGAGATCAAACAAGAAATCCACCGAGGAGTCAGCATTAAGAAAATGATATATTCAATAATTCGAGGCAAGAAAAAAGAATATGATCATTTGAAAAACCTCAAAGAACGCATGCTGGCTTGAGAAGCTATGCAGGTAGGCTTGAGGACATTTAATTGAACAACTATAGCTTCTAATACTACAGTTATAATTCAATTTATAGGAAGGTTTTTTCGTTTTGTAACGATAGAATTTTGCAATGATTTGGTATTTTTGGCGCCAATATTACCCCTAATATGACCTGATCTAATCACTACTCATCTCTTTTTTATATCATTAAT
>NVVL01000067.1 GCA_002402195.1 Rickettsiales bacterium | reverse complement strand
TAAATGGCAACTCATCGAGCTTGCTTACAAAATAGTTCAAACCATTAAACATATCAAGATATTCCAAATCCTTATCCCTACCATGCATTTTTAACGAAAACTTCAAATAGTTACTAAATTCCCCCTTATTATCGATGATATTCTCGATTATAGGCTGTGATTGAGCCACCACCTCCATATTCTTATCGAGCAGAACAAAATTTGTAGCGCTATTCCTTTTGCGTCTATCGAGGCTTCGAATCATAGTTTTAATATCATAGCTAAGAACCGCCGACCCTACATATTTTCCCTTAGCATTAAAGATATTATCAATAATCTTCAAGCTATTTCCTTTTAAAGAATTATGACTAGTATAGAAAACTATTTTATTTTCTCCTCCTTTCTTGATTGTTTTCGTATTTTCAACAATATCTTTTACAAAAGATGCATATCTTGGATTACTTACCACACCTTGAGTGCTGGTGACTATTTCCAAAAAATTTTCATCCATCCAGCTATATTTTCGCCACCCAAAAAGCACATTAAAATCCCGTGATGCAAAATGAGATTTCAATGTATGATGAATGTGTATAAGATTTCTGGGCTCTGATTTTATATGATCTCCTATTATATCAACAGAATATAGCGAATAATTCAGCTGATCTGTTATAACGGTTTTCAGCAAAGATGATTCCATCCTCATCTCATTGAGTACTTGCTCTTTCTTATTGGAATATATACGTATACACGACACAAGCGTCACAATAACTAATATCGTTATCATCCCAAAAGTAACCATTTGTATGGTCGCTTTTTTATTTATTTGCTCTGTTTCTTGCTTATTTAGAAATTCGTCCATAAATCGATTTTAATTTCTTGATTAATCATGTAAAATGGCACTCAATATTCACTGAAATAATACTTACACTATGAAGCTATCATTATTTAATTCCCTGACAAGAAAAAGAGAAGTTTTTACCCCAATTAATCCCGATTTAATTGGAATGTATGTTTGCGGCCCTACTGTTTACGATCATCCTCATATAGGTAATGCTAGATCAGTTGTGGTTTATGATGTCTTATATCGCGTGCTGACACATCTTTATTCTAAAGAAAAAGTGCGATATGTAAGAAATCTAACCGATATAGACGATAAAATTATCGCAAGAGCTATAGAAGAGAATACATCTATTGACGAACTCACCAAAAGAACTACAGAATATTTCCACAAGGATATGAACTATCTCGGATGCTTGGAGCCTAATTTTGAGCCGAAAGCAACGGAACATATTGCTGAAATGGTCGACATCATAAATAAACTACTCTCAAGCCAAATTGCATATCAAGCAAATAACCATGTTTATTTCGATGTTTCAAAAGCCAAAAACTACACAAAATTATCCGGTCGATCTTTTGAAGATATGCTGGAAGGGGTTCGCGTGGAGAACAGCACGGACAAAAAACATCCTAATGATTTTGTTCTGTGGAAGCCAGCTCATCAAAATGACGATGAATCCGCTAAATTTCAAAGTCCGTTTGGCGAGGGGAGACCTGGTTGGCACATAGAATGTTCTGCTATGAGTCATAGATATTTAGGAGAAACTTTTGATATACATGGTGGCGGGGCTGATTTGATATTTCCACATCACACAAACGAAATTGCCCAAAGCTGCTCTGCTTTTCCTGGTTCTGAATTTGCCAAAACATGGGTGCATAATGGGTTCCTCACGGTGAATCACGAGAAAATGAGCAAATCCCTAGGAAATTTTATAACCGTAGATGACTTAATCCAAAAGGGGGTGAGAGGAGAAATTATAAGGTTATTTTTACTCAGCAATCATTACAGAAAACCGCTGGACTATAACGACAAAGCCATTTCGGATGCTGCTAAAATGCTAGATTACTGGTATAGAGCTATTGAAGATATAAACCCACCTTTGGTTCAAACACCTCCTTCCGTTTTTATAGAGACTTTGCTTGACGACATTAATACCAACAATGCCATAAAAATCATCAATGATTTTGCAAAACAAGCCCACGCTGCTACAAACGAAGATCAAAAGCTTGAAGCTGTAGGAAACCTACTAGCCTCTGCGCGTTTCTTAGCTCTCTTAAATACCTCACCTGCTAAATGGTTTAAATGTGAGAAAAACGAAGAGCGCATAAATATTTTAATCGCCAAAAGAGCCCAAGCCAAGCAACTCAAAGACTGGGCGCTAGCTGATAGCATGCGAGCTGAGCTTTTGAGTATTGGGGTTGTTGTAGAGGATAAACCAGACGGTTCTAGCTCATGGAGAAAGGTTTAGAGCTTTTTGCTTGATAAAAAGCTTTAAATTCTGTATAACTAATCACTCAATTAATAATTAATAAAGATTTGTTATGACTATAGAATATACCTTTTCCATCATCAAGCCAGACGCAACTGAAAGAAACCTAACCGGCAAAATCAATTCTTACTTAGAAACTGCTGGCCTGAAAGTCGCTGCTCAAAAAATGACTATACTAACAAAAGAACAAGCCGAAGAATTTTACGGCGAACATAAAGCAAGACCGTTCTTTGGTGGTCTAGTAAAATACATGACTTCAGCTCCTGTTATACTGCAAATCCTGAAAGGTGAAAACGCAATCGCCAAAAACAGAGAAATCATGGGCGCAACAAATCCAGAAGATGCTGCTCCAGGTACAATCAGAAAAGACTTCGCAAAAGACATCGAAGCTAACAGCATCCATGGGTCAGATAGCGCAGATAGTGCGAAAAGAGAAATGGAGTTTTTCTTTTCTAAAGATGAAATAGTTGCTTAAAGGCGTTTCACGTGAAAAGAAAATATAGCGTAGTAGTAATTGGAGGGGGGCATGCTGGCTGCGAGGCAGCAGCAGCGGCAGCTAGGGTTGGCGCAGACACCCTCCTTATCACTTTAAAGCCAGAGAACTTAGGAGAAATGTCCTGTAACCCAGCCATTGGAGGGGTTGCCAAGGGGGTATTGGTCAAGGAAGTCGATGCATTAGATGGCCTTATGGGGCGAGTGACTGACAAAGCTGGCATACATTACAAAATGCTCAATGAGAGCAAGGGTCCTGCCGTATGGGGGCCAAGGGCACAAGCTGACCGAGAGTTGTATAGGGCAGCGATGTTTGATGAGCTTACAAATTACAAGAATTTGACTATATTATATGATTCCGTTGAAGATATAACGACTAATTCTGTTGTTACAAAAAACAATGGCGAGATAGAGTGTAGTAAAATCATCCTAACCACCGGCACTTTTTTATCTGGAATGATACATATCGGTCAAAAACAAATTCCAGCTGGTCGAGATGGCGAGCAGGCTTCTTATGGGTTGTCAGCCACTTTGAAGAGGTTTGATTTTAAGCTTGGTCGCTTAAAGACCGGCACCCCGCCAAGGATAGATGGTTCTACGATTGATTATTCAAAAACCGAACGCCAACCTGGCGACAAAGTCCCTAGGCCTTTTTCGGAGATGACTGATAATGTTGAAATCCCTCAGATAGATTGTTACATAACAAGAACAACCCTCAAAACTCACGAGATAATAAAAGCCAATTTAGATAAATCTGCCATGTATTCAGGTAATATCGAGGGGGTGGGGCCTAGATATTGTCCTTCTATTGAAGATAAGATTGTAAGATTTAGCGATAAAGAAAGTCATCAGATATTCTTAGAGCCTGAAGGGTTAAATATATCTACCGTTTACCCCAATGGAATTTCTACTTCATTTCCTGAGGATATCCAAAGAGAGTGGATAAAAACTATTCCTGGCCTAGAAAATGCTAAAATCATAAAGCCGGGATATGCGATTGAGTATGACTATATCGACCCCAGAGAATTGAAGCCCACGCTTGAGAGCAAAAAAGTGAGTGGATTATACTTTGCTGGCCAAATTAACGGCACGACTGGTTACGAAGAAGCGGCGGCTCAGGGGGTAATCTCCGGAATAAATGCGGCACTCTCTGCCTTGGGTAAGTCAGACTTCATTTTGACTAGAGCTGATGCGTATATAGGCGTTATGATTGACGACCTTATCAGCTTTGGTACGACAGAACCATATCGCATGTTTACGTCCAGATCGGAGTACCGCCTTTCTTTGAGGGCAGATAATGCAGATTTAAGACTTACTCCGAAAGGAATTGAGGCTGGCGTGGTATCTTCTAAAAGACAAACTCTATTTGAAAATAAATTAAACACCATCGAATCGACAAAAAAATTGCTGCTATCTTGCAACCTTACAACAACAAAGCTTGCAAAACTAGGTATTGCAATTGCTCAAGATGGAACAAAAAAATCAGCCTACCAACTACTTGGACTTCCAAATTTTGGCCTAACAAAAACCAAAGAAATCTTCCCTGAAATTGCTAGCTTGAATCCATCCGCCCTCAACTACTTGAAAATTGAATCTCAATATTCCTCATACCTAAAAAGACAAAGCTTGGACATAAAAATGTTCCAAGAAGAGGAGTCTTACACCATCCCTGACGATGTAAATTATTCAGATATTCAAAGCATATCCACTGAAATCAAAGAAAAACTTTCTTATCACAGGCCAACAACTATTGGCGCAGCAAGAAGGATTTCTGGGGTGACCCCAACAGCTTTAACTGCTATCATCATTTATCTAAAAACTAAATACCTAAAAAAATGATCGATGTACGGGAGTATGTTTCACGTGGAGATGTTGGAGCGTTTGTTGAGCTTCTGCTTAAATGGAACAATACAATAAACCTTATCTCTTCTAAAACTACTGCGAATGTTATGGACCGACATGTGTTGGATTCACTGCAAATTCTTGAGTTTATAGGTGATAAGGATGTATCGATTATAGATTTTGGCTCGGGAGGCGGGTTTCCTGGGATTCTTTTGTCGATTGCTGGCGTTAGGAAGGTGACGCTGATTGAGAGTGATGCTAGAAAAGCAGCATTTCTGCGGCAGGCTTCTAAGATTTCTAGGCATGAAGTTGAGGTAATAAATGACAGGATTGAGAATGTTGAGAATTTGGAGTGTGATATAATAACTTCTCGCGCATTCGCTGATTTGGATTCTGTGTTTGGCTATAGTCGCAACATCCAGGTTAGGGATAAATATTTGTTGCATAAAGGAGAATCTTACTCTGATGAAATGCTGAAGGCTAAAAAACATTGGTTGTTTAATACGATTGTTCATGATAGCATTACCTCCAATCGCGGAAAGATTTTAGAAATTAGGGATGTAGAGTATATTTCATGAGCGCAAAAATAGTATCTGTTGTGAATCAAAAAGGTGGTGTTGGCAAAACAACGACGGCTGTTAATTTGGCTACGATTTTTGCTATTATGGACAAAAAAACCCTTCTTATTGATATTGATTCTCAAGGGAATAGTAGCAGTGGTTTGGGTATAGAACAAAGCCAAAGAAAGGTGACGTCTTATCATATATTTTGTAGCTTGGATTCTGTGAAGAATGCTGTTATTCAGACGGAGGTGCCCAATTTATCTGTTATAGCTTCTAATACGAACTTAGCAGGAGTGGAGCTGGAGCTCTTTGGCCAGGAAGGGCATGAGTTTATTCTTAAAAATGCATTGGAATCTATAAAGGATGATTATGATTATATTATAATCGATTGCCCGCCATCTCTCAATTTGCTGACATTGAACGCTCTTGTTGCGACTAATGAAATCATTATACCAATGTTGTGTGATTTTTATTCGCTAGAGGGTTTGAGTCACTTACTCAAGACTGTTGAGATAGTTGAGAAAAAATTAAATCCCCAAATTAAGATCGGTGGGATTTTATTTACTATGTATGATAAGAGGCACAAGCTTACAGAGCAGGTGGAGCGAGATGTTCGCTCCTGTTTGGGGGCGATGGTGTATAACACGACGATTCCCAGAAATGTTAGGGTGTCAGAGGCTCCCTCACATGGAAAGGCTGCGGTTATATATGATCACCATTGTTCTGGCGCTCGTGCTTATATTAGTTTAGCAAAAGAAATAATGTCAAAAGAAACATAGGAGTTGTTATGAGAAACAAAGCACTCGGTAGAGGTTTATCATCCCTGCTTAAGGAAGAAATAGTGCCAATTATCGTATCACAATCTGAGAATAGTTTGAGTTTAGATTTGATAGAAGCAAGTGATAATCAGCCAAGGAAGTATTTTGATGAGGGAAAAATCAAGGAATTGGCTGACTCAATATTAAGTCACGGCTTGGTTCAGCCAATTGTGGTTAATAGGGTTACCTCTGGAAAATATAAGATTATTGCTGGGGAGAGGAGATTCAGGGCGTGTAAAATTGCTGGCCTTGAAAATGTGCCGGTGATTATAAAAGATCTGAATAATAAAGATATACTTGAAGTTGCCTTGATAGAAAATATCCAGCGCCAAGACCTTACCGCCATTGAAGAAGCTGAAGCTTTTCAGAAATTAATGGATGAGTATGGCTACACTCAAAGCGAACTCGGTGTTGCAGTTGGAAAAAGCCGGAGTCACGTTGCTAATTTGCTACGCTTGAATCACCTTCCAGATTCTATTAAACTTATGGTGAACCATGGGCAGCTTAGCATGGGACATGCTAGATGCTTGATAGGGTTAGAAAATGCCGAGGAATTAGCCAAGAAGATTGTTGCTAATGATTTAAATGTTCGTCAAACGGAAGAGCTGGTTAGTAGTAAACGCAAGAATGATCGCGCTCCAAAAATGCAAGGTAAGGAAAGCGCGCCAGTGGATGAGGATTTAGTCCTGCTTGGCCAGTCTTTGAGCGAGAAATTCGGGGTCAAAGTGGTGGTAGAGAACTCTTGGAACGGCGGTAAAATATCTTTCCATTATGGTAACTTAGAAGAATTAGACTCAATTTTAACTAAATTTAACTAGAATTATGAAATTATTTTTAGACAGTGTAGATAGTGCAGAAATTAAAAAATATAGCGCCCTGGGCATTATTGATGGCTTAACAACTAATCCCTCATTGATGGTTAAGTCAAAAATAGGGTTTTACGAAACAGTAAGCGAGCTGACTTCTCTTGTTAAAGAAGATGTGAGTATTGAAGTGATTGCTAAAGATTTTGATGATATGGTCAAAGAAGGTGAGCGCATTCTTGATGTTGCAAAAAATATAGTAGTCAAATTGCCAATCACTTGGGATGGCATCAGGGCTTGTAAATATTTTGCTGATAAGGGCAGGAAAGTAAACATGACATTATGTTTTTCTGCTAATCAAGCCTTGCTAGCTGCAAAGGTTGGTGCAACATATGTTTCGCCTTTTATCGGAAGATTAGAAGATGCTGGCGAGGATGGGCTGGGCTTGATCGCGGAGATTCGTGAGATTTACGATAATGCAAAATTTGAGACTAAAATACTTGCAGCTTCTATAAGAACTGTCGCGCATGTTACGGATGCTGCGTTATGCGGCGCAGATTATGCCACTCTTCCAGCTAATATTATGGATGAACTTGTAAAACACCCTTTAACGGATAAGGGGCTTGCAAAGTTTGATGAAGATTGGGCCAAGTCAGGCATGAGAATTTAATTTAAATTATAAGGAAATAATAACAATGTCATATCAATATGTATATGTAATGAAAGGCTTGAGCAAGTCTATTAATGGTAAGGAAATCCTCAAAGAAACTTGGTTATCTTTTTTGCCAGGCGCTAAAATTGGAATTATTGGTCATAATGGTGCAGGTAAATCTACGCTGCTTAAAATCATGGCTGGTGTTGACAAGGAATATGATGGCGAGGCTTTTATCGCAGATGGTGTTAAGGTTGGTTATTTAGAGCAGGAACCTCAGCTAGACCCAACTAAGAATGTATTTGAGAACATCATGGAAGGTTTGGCAGAGAAAAAGGCGCTCATAGATGAGTTCAATGAGGTTAGCGCCAAGTTTGCCGAAGAAATGACCGATGATGAGATGAATGATTTGCTGGCCAGACAAGGTGATTTGCAAGAAAAGATAGATGCGTGCGATGCTTGGAGCATGGAAAGAGAGATCGAAATTGCAATGGATGCCCTTAAATGCCCGGCAAAAGATGCGGATGTTACCAAAATTTCCGGTGGTGAAAAAAGAAGAGTAGCGTTATGCAAGTTGCTTTTGGAAAAACCCGGGATGATTCTTCTTGATGAACCAACCAACCACCTTGATGCAGAGTCAGTATCTTGGCTTGAGAATTATTTGAAAGAATATAAAGGAGCCGTGGTTGCGATTACTCACGATCGATATTTCTTGGATAATGTAGCTGAATGGATTCTGGAAGTGGACAGAGGGAAGTGCGTACCATGGCACTCAAACTACTCAGCCTGGCTACAAGAGAAGCAAGCAAAGCTGGCTAGTGAGGAAAAAGAAGAGGGCGATCATTCAAAGAAATTAAAGCGTGAGCTAGAATGGATTCAGCAATCAGCAAAGGGGCGTCATACGAAAAGCAAGGCGAGGATCAACGCATACCAAGAGCTGCTCAACAAAAAACGTGATGTTGGCAATGGCTCTGGGCAAATTATTGTTCCAAATGGCCCGAGGCTTGGTGAGCTTGTTATTGAAGTGAAAAATATATCCAAAAAATTCGGTGATAAGAATCTTCTAACTGATTTTAGTTTTAGAGTTCCTCGTGGTGCGATTGTTGGTATTGTGGGGCCTAATGGAGCTGGTAAATCGACTTTATTCAATATGATCACTGGAAAAGTCAAACCAGATAGTGGCATCATAAATATCGGGGATACTGTTAAGCTTGGTTATGTTGACCAGTCCAGAGATCATTTGGATGATAGTAAGAACGTATGGGAAGAGATCTCTGAAGGTTTAGAGGTTCTTGATCTTGGCGGAATGTCTATGAAGAGCAGGGCATATTGTTCTGCATTTAACTTCAAAGGCGCGCAGCAGCAAAAGAAAGTAGGGCAACTATCTGGCGGTGAGCGCAATAGGGTGCATTTAGCGAAACTACTGAAAGAGGGTGCAAATGTGATTCTCCTCGATGAACCGTCAAACGATTTGGATGTGGACACACTCAGAGCGCTTGAAGATGCTATATTAGATTTTGCAGGTTGCGTGTTTGTGATCAGTCACGATAGATGGTTCCTTGACCGGATTGCGACCCATATTATAGCCTATGATCAAGACTCAAATGCGACTTGGTTCGAGGGAAATTATGATGATTATCATAATTATATGACCAATATCGTTGGTCAGAATACGAAGAACCCTAAATATAAGCATAAGAGACTTGCTTAAAGTGAGCTGGTTGTTATAGCAAGAAGAGGAATCTAGATTATTATTATGTCATTATTTGAGTTTATAGTAGTATTGATTGTTGCTCTTCTTGTTGTAAAACCTGAGGATTTGCCGAAAATTGTCAAAAAATTCAAGCAGATGCAATCATTTATCACTAATACAAAAAAAGAAATAATCTCTCAAATCTCTATTGATGATGAGCTGGAGGAAATCATGCAAGACTCCTCCAGCCCGAATTTGAACAAAGAAATGGAGCAGGTGAATTATTACCTAGAGAAAATTTCGAATATTGGCCCCGAATATGAAGGAGAATATTCTCTTGCTGCAATCAAAAAACACTATCTTAAATTAGTAAAAGAGAAAATGGCTGACTCTAACTCAGCAAAGCAGGATTCCAATTCATAAATTACCACATTCGAACATCTAGTATTACTTGCCCAGGAAGCTAATATCGTTTAACATATGATCTCAAAGATATCGAGATTAATGGGTAATGGTTAATTGGTAATAATGAACTATATAAAAAAATTCTTTGCACATAGCAAATCAAGATCGACAATATTATTTGTGCTGGCGCTTGCGAGCGTGGTTTCTCTGGCCTCGTATAATCCGCATGACCCGTCATTTAATTTATTGACTGACAAAGAGCCGAGTAATCTTCTATTGTATTTCGGGTCGTATCTGGCTGATATGCTTTTCCAATTTTGGGGTTGGTCTGCATTTATTATATCCATATGCTGCATTTCCTGGGCGTGTATTTTATTTCGTAATGAAAAGCTGGACTGGGCGACATTCAAAACTATTGCCATGTTGATATCTAGCCTATTTGCCAGCGCGGCGCTTAATTCCATCGATTTTGGAAGCTTGCCTGCAAAAAGCGGAGGAATTGTTGGAGTAAACGTAGAGCAATTTACCTTGTCATTTAGCCAAATATTACCTTATAAACAATTCATAAATCCGGGATATATCACTCTAGCAGTGATTTTCTTCATTCTAGCGCTCGGCGTCCGGTTAAGGGTTTATAAAAGAATAGTCTTTGGCTTTTTAGGTTTTCTTTTCCGCCTAATCAGCGCAACTGGTATATTACAAAAGCTTGGATCCATTGATAATGGGAAAGCCTATTACGCATCAGATGAATTCAGCTATGCTGGCGGGGATGAGGAGGAAGCTTCTCCATTTGCAACGCGTCGCTCTGCTAAACCTCAAAGGCGCGCACGCCAAAAATCACGAGGTGATTCAGATAATATGTACGAGCTTCCCTCAGTTGATTTGCTGGATGATGAAAAACATCAGGGTGCCAAACCACAAACTCAAGCCATGCTGAACGAGAATGCTGAGCAGCTGCTTGCTGTGCTTAAGGATTTCGGAGTAAAAGGGCAGATTATTGACGTGCGTCAGGGGCCCGTGGTCACTATGTATGAATTTGAACCATCTGCTGGCACGAAATCATCAAGAGTCATAGGCCTTGCAGATGATATTGCCAGATCCTTGTCCGCCATTGCGACCCGTATTGCGGTAATTCCTGGAAGAAATGCTCTTGGCATTGAGCTGCCCAATAAAAACCGTATGTTCTTTCGCTTAAAAGATCTCGTGAAATCAGACGAGTTTCAAACATCCGATATTTCCTTGCCATTAATTCTTGGAAAAGATCTTGCAGGCGTGCCTCTTGTTGCGGATCTTGCTAAAATGCCTCACCTGCTTGTTGCGGGAACTACGGGTTCTGGGAAGTCGGTTGCTATAAATGCGATGATATTGTCGCTTCTATATAAATATAGCCCTGACGAATGCAAAATGATCATGATCGACCCGAAAATGCTAGAGCTATCTGCCTATGATAACATCCCGCATCTCATGACTCCTGTGGTGACGGAACCCGGCAAGGCTGTGGTTGCACTCAAATGGGCTGTTAAGGAAATGGAGAATCGTTATAGATTAATGTCTCATCTTGGCGTACGTGGTATCACGAATTATAATATTAGAGTTCAAGAGGCGGCAAAGAACGGAGAGGTTCTTGAACGTAGGATTCAAACCGGTTTTGACCCGGAGACAGGCAAGCCAACTCATGACACAGTTCCGATTGATATGAATAAGATGCCTTTCATCGTGGTGATTGTTGATGAGATGGCAGATTTAATGATCGTTGCTGGGAAGGATATAGAGTCCTCCATTCAGCGTCTTGCTCAAATGGCCAGAGCAGCAGGGATTCACATCATCATGGCGACCCAGAGGCCTTCTGTGGATGTGATTACCGGTGTTATTAAAGCTAATTTCCCAAGCAGAATCAGCTTTAAAGTCACATCTAAGATCGACAGCCGTACTATTTTAGGAGAGCAAGGGTCTGAGAAGCTGCTGGGTATGGGTGATATGCTATATATGGGTAATAGTTCGAAAATACTCCGTGTGCATGGGCCTTTTGTCGATGACAAGGAAGTAGAGCGAGTTACTAATTATCTCCGCTCAACCGGAACGCCAGAATATATTTCAGCTGTCACAGAAGCAGATGAAGAATGCGGCGATGATTCTGGCGAGAATTTCAGCTCAGATGATGGCGAGAATGATATTTATACACAGGCTGTAAATATTGTCCGCCTAGAGCGAAAGGCTTCAATCAGCTATATTCAGCGCTCTTTAAGGATTGGATATAACCGCGCGGCCAACCTTATTGACGAAATGGAAAAAAATGGCATAGTCTCCTCCCCCAATCATTCCGGGAAAAGGGAGATATTATTACCTGAAGATTAACTATTTAATACAAATATATGCTTTTATTCTTCATATAGGTGTGCTATTATATCTGACGTTATATTATTCATCATTAAGGTAGCGCTATGTCAGAAAGTCCAAATTTTGCAATCGGCGATAAAGTAGTCTATCCTTCTCATGGTGTTGGCCAGATCATAGAGATCGAGTCTCAAGATATTGCAGGTATGCAGATTGAAGTTTATGTTATCTCCTTTCCACAAGACAAGATGACTCTGCGAGTTCCGGTTTCAAGGGGAGCGGCTTCTGGTCTTCGAACTTTGGTAACGAAAAAAGATATCAGCGAAGTATATAACATCCTAAACAGCAAGCCAAAGCGTGGTAATAAGATGTGGAGCAGGCGTGCTCAGGAATATGAGACTAAAATCAATTCTGGTGAGATTGACGCTGTAGCTGAGGTTGTTCGTGATTTATATAAAAATGTTGATAATGACAGATCATATAGCGAAAGAACGATTTATGAGTCAGCCCTTGGTAGGTTAGCTGCCGAAATAGCCGTTCTTGAGGATATTTCATCACAAGAATCAACAGAAAAGCTAGTTGAGCTTCTGAAAGAGAAGTTGGTCGCAGCTTAATATTGGCCTAATATCGATATTCCACCATCTGTACTATCAAATATGTTACCCTTGACCAAAATATCCATTTTGGGTACGATGCTCTGCTGTCACAAAGCCACGGAGCCACAGCGTCCATCCAGAATAAACATCATATGGACAGTCTTCTGGTTTTTGAGAAGCTATGCTGGCAGGTATAAAAATATTCTAGACCTGCGTAGCTTTTAATAAGCACTTAGATGTTTTTGTATCATTAATTTAAATTACAACTGCAATACTTAAGAAGCTATGTTCTTTATGGCAATCCAGTATGCTTGTGTTGCTACCTGCAGGAGTGCGTCAGCGCTTTTGATGGGAGCATCAATTTCGGTAAATGAACCATTTTTGTCGGCTAGTTTCATTGTCTCGCCTTCTATAATAGCAAACTTAGCGCCTCCTTTGAAGATGGAAACTACACCCGATTCCGATGTTTCTGTAGATAAATTATACATCGGGGAAAGTATATCCAAAATTTGTGTTAAAAAACTATCTTGTTCCTTGTTAACAAGGCTTTTAATAAATTTATTCATAATATCATTCTTGTTAATTATTATACACAATATCGCAAAATCATGATTATGCTAGCATAAAGCAAACAGCTTTACAACCAGTTTTTATAATTTAATTTCAGAAGATATAAGCAACCTAGAATATTCCGTGTTTTTAAAGGTTTTTTAATCTAGATTCTACCCAGCAAAAAGACTGGCAATGGAGATAAGCTTTGCTATATCAACAGCTTTGCCGGCAGCCTTGAAATAGGGGTATTTTAGGCCTGCGCACGTAGCTTCTTAGATGTTGATTCTGGAGATTTTGAAGAGATATCTATAGAAAAATTCAGTAATTATCTAGATGGTATTGAAGGTAAAAAAGTAAAAATAGCTAGAGAGTTTAAGCAAGCTTTAAAAAAGTTCATAAAAGAGACAAAAAACTAATCAAACTAAATTATGTCGTCAATATTTTAACGCAAGGCAAGTTACTTGAAGCGAAATACAAACCCCATAAATTGCGCGACAATTATAGTAATAAACTTGAGTGTCACATAGAGCCGGATTGGCTATTAATATATAACTGACAATATATCCATGACATTATACCGTACAGGGAGTCATTCTGACCTATTTGATTGATATTTCCCTCCAATGCTCCTCTAAAGAAGCTTCGCGGGCAGGCCTAAAATACCCCATATTTTTAGAGATTTTTTTATCTAGATTTGAATTTTGGGGTTAAGATATTGAATATATAGAATATTTTAGGCCTGCCCGCGAAGCTTCTGAGTATGCAAAAGAGATTATGGCTGGATATTTACCTTAATTGATCTTGCGCGCTATGTCTGACGATGACATCAACTATGGCAGGCATCACAGCCTAATACAGCAACAATATTAAATAAATGATATTCCAGGGAAGTAGCATCTAGCTCAAAAAAGACCGAGGAGCAATGATATCGTTTTAGCATCGCCGCATACTAGACTTGCCCGTATAAGCCTCTCAGCGAGTCTATATTAGTCGCTGAGAGGCAAGTAGCACCGTCGATCGCCCCTTGCCACTCCATTACAAAAACATGGAAGCATCACACCCAACAAAAAAGGGAGAGCAGTTTAAAACCACTCTCCCCGGGAAATATAAGCTATTCAAAAAAGAATAAATAACTTAGATGTCGAATCTTACACCAACACTAACATTGTGGCCTTTAAGACTGGCTTTTTTAACATCCTTAAGTTTTCCAAAACCTCTAAAGCTATATGCAAGCTCAGCGTTGATTCCAGGAGCAACTTCAGTAGATGCACCTAGATATAGAGCATATGCAAAATTTGTTTTTGATTTGATTTTGCCTGATTTTGTAGGACCTGTGAGTACATCACCAACTTTTACTTCTTTTTGATTAGTAGCAGTGTTTGCAGGGATTGCTTTTGTAGCAACTGTTGTGCTTGTCTTCTTAAACTTAGCACTTGTTCTAGAAAGACCAACACCAGCACCCACGAAAATTTTCGCAGCACCTAAATCTGCAACATCAACAAAACCATTTACCAAGAATGTGCTAAATTTAGCCTTTAGTACAGTCTTGAATTTAGCATCTGGCTCTGCTAAATCGGCCGCTGCTTTTACTGATGCTGCCGCTGCTTTTGTTTTACTTAGTATATGCTTGAAAGTTCCCCCATCTATATCAGCATGCTTTACCTCCCAAGAGGCTTTGTATTTAGGGTTAAAGAAGTGGCTAAACGCAGCACCAACTCTTACATTATCCATGATAGCATAATTAACACTAAGCTCAGCAAACCCAGCAGCACTAGATTTATACTTCATCCCACCAAACTTCTCATCAGTAGGCTTAATCATACCAGCATGAACACCAACTGAGAATGTATCAGCTTCTGACGCATAAGCAGACGAAGTAGCAAGAACTGCAGCAGCTGCAGTTGTTAATAGAATTTTTTTCATAATTTTGTTCCTCAAAATAATAATAATTAAAATTTAAAAATACC
>NVVL01000066.1 GCA_002402195.1 Rickettsiales bacterium | reverse complement strand
ATTTCCGATGGATGTAACAGTTGCCGCTTATTATATAAAAGAGGAGAAAATTTCATATAGCGAATATATTGATAATATGAATATCATCAATAAAGCTGTCACAGAGATGCAAAAGAACCTCATGCAAGATTATGGTGTTTATAAAAAAACTCGATTTGGAATTTTAGTTTCATCAATTCAAAAAATCATCGCTATAGATCAAGAATTTAAAGACCTATTATTTTTTATGGGTTTAATAAATTATAAGAATATCTCAAGAGATCTGTTGATAAATTTTAAGAACGAAAAAATAGTAAATAATTTTATTGCTTACTTAAAAGAGTTTTCCATCATTACTGAGGAAAGAAAAAACAAGAATAATAAAATTGATAATTTTACTATTTTAAAAAGCTCAAACATTATCATTAGACACTATCTTCAACAATTATTATTTCTGGGCGAATGCAGGGTTATTGCCGCAAGAGGCGCAAAAATACTTCAGCAATATTTAAAATTCAATGAGAAGAAATTATCATCAATAGACAGGGACAATTATTACGAACATATAGAAGCTTTTCTGCAAAATAAGGATTTATTGGATAATGACATTCTCGCCTATTATTCAAAAATTTTGGGCATTTATTATGTTGGTAATGAAAATTATGACAAAGCTAAAAAATTGCTAGAAAATGCTTTGGAATATTATAACTTAAACAAGAAAATGTATGGCAAAGAAATTGCAAATATCTCAGTGAATTCAGGGGAGCTATATCTTTTTTCAGGGGGGTATGAAAAAGCAAAGAAGTCTCTTGAGATTGCAAGACAATTTTACTCCCAAAACATAGAAGAGTATGAGTGTGTATTATCATGGACTTATGGCCTAATGGGCTATACATGCAGAGCACTTGAACAATATGAACAAGCTAGGATTTACCTCGATAAATCACTGGCAATACATAGCGGATGTAGTAATTTTGATAAAAAAACAAGGTTATTAACATATTTAGGGAGTGTTCATAGGAATTTAGGTAATTATGACCTGGCTATCACGTTATTAACCAGTGCAAATAATCTGATTATTGATTTCTATGGGAAAAATCATTTTAAAAAATATTGGATCGATAATTATCTTGGACAAACTTATTTATGCAAAGGCGAGTATTTAAAAGCTAAAGAGCTTTTGGAAGTTGCCGTCATTAAATATCAAAATTTATATGGAAAAAAGGATAAGAGAACTGCAGAGATATCAATTTGGCTTGGGACTCTAAAAAGTTATATAGGTGAATATGCCGAGTCTCAAGCTATTTTAAGTTTCGCGCATAAAAGATTTGTCAAAATATACCCTGAAAATCATTTAAAGATCGCCTGGTGCGCAACTTCGCTTGGAGAGGTTTATAGACAATTGAAAGAATATGATCTATCTCAGAGATATCTTGAACAAGCGCAAGCAATTTTTAGTTTAAAATTAGCAAAAAACAACATTAAGATTGCATGGAATACATTAAATCTAGGGCTACTTTATAGAGATCAAAACAAACTAGTCAAAGCGGAACAATATTTTCAAAAATCATTTGATATTTATATGAAGAATAATGGTTTACAACATAAGAGAACAGCGACAGTCTTAGCTGAACTTGGATATATTAAATTCCTAAAGGGAGATTCTGCTGCAGGCTCTGGAATGATCAAGAAAGCATTAAGGATCATGGTAACAAAGAATTATACCAGAAGATATATCGCACTTATACAATTAGCTGAAATTAATTTCAGTAAATTAAAAAATAATCTATCAGACGAAGAAAAACGAAATATAACGAATCAAACATTACTATATATGAACCAAGCCCTTGAAATAGTTACAAATAATTTTCCCTCTAGCTCTACTTGCAGCGAAGAGATCCAATACAAAATGAAACAATATCAAAATAGACTTCCGTAAGGGGTGTTTTGAGTTGTAGGTGTGGATTTTTAACCCCAATAAGTTGATATTTGTTGAAAAAGATCAAAAATATCTAGACTTATTCGGCTATATTGATATAACCGAGTATATTTATATATCAATAAATGAGAGGTATTCATGTCTAGGTCTAGCAATTCAGAAAATATAACAATCTCAACAGTATCAGTCGCATATATGGTAGCTCAAATACGAGCAAAGCAATTAGCATCAAAGGCTTCTCAGGATGAACTACTCAGACATATAGTAGAATATCTAGAATCAGAGGCTGCCGCTGAAATCACTGGAGCATCCTTTGCTACGATTATGGCCGAATTGGTAGAAACTGAACTTAAACACTCGTATTCTTTTGAAGATCTTGAGTTAGTTGGTTATCCGATTAAATACAACAAAACAAAGTTGATCCTTGAAATGGTACAAAGCTGGGTCAGCACATCTGATGACTCTCTAATGGCAGATATAACAAATAATACATTACATAACGGGCAAGGTAATACTGTCCTATCAGAGTTACCCAGATTGCAAGCTCCAAGCCAGGTTAGTAGCTGGGGGAATGAAAATCCTGTTGTAAATACAGCATTATTACTAATAGGAGCATCGCATTTTACACAGGATGATTTGACTTTCACTGGAGCTGCTACCTTTTTTCCTTTTTTTGATCCAACTCATGTAGTAGACGGCTACTCAAATATCTTTGGTGCTTCAAATGGCATGATACTTGTGGGCGATTATCAATATGGAGGGCATAGATATTTTTCTAATCCAGCACATGGTTTAAAGCAACAGCTTTTTGGCGCTGAAGATTGTAGTAGCGCAGTAGCTAAGGCAACTGGACTAGGAAAGTATGTAGTAGAAGTAACCACTACATCTTTGAGAGAAGCATATACAAGCCCTAAGTGGGGCGGACATTACACTGCAATTACCTCAACATATCAAGAGGAAATTGATTGGGCAAAGGTTCAGCCAGGTGATATTTATATTCGCGGGGGGCACACAGCAATTATTGCCTCAGCGCCTGATCAGCATGGTTTTGAAACTTTGGAATTTAATAGAGATATAGAGTCCAATACAAAGCATAAGCTTCTAGGTGGAGGGATGTATCATCGCACTACAGATCCCCAAGGTAAGGATATCTACTTTTTATGTCAACCAGCAAAGGATTTTAAAGAATCATGCAGCGCCACAGATTTGTTGCAGTTAATAGATCAGCGCTACGAAGAAATGTATGGTGATAATGTGCCAGTAGATGTTGCGGGTGATTGTGGCATCTTTTTGCAGCTGTAGTACTATAAGTATCAGATGTTCTGCACAATAATGCGACGATAACAAAATACGGTTTTGTCGCATTATTTTTAAAGTTAATGACAGTTGGTATTTGCCAGCTGGTTCGAAAAATCCGTCTTATTGTCCATCCAATCCTGAACATCCTCATAAAAACTTGATCATATTCATAAATGGCAACATCCCAAAATATACTTCGCCGTTTTCTAAGAAGCTACGTGCGTAACCTAGAATATTCTATATTTTTAGAGATTTTTTTATCTAGATTTAAATTTTTGGGTTAAACTATTGAATATATTTTAATTCAAAAATTTAAAAAATAGATGGAAAAAGATCAAAAATATAGGGTATTCTAGGTTACGCACGTAGCTTCTAAGACTAAACTCAGATAATATCCTCAATATCATCCTCTTTGATCAGGCGGAGTGCTTGCTTTAGCACGATATCCAGACCATTTTTTGTATAGCCAGAAATAGGGTTGATCTTTTTCCCAGTAAGCTCCTCAAGAATTTGCATTTTCTCCAAGATTTCTTCCTCGCCCATCGCATCGATCTTGTTTAGGCAGATGATCTCATACTTGTCTTTCAGCAAAGGAGAGTAAGATTCCAGCTCTTCTCGGATGGTTTTATAATCTTCAGCAATATCATCGCGAAGACCGTCAATCACATGAATCAACACGCCGCACCGTTCGATATGTTTTAAGAACCTGTCTCCAAGACCACTTCCCAAATGAGCACCCTTGATAAGCCCTGGAAGATCAGCTAGGACAAATTCCTCTTCACTAACATAGACCACACCAAGACCTGGCTTTAACGTGGTGAAATGATACTCAGCTATTTTAGGCTTCGCAGAGGTGGTTGTGGATAAAAACGTAGATTTACCGGCGCTTGGAAGCCCGATAAGACCAGCGTCAGACAGGAGCTTGAGTTTCAAGCAAACATCCATCTCCGCCCCGGTTTCGCCATCAATACGCTTGCGAGGAGCCTGATTAGTGGAAGATTTGAAATGCGAATTACCAAGCCCACCTTTTCCACCTTCGAGAATTTCAAAATCCTCTTGATCTTCAACAAAGTCATGAATCAGAAGCAAGCCATCTTCCGAGAAGATTTGAGTGCCTAACGGAACCTCAAGAATCACTGGATCACGCGATTTACCAGTTTTATTGCGCCCTTTTCCATATTCGCCATTATCAGCCTTAAAGTGCCTTTGATAACGAAATTTGAGCAAAGTATTCAGGTGAGAATTACTACGAAATATGATGCTTCCGCCTCTTCCGCCATCACCGCCATCGGGGCCACCACGATCGATATATTTTTCCCTACGAAAACTAACCGCGCCATGCCCGCCATTGCCGGCTTTTATATAAATTTTTGATTCGTCAATAAACTGCATAACTACGCTGAAATATATTTTTTAAAATGAAAAGACACTATAACACAAAAAACATATATAGTCTGTAAAAATCCAAAACTATTGCAGACAGGGCAATTAACCCGGGGCAACTACCTGGGCAAGCACCCTATTATGTGTGTTTTCAGTGGAGCTCGCTACCCGCCTTAGTTGCATTTAAAAATAGAATCATTGATTTTATAATATATTCTATGTATTGTGTGTAGTTATGTGATTTTATAACAAATTAAGAAGGATTAATTATGAACCCATTTATAGGCAAAAAAGCCCCGGACTTTACAGCAAAAGCAGTCATGCATAACGATATTATCGAGCATGATTTTAATTTAAAAAGCCACCTAAAAGGCCAAAAAGGAGTGTTATTCTTCTATCCTTTGGATTTCACATTCGTATGCCCATCCGAGATTATCGCGTTTAATAATAGGGTTGCTGAATTCACTGAAAGAAACACCAAAATCGTTGCTGTTAGTGTGGATTCACATTTTTCTCACCATGCTTGGAGGTCAATACCTGCGAATAAAGGCGGTATTGGTAATGTACAATTTCCTTTGGTTGCTGATTTGAACAAAGAAATCTCCACGGCCTATGATGTTTTGAACGAAGATTCAGTCTCATATAGAGCCACCTTCCTGATAGATGAGCATTTCAACATCAGGCATTTCCTTATTAATGACCTGCCTTTGGGTCGTAATGTTGACGAAACGCTGAGAATGATTGATGCTCTTGACCATCATAATCAACATGGCGAAGTGTGCCCTGCAGGGTGGCAAAAAGGTGACCAAGGAATGAATCCTACTCACCAAGGTGTTGCTGATTATTTGGCTGTAAACGCTGAAAAGCTATAGATCGGAAACCAACTTACATGTTAGATAATCTATTTGTTCGAAACAAAGCCTCTACCTATTCTGATGAGACGATTGATATATTGCGTCTCATCAGAAGCGAAAATGTGGGCAGTAGAACTTATACTCTTTTGATAAAGAAATTTGGCTCGGCGAGGAACGCTCTTGAGAATATAGGGGATTTTTCTTTGAGAGGCGGGCGCTCAAAGCCGATCAAGATATTTCCAAAATCATCCGCAGAGCAGGAGCTTGAGAAATTACGCAAGAATGGCGCGCATTTGATTACGCATAAAGATTATAATTACTCTCAGCTCCTGGCGCATATTCCAGATTTTCCTCCTGTGATTTCTTATAAGGGCAATATATCCTTGCTGAATTCCCAGAAGATAATCGCTGTGGTGGGGGCTCGCAATAGTTCGCTCAATAGTCGTTCTTTTGCCTACAAACTATCGAAAGATCTGGTGGATGCGGGATATGTGACAGCTTCTGGGCTTGCCAGAGGTATCGATACAGAAGTCCACAAAGCAAGCGGCGCGAAAACGATCGCTGTTATTGCTGGCGGAATTGACCATACCTACCCCCCGGAGAATAAAAAGCTGCAAGAATATATTGAGAAAGAAGGGCTTTTACTGGCTGAACTAGCTATTGGATCGAAGCCTTTAAGTCAGCATTTTCCGCAAAGAAATCGTATTATTTCTGGCCTTGCTCTTGCAACTATCGTGATAGAGGCAAGCTTGAAGTCTGGCTCTTTAATCACGGCGAGATTTGCATTAGAACAGGGAAGAGAAGTGTTTGCTGTTCCGGGGTTTCCTCTTGACCCCAGATGTATGGGGAGTAATAAATTGATAAAAGATGGTGCACAATTACTAGAGTCTAGCGAAGATGTTATTGCTAATGTGCCTTTATATAAAAAATCACTTGAAGAATCTAAAACTTATAGTAATAATCTCAAAGCACCGGCAATAGATGATGCGGCAAATATCGCGAGTAGCGATAGGGAAAACGTAAGAACCTTGCTCTCTTCAATGCCCGTGACATACGAGATGATTGCAGATGAGACGAAATTATCATTGCCAATTATTTATACTATATGTTTAGAACTTGAATTAGCCGGAAAAATTGTCCGATACCCAGATAACAAAATTGCATTATTATATTAAATTTTATGAAACTAGTCATTGTTGAGTCCCCTGCGAAAGCAAAAACGATAAATAAATATCTTGGAACTGACTTTAAGGTCATTGCCTCATTTGGGCATATACGGGATGTTCCTTCAAAAAAAGGATCCGTCCTGCCTGAAGAGGATTTTTCCATCAAATATGAGATTTCAGAGCGGTCTGAAAGATATGTAGATGAAATTGTCAAATATGCAAAGCAGTCTGACGAAATTTATCTCGCAACGGATCCTGATCGCGAAGGTGAGGCGATTTCTTGGCATATTACAGAAGTGCTAAAAGAGAAAAAGATCATCACAGATGACAGTAAGTTCAAAAGAATTGCCTTTAATGAGATTACTAAAAAAGCCGTACTGGCAGCCGTTGCATCACCTAGAAAGATCGATCTGGATCTCGTCAATGCTCAGCAAGCAAGGCGTAGTTTGGATTATTTGGTAGGGTTCACCCTGTCTCCTATTTTATGGCGTAAATTGCCTGGCTGCAAGTCAGCGGGCAGGGTTCAGTCGGTGGCGCTTAGGTTAATTTGCGAGCGTGAAGACGAGATTGAACGTTTCATCAGCCAGGAATATTGGGATATCACGCTTGATATGCTAAGTGATGCGGGCAAACCATTTTCAGCAAAATTATCGCATGTGGATGGCAAAAAGCTTGAGAAATTCTCCATCACTAACCAAGAAGGTGCGGATGATATTGCAGCTCGCTTAAAGACTCAAGAATTCAGCATTGCTTCGATCACGAAAAAGCAGCAAAAAAGGAATCCTGCTGCGCCGTTTATCACTTCATCTTTGCAGCAAGAAGCTTCCAGAAAGCTTGGCTTTGGTGCGAAGAAAACGATGCAAATCGCTCAGAAGCTGTATGAGGGAATTGATATTGGCGGCGAGACTACCGGTTTGATCACCTATATGAGAACAGATGGCGTGACGCTTGCAGCCGATGCAGTCACGAGCATCAGGGAATTGATTGAGCAGAAATATGGCGATAAATATCTACCAGCAAAAGCGCGTATTTATAAGTCAAAATCGAAGAATGCACAAGAAGCGCACGAGGCCATCCGCCCGACTGACATCATCAGAACTCCGGAGGAGCTAAAGGGCAGGCTCGATAACGACCAGCTGCGCCTTTATGATCTGGTTTGGAAAAGAACCATCGCTTGTCAGATGGAGAATGTCATTATTGATATGGTCGGCGCTGATCTTATTACTGCGGATAAAAGTTTCACAGCCCGCGCGACTGGTTCCACGATTGCTTTTGATGGTTTTTATAAGGTTTATCAAGAAGGTCTGGACGACAGCAAAGACGAGAAAAGCAAGATGCTGCCACCTCTTGCCGAAGGGGAGGATCTTTCGACCAAGAAAATTAATCCTGAGCAGCATTTCACCGAGCCGGCGCCAAGATATTCAGAGGCTAGTTTGGTCAAGTCCCTTGAGGAGCTGGGCATTGGGAGGCCTTCCACATATGCATCGATTATATCCGTGCTTCAGGAGCGAAACTATGTGACTGTGGAGAAAAAGCGCTTCTTCCCGAATGATCTTGGAAGATTAGTCACGGCATTTCTTGTTGGTTTCTTTGAAAAATATGTGCAATATGATTTCACGGCTGATCTTGAAACGGATCTTGATAAGGTTGCAGAAGGAACTATTCCATGGAAAAATCTAATGAGCAATTTCTGGGATGGTTTTAATAAGAATGTAGAAAAAGTCAGCGAACAAAAAATTGGCGACGTGATTGCTTATGTCGAAAAATCGTTGGATTTCCATCTATTTGGCAAAGAAGGAACTGAGGAATATAAGAAAAACAAAAAATGCGGAACCTGCCCAGACGGAGATTTAAGCCTGAAGCTCGGCAAATATGGCGCATTTTTGGCGTGTAGTAACTATCCCGACTGCACCTTTAAAAAGCAAGTTTCCAAGGGCGACTCGAATGAAGAAGCTCAAACTATAATAGATAACACCAAAGATCTTGGGCAAGATAAGGATGGAAAAACCGTCTATTTAAAGAAAGGTCCTTATGGTTGGTATGTGCAAGCAGGCGAGGCGGAGTCCAAGAAAGACAAACCCAAAAGAAGCCCCCTGCCTGCAACCGTGAAGCCAGACGATCTTGATTTGCCGATGGCTATTAAGCTTTTGAGCTTGCCACTTCATGTTGGGAATCATACAGAAACAGGCGAAGAGATCGTGATGGGTATTGGAAAATTTGGCCCTTATTTAAAATACCAAAACAAGTTCACCTCTATCCCAAGAGCCATCGATCATTTTGCCGTAACACTTGAGCAAGCAGTGGAGCTCATTGCAGAGAAAGCAAAGAAAGATGCTGCAAAGAAAGGAGCTCCGAAAAAAGTAGTGGCTAAGAAGGCGGTGGCTAAGAAGGTCGCGCCTAAAAAGGCCACGCCTAAAAAGGCTGGGGTGAAGAAAGTGGGAGCGAAGGTGGCGAAGAAGGCTGCACCTAAAAAGGTGGCGCCTAAAAAGGCGGTGGCTAAGAAAAGTTAGGCTTGCATATGCAGGTCTGCGCGCATAGCTTCTGAGGAAGCTATGCGCATTATTTTATCCTGGCCTCCAGCAGAGCCTCATCGATCAAATCATCCTTTTCTTGTTCTACCAGATCAGAGAAAGCACTTTGCAATTCCCTAGTGAGCTGACTGAATCTATTTTTCATTTGTCTGATTTTTTCAAATAGATTCATATTAATAATAGCAGCCGAAGCATGACCATCCCTAGTAATTATTATAGTATCGTGCTTATATTCAACTTCATTCAAGACTTGCCCTAAATTTCTTCTCAGCGCCATTACCGGTTCTTTTCTTATCATTGCCTCACCTATATTAAGTGTATTTAAGTATAGCAATTAATAATAGCGCTGTGCAATATATTAATTATTTGTTCCAGAAACACTTGTTTTTGGAAACTATGCCAGTATGCATAAATAACCTGTCCTAAGCCTAATATACCGCTCCTGCAAGTAGCTATAGAACCAATATTTCTAACGCTAGTTAAAAATAATTAATATTTTTGTTGTAAATATGAAGCAATCTTAATATACTTGATCGAGAAACACTCAATTAATTAGTGTTTTCAAGGGTTATTTAATTAGCACAGGTATTAGATTATGCTTTTAGAATTAAAGAAACGCTATGCAGAGAAAAAGGCAAAAAAGTTAGCGCTAGGTGGGCTCTTGGAATTTACAGAACGTTTGTCTAATGAACTAAAAATATTGCAAGTACATGGAGCGTCACCTGAAAAAATTCAATTATTTCAGGAATGGATGATTGAAGTATATAAAGTTAAGGCAACAGAAGCAGCGGGCAATAAGTCTTATTGGTTTAACAACAAAAAAAATATAACAGATGAAGTTTTATCAATGGTGAGTATTCTCCTCCCTTTGGAATTAGAAGCGGCATTTACAGCCAACCTTGATATAGAATTAGCCTCTATGGAAGAGCAAATTCTGAAGTTTTTCAAAGAGTGCCAAGAAGATTTAGGCTTAAATAACGACTACTCTAAAATATTTCAAAAAGAATTACACGACATATTAGGGGTAGACAGGAAGTTGATTCTTGAGTCTTTTCGAGAAGGATTAGATCTATCCTTGCACAAAGCTTCTCCGCTCCCCACACCAGATTGGCAAAGCTATTTGGATGCAGAATTCGGTCGATTATGCGAATCAGCTAGCTTATATTTGTATAAACCTCACGCCCCAGAAGTGGAAATAGGAGGTATGGATATAGATTCTTAGAATCATCATAAAAACGATTATTTTTTACATCAAAGCCTTTTTCTGCTACACTGCCCAGCAGTTCCCACCCCTCCAAAAACAATGGTGGAAGCTTGATGATAAATAATCGTAACTAAGATAACAAAATGAATGAATTATCCTGCTTTAAAGCATATGATATCAGGGGCAAAGTACCTAGCCAAATCAATGAAAATTTAGCCTATAAAATTGGCGTTGCCTTGCACACCATGCTAGCTCCCAAAACGGTTATAGTTGGCTATGATATAAGGCTAGAGAGCCCAAAACTAGCAGAATCCTTAATCCAAGGTCTGACCGATAGCGGGGTCGGGGTGATTAATATAGGGCTATGCGGCACAGAGGAAGTCTATTTCCATACATTCCACAAAGAACAAGATGGCGTTTGCGCAGGGGTGATGATCACAGCGAGTCATAATCCCAAAGGGCATAATGGCATGAAAATCGTCGGCAAAGGTAGCAGGCCTTTATCCACAGAAGATTTAAAAAAACTACAAGAGCATGTTAGAGCGCTAGGGCCGGATGCCCTCCCCTATTCAGAAAAAGGCTTAAAAGGAACAGAAACCATAGACGAAGATAAGTCTTCTTACATCACGCATTTACTTGAATATGTTGATATTTCCAAGCTGAAACCTTTAAAAATCGTAGTTAACGCAGGCAATAGCGCAGCAGGAGTTGTTATCCGGCTTCTTGAGAAGCATCTGCCATTTGAGTTTATCTATATGAACGACACACCAGATGGCAATTTCCCAAACGGCGTGCCAAACCCGATGATAGTCGAAAATCGTACCGCAACTTCGGAGGCTGTTATAGCGCATAAGGCTGATTTCGGCGTGGCTTGGGATGGCGACTTTGATCGCTGTTTTTTGTTTGATGAGCAGGGCAAATTCATTGAAGGCTATTATATTGTCGGATTGCTTGCTGAAATATTCTTGCAAAAATCATCGCCCGAGAAGATAGTGCACGACCCAAGGCTAGTTTGGAATAGTATAGACATAGTGCAAGCAGCTGGCGGCGTGCCTGTGATGAGCAAATCTGGACATAGTTTTATCAAAGAAAAAATGCGTCAGGAAAATGCGATCTATGGCGGGGAAATGAGTGCGCATCATTATTTCCGCGACTTTGCTTATTGTGACAGCGGTATGATCCCTTGGTTAATGGTCGCAGAGCTCATCAGCAGCGCAAGGGAAAATCTTTCTGCATTAGTGGATGAGAGGGTGGCTGCCTATCCATGTAGCGGCGAGATTAACTATAGGCTGGATGATATTCAAGCTGTCATTGGAAAAATCGAGCAATATTTTCTCCCCAAATGCAAGTTTGTCGATTATACTGACGGGCTAACTATTGAATTTGATGATTGGCGATTTAACATACGCTCCTCCAACACCGAACCCCTGATGAGGTTGAATCTTGAATCTCGGGGAGATGTAGATATTATCAAAAAGCGTGTTGAGGAAATTGAATCTTTATTTCAGGGAGAGGAAAAATGATAGATATAGAATTATTAATAGATGGGCATAAACGATTCCGCAAAAAGCATTTTGATAAGGATAAGAAGCTCTACCAAGAGCTTGCAACAGAGGGGCAAACGCCCAAAACATTAATAATTGCTTGCAGCGACTCGCGCGTTGATCCGGCTATTATTTTTGATGCAGACCCTGGTGATCTTTTTGTAATACGCAATGTGGCAAATCTCGTTCCGCCATATCAGCCGATGAATGAGAGCTATCACGGAACAAGCGCGGCTCTTGAATTTGGCGTGAATAATTTAAAAGTAGAGCATATTATCGTGCTGGGTCATAGCGGATGCGCGGGGATTAAGAGTTTATGCGATCATGATGATGAAGGATCTAAAAAGTTTAGCTTCATTTCGAGCTGGGTAAATATTGCAAAAGAGGCCAAGGAGATGGCCCAAAAAGGCAAGCCTAGCTCCGTGGAGGAGATGTATAGTCTTTGTGAGAAAGAAAGCATCCTGACTTCTATTGAGAATTTGCTAACATTCCCATGGATAAAAGAAAAAGTCAAAAACAACACACTCGCCCTGCATGGCTGGTATTTTTCTCTAAATAATGGAAAACTCCTTCGGGTTAAATATTAGAAGCTATAAAGTAACCTAGAATATTTCATATTTTTAGAGATTTTTTCGTCTAGATTTAAATTTTTGAGTTAAAATATTGGGTATTTTAGGCCTGTGCAGGTAGCTTCTAATGGCTATTTGGGGTATGCATCTGGGAATCACGTCAACCATGCTGGGGACTCAGGCGACTGCTGCTGCGTCATAGTATAACCTACCCTCCGGCAGTGGATCAACTCGGAATACCATCACCCTTTCAAGGGGAAACCTCTGCGGAGAGCTTTCCTTGAAACCTATGATAGGCACCTTGTCTCATTCCATGCCTGGCCGCAAATAATTGCAATAATTCTCTGAGCGCACGGCCAGAGAATGGGTTTTTTGAGTTGGAATAATCTAGAGTTTCAGGTAGAGAAAACCCTCCATCCAAGCCAGACTCTCTGCTATATCCAGGGTCACTATTAGTTGATGCATCTTCATATTTATGCAAAATAAACCTTGCAATCCCCACGCGATAGGGGTACTACTGGTGTTCGGAATTTTATTAACTGGTAAATGTAGATATATGTTATTTGGTGTTGAGATTGGCCTGGATATGGGCATTGTGATTGGGTTTTTGGTGCTGACACTAGTTGTTGGAATGGGGCATGGGAAGAGTGTAAAAACAATTAAAGACTATGCGCTAGGGGGCAGAAATTTCTCAACAGCGGCTCTGACAGCGACTATTGTTGCTACTTGGGCAAGTGGTAGTGGGTTTTTTATTACTATGTCAAAAACATATTCTGATGGCTTGATTTATATGTTTTCAAGATTTGGTATAGGGTTATCCTTTCTTATTTTAGCTTTTGTATTAGTACCAAGAATGGGAGAGTTTTTGGGTAAAACATCAATAGCGGAGGCCATGGGTGATTTATATGGCCGGCATGTACGAATCATCACGGCTATAGCGGGAACGCTTGGTGCATTGGGGAGTATTGCTGTTCAGTTTAAAGTATTTGGCAGTATGTTTTCTTACTTTTTACATGTGCCAGATTACATTGCAACTATCGCTGCTGGAATGATAGTTACAGTATATTCAGCATTTGGAGGCATCAGGGCAGTTACATTTACTGATGTTCTGCAATTTGGCGCATTTGGAATGATTATTCCGATCATTGGATTTATTGTATGGAATGATTTCTATTATAGCGGTTTTACCATAGTGCAAACTGCATCTGACTCCTCGTTTAATTTAGTTGAGATATTTAGTATAAATAATGCTAGTTTATTAGAAATGGGAGTGATGTTCTTTTATTTCTCAATTCCGACCATTTCAGCTCCTGCTTTTCAGAGAATTGCTATTGGGAATAGTATCTCGCAAGTAAAAAAAGCTTTTTTGATTGGGGGAGTGATTTTAATTCTAATACAAGTTATGACAGCTTGGATTCCGTTTTTGCTACATACCTTGGACCCATCACTTGAGGCTAAGCATATATTAGGGCATATAATCACTACTTACAGCTATCCAGGGTTAAAAGGTCTTATGATAGTTGCCGTTCTTGCGCTGGCGATGTCTACGGCTGATTCACGCATTAACGCATCTTCTGTATTATTTACCAACGATATTTGCAAATTACTAATACCGAACTTAAAAAAAGAAATGTTTGTTTCTAGATCATTTTCGTTTGCGCTGGGTATAGGCGGTATAGCTTTATCTTTATCTGAGTCGGATCTTTTGGCAATTATGCTTTTGGCTAGTAGTTTTTATTACCCAATAATAACACCACCTTTTCTTTTGTCCGTATTTGGGTTTCGCAGTTCTGCAAAAGCTGTTCTTATCGGTATAGCAGCTGGTTTTGCTACAACTGTGATATGGAAAATACTACCTATTTCATTTGTTTCAGTCTCACAAAAAATGGTTGGTATATTCTTTGCTATGTTAATGAACACTGCTTTCCTGTTCGCAAGCCATTACCTGCTCAAACAAAAAGGTGGCTGGGTTGGCATTAAAGATAGCTCTTATATAGATAAGCAAAAAATCATCCGCAGAGAAAAATGGGCTGCCTTTGTAAGCAAAGCGCAGAACTTTAACCTTATCAATTACATCAAAACCCGCCCTGTGGTTGAAGATTCTGCATATGTAACGCTTGGTGCCTATTTCCTTATTTTTACCTTTACTAGCATTTATTCAACTCACGCAGAAATGCTAAAGGCAAATGGTGATATAATTGGGGTGATCTATCAAATCATGATAGTCAGCAGTACGATGATGGGAATGTATCCGATTTGGCCGCTGAGCATCAAAACACAAATCAAGCAGATGGTAATGCGTGTTTGGTATCCGTTATCTATCTTTTATATGCTGATAGTATTCAGCACATTCTTTGTGTTGCTGAATGAAGTCAATAATATGCATTATATTATGTTTGCAGTTAATATGATAGTGTCAGTTGTACTTTTGGGGTGGAGAATGGCCTTGGGTATGATAGTTGTTGGCGTATATATGGGAGTACAATTCTATAAATATTATGCAGGAGTAGAATATCTGGACATAAGCATCGGTTCACCACAGTTTATTTTGATATATAGCTCGATGTTTGTTGTGGTGATATTACTAATTTTCCTCAAACCCAAGCAAGAACACCAAAAACAAACCGAGTACAAAGTGGGCGAGCTATCAGACGAAGTCGGAACCCTCGTCGCAGTAGTCAGCAGCCGTGATGGCCAGATCAGTACTCTGGACACCAAGGTGAGCGGGCTTGAAGAAAGAGTAGATCATTATACTGAGCGCGCCACTGATCATGCAAAAGAGGTTGAGCGTCTGGGGGCGACTGCTCAGAAGATTCTCAACAATGTAAATCACGAGCTACGCCTGCCTGTTGGGAATGTGATGAATTTTGCAGAGATTCTGCATGATGGTCTGGGCAAGTTCTCAGATGAGCAATTAAAGATGCTCTCGAAGGAGGTATATAAAAACTCTAACCGTCTTTCTACGATGATTCTAAATATGCTCGATCTTGCAACACTCCAGGCAAAGAAGATCGAATTACAGATAAAGCTCGCAAACTTCAGTGAGCTCGTGGAAGAGCGGCTTACCGTGTGCCGGAAGATTTACGTAGAGGAAAAACCTCTAAAGTTCATCACCAAAATAGAGAAAAACGTGATGGTTCCAATGGATGCAAACTACATCCGTCAAACCATCGATAACCTGATGATAAACGCGATCAACTTCAGCGAAAAAGGCAATATCTCAATCTCTGTGGTAGAGCAGACGAATTTCGTCACCTTCACCATCCAAGACCAAGGCATCGGCATCCCGCTTAGCGAGCTCTACGACGTCTTCACCCCATTCAAAATGGGCTCCAAC
>NVVL01000065.1 GCA_002402195.1 Rickettsiales bacterium | reverse complement strand
CTTTGAGCATTTCAATTACTCGAGACAAAAAGAAGTCAGTATATAACATAGAATTATCATAGCTATTTTTTAGTTTTTCTAGATCACAACTAAAAGGATCCTTTGTTTTTTTTGAAATGGAGGGGGTAAATTTTTCAAACTCCTCACTATATCGCCGCGCATAATTCCAGTGACTGCCTGTGGTATGGAGCACTAAGAAATTTTTATTATGAGATTCAATATTTTTCTTGATATAAGGAAGCATTTTGCCATCATGACAATTTGCCTTAAAAATCAGTGATCCACCTGGAATCACACGTAAATTTACTTCATCATAAAAAGAGTAATTTTGGGTATTTTTGTAATATTTAGTACAAGTTTGTGTTCCAAGCCAGGTAGTATTAATTCCCAACCGAGTTAGTACCGATAAAAAACTAGACTCTGTTTCTACTAAATCTATATCTTTTTCTGTATATCTTGAAAGCATACAAGGAACGGAATAATATGTAGAAGTAGCACATGCCCTTGCTTTAAGCGAGACTAAATCTAGTTCAGAAAGGTTCGGTGTGGTGTCCCTTCCATAGCCATTTATACCAAATTTATCGTATCTTGCCGTTTCTCCAATCACCAACACACCAGTTACATCATCATCTGACTTGTCAACAAAAGAGAATTTTGTATTTATATCTTCTCTGAGTGGTTCATTCAGCTGTCCTTGCAGAAATATATAGCTATTATGTAAATATTGCACCGGGAAATATGTTTTTAAAAAACTAAATTTAGGCAATAATATATTGCTTACTACAAATAAAATACACAGAAAAGATAAAAACCTAGTTATAAACGATTTGCTAGTTTGTATTTTAAAATAGTAGATTCCATATAAACATATCGCCAAACAAAAAGAAATCCAAACTATCAAAGAAGTGCTTATAAGCTCAGATGCATCGGCAGCAGGATTACAGAAAACAGCCGGCATCATGGATGGAGTCGGGGATATAGAAAAAAAGAATAGATAATAGCTAGCAATAGCCCCCGTGACAAACAATAGAATAGAACCAACTATAAATAATATTCTATGGGTAGAGAGCCCAAAGAAAAACATAAATAATGTGACGGTTAGATAGATAAAATCCTTGGTTAATTCTAAAGAGGCTGTGAATAGATTAGCTTGATAAAACTCAAATTTATAGACAAACACTGCAGAGTTAAATAATATGCAATATAGCAGAGCAAAAACAAGAGAAGCTTTGATTAGCTTGACATCTAGCTGAATTTTTGTAAATTTAAACACACTAACCTTTTTATAAACCAACCACGAACAATTAACATGATAATCAGCTCAATTCAAGAGTTTTATGAATTTTTTCAAAATGGAATGCCTATTCTCTCCATTGATTATGGCGGAAAGAAGCTGGGAGTCGCTATCTCTACGCCGGATCATAGTTTTTCTATGGCTCTGCAGATGATCTCTACCGAATCTGAAAAAGAGAAATTTCGCCAGGTACTAAATATAGCAGAGGAAAAAAACATCTGCGCAATAGTGATTGGCTGGCCGGTTAATATGGATGGAAGTAAGAGCGATCAGACTCTTATCGTCGAAAGATTTGCCGCAAGGCTGGAGGGTAGAACCAAATTGCCAATCTTCCTGCAAGATGAGCGTCTGACCTCCAAAGCTGCGGATAATCTCCTCAAAAAGTTCGGAGTGAAAAGAAAAGACAGAAACTCAAGAGACGATATGACCGCAGCAAGTATGATCTTGGAAACCACTCTAGAATCTATCAAAAGGCTTTAAAAATCCTCATCCTCTTTCTCGGTTATGGATAGTGCCCAGTCAATAACCGAGGCTTCATCCCTGAAATCGCCTTTATATATCTCAGACGGAACAAGAGCTGTACCCAGCTTATAGCTCGGTTTTACCCTGATTTGAGTTGGGTAGAAAAAATCGAAATGCTCGCTGGAGGCGCGTTCTCTTTTTGCGTAAGAATAGATGCTTTGGATCGTTGTTTCCTCGCCTATATGAGTCACTCCCGGTATTTGCTTTAGCTCATTGACGAATTTCCAGCAAGTGCTTCTGCAGAAATGATCAGTCAGAACATATATCTTGGCATTAAACGGTTTTGAGTCCAGATTAGTATAGAGATTTTCCTTATCATTATAAATACTCCATTTTTTCAAGAAAAAGTCTTTTTTCCGCTTGATTAAAGAAGCATAAGATTTACTCGCAGCTGGGCTGTAAATCTTCTTAAATGAAGGAAAATTCTCTGCACTGACCCGCAGATTCTTTTGCCATTTCTTATTATAATCATGCTTTTTTCCCAGAGATTTTATGAAAGCATCTCCCCATAAGTTCCTGATAATCGGGCGACTCCATTTTGAAGCGCCACCTCTATTACCTCTCATATCGAATAGAATATAATCCTCTTTGGCGAGGTCGTTTTTAAGCATGGAAAGCATTCCCGTATAATAGATTGCCTCATTTCGCGCCGGGAAAAAGCTCGGGATTCTTATCCACACACCGTTTGAAACTAGCTCAACTTTAAACGGCGCTGACCTGTCTGGCTGCTTGATTTTCTTCGCAGCTTCCACAGCCGCCCCTTTGAGCTCAGTATATTTCAAATCAATATTAATGTCTTTATTCTGTTTTTGTTTCAGAGTAATCCTGCGAGGGCTTGGTTTGAACCTATTCCCATCAACGATCAAAGCGTAGATACTAGCCGACTCCAGGGTTAGCTCTGATTTGTCATTTGCATAAAATGGCAGCAAGAAATCTTTATAATAGCGATCTATCTTTATGCCATTAATATGTGTGAGCTCATCGCCGATATTCACATTTTTCAGGTATTTAAGGGCAGGGTGCTTATAAATTATATAATGCCCCTTTCCCTTTTTAGCGCTAAGCAGCCCCGGATATTCCTCACTAGGCAGAGCGATATACCCTCTGATGCTGATATGGGAGTTATGAAAGCCATTAATATAATATTTTATAGCATAGTAACAATCATCCAGATCGCCGATTTTGCTTATCAGCTTTAATGTGTTTTTATTACCTTCCTTAAACCATCTATGGAATTCTTTATCGATTTTATTAGCATAAGCAGCAGAGTTTTTCTTCATCTGACTACGCACAAACTGCAAATCCTGTTTACACATTGCTATGTAGTCGTCTATTTCTAGCTTATCCTCAGATTTTGCGATGTTTTTAGGTTTTGCGCGGGTAATAGCGCCGGGGTTAATGTTAGTAGCATCCTTAATACTAGCCTTAGCACTGGTGCTAGCATGACTTTTAGTACTAACATCATCCTTAGCATTAGCACTCCCCCAGGCACTAAGGGTCAGCAGCAAAGAGCAGGAGAGGGCAATAAATGGCTTCATTATTTTCATCGTGAATTATTTTTATGTAACATCTATTTATGAATAATAAAACTTTATACGAAAATTAGCAAATAAAAGCAGTCAGGCGGGAAATTTAATAGCTGACTGTTGTCTCGGAAGCTATGCCTGTAAGGCTAGAATATTTCGTATTTTAGCCCTATGGACGTAGCTTCAACACCCCAGCAAAATTGACTCTATCTGGGAACAGAGGGGTTATACGATTGCATCAGATGGCTCTAGTGCTGCTGTAGAGTCTCCCATTACTCCTTCAGAATCTCCATTTGCATCTAGTACCCCTGGATTGTCTATTACCAATTGAAAAATACCTGTCAACCTAGCTCTTGCAGCGTTCGGCTCACCCGGTTCTCCTGAATCTGATCTAAACGGGGCGTCTAGCATAGGGGCTTCTGCATCTGAGTCATCATCATCATCCCCACTACCAAATAGTTCGCCTACTCCAGCGACTGCGTCAAAAACACCTCCTCCTGCTAGAAGATTTCCTGCAATATTTACTAATCCTTTAGCCACTTCAGGGTCGCCTTCTGCACCTTCTCCGCTACTCTCTTCTGAAGTTATGTCAGTGTCTATTTCTATTGTGACTGCTGTTTTCTCTGTAACAGTCCCACCTGGCGTAGTGATCGTGGTTTTTTCTGTTGTTGTTGTTTCGTGTGTATGCGTCTCTTGATTGCGACTATGATGGTGATGCCACCCACAGCCAGAAATCACGGCTCCTGCAACTAAAATAATCAGTGTTATTGATACTGGTTCCATAACATTCTCCCTTTTTGATTAGCTTTATTAACCTCTCCGCTTAAACTTAATCCGGAAGAACTTTTATAATTCCCCCTTATATTTAAGTGTAAGGCGGAATGCTTAACAAAGAGTTAAATAATTAATTATTACTAGTTTTCAACGGCTTGCTAACAAAGCTTCTAATTAAGTTACTTCTGGTGGTTCTGCATAATCACTGCTTCCGCCAAGCAGATCTCCTCCCATCTGCCCTACTATGTTTCCGATTAATGAGTCTCTTATCTCGAATATTGCATCCTCAACTATACTCCCTCGCCTATCTGATGGGGTAGCAGGAGGTCTAACATGCTGAGATTGATCCCGGGAATGCTGAGCTTGCCCCCACCGAATCTGAGCAGCCTGAACTTGAACCTCATCTGGAATATCAAACATACTCTCCCCCCTAGAGACTACTGCACGTGGCATGGGCGCGATCTCTGGTGATGAGTCTGAGTCGAATGGGTTTCCATATAAAGAACTTCTTGCAGAATCAAAGTCTGGCACTCCTGGTGACTCTGGCTCTGGTGGTAGCTCGGGATCATCTTTCTTGCCGCTACTCATTGCCAGGTCCATCGCTTTTCCTGCCAGGCTTAGCACTGTGTCTGGAGCACCAGTAATTCCCTCGACTATGCTGCCCAAGGCTCTAGCTCCGCCTGCCAGTGTGCTAGCCACTTGGTTAGGTTCGCCTGATTTAGTCATGGTGCTATCTGCTTCTTCTCTGGAGAGGCCTGAATTTTTTAGATGAACCGTTCGTTTTTCAATGCGAGTTCCATCAGGCCTGGTTTCAATTTCAGTTGTCGTGTCGACTGTATTATCAGTGGTGTTCATAGTCTCGTGATGTTGACGAAGACGATGTATAGTAAAAACACTGGTTAACCCAGACACTAAAAAGGAAACAACTCCTATAATTATAGCTGCTACTAACATATCAACCTCCCCATCAATTCGATTTTAACAACATACCTTATATTTAAGTGTATGCCTCGATTATTAACAAAAGATTAAGAAATTAATAAAAAGTTAAAACTTCTCTATGGGTGATGATTTTGTATATTCTGGAAACTTACCCCCAGAATGCATGAAATATATAGGTTTGATCGTGGTTTAACTTATGCAAATAATTATTTATATTGATAAGGAATTTATTGATTTTTATAAGCTATCTCCGCAAGGAGAGAATATTCCATATTTTTATAAGCTACGTCCGCAAGGCTAGAATATCTCGTATTTTTAGAGATTTTTTTATCTATTCCTCAATCAAAACATCGCGTAGCTGCAGCTGGACAGTCTCGCGATCTTGCCATTTATTCACTTTCAGCGTACCAAAAACCGAGAGGGTATGTGGTTTGCGAGAGAGGATGCACTCTGCAAGCTCCGTGCCTGCTGCATTAAAAGCAATAGCGGTGAGCGGTTTGGAGCCATAAGCATCGCGGCTGGGAGAAAACATGATGCGCAAATGTTTTGTGCCGACAATATCAGCTTTCAATACATATAAATTGGAAAACCTGAAAACAGGGGAGGGGTTGCCATTACCAAATGGTTCTAATTTCGATATTTCCTCAAGCAGCTCAAGCGTTGCAGCAGAACTGGTTAAATCAGCATCATAATGCTCACGAAGATGCGCATCTGAACCTGCAAGCTTCTTGGCAAATTCCTTGTTAAAAAACTCCTGCAGATCGTTTAATTTCTCCTCATTCACCGTAAATCCAGCAGCCATAGAATGTCCGCCTCCAGCAATTATCAGCTCCTTTTGCTTTGCTTCAATCACCGTGCAACCGAAATCCACACCTTTAATAGAGCGGCACGAAGCCTTGCCAATACCATCATTAAGCGCAATCACAGCGACGGGTTTGGTGTATTTTTCCTTAAGCCGGCCAGCGACAATGCCTATAACACCCGGATGCCACCCCTGGCCTGTTATGAACAACATGGGGCTATCCTCTTGATTTTTAGCCATTTCAGAAGCTTCCTCCAGCATCGTCATTTCGATCACTTTGCGCTCTTCATTATAGCGATCAAGTTCGGCAGATATCTTGTCTGCCTCCAGCTTTGAACCAGTTGAAAGCAAATTCGCACCAAGCGATGCCTTGCCAACCCTGCCGCCCGCATTGATTCTGGGCCCTAAGATAAACCCGAGATGATAGCAGCTCAAAGCCTCGCTAATCTCTGCAACATCACACAAAGACGCATAGCCGATATTCTTGCGCGCCCTTGCGACCTTCAGCCCTTGCGTCACAAAAGCACGATTCAGACCGCTTAGCAGCATCACATCACAAACAGTGCCAAGCGCGACGATATCTAGCTGCTTCATCAGGTTTGGGGGAGGGATGTTCTTTTCTTTAAAATAACCGCTTTCCTTCAAGCGGGAACACAGGGCCACCGCGAATAAAAACGACACCCCAACAGCTGCCAGATTCTTGCATTCGCTAGTCTCGTCAAGGCGATTAGGGTTGATAACTGCCACGCTTTTCGGCAGCTCATCCATGCTGATATGATGGTCAATAACGATTACGTCCATTCCGAGCTTGGCCGCATGTTCCAAAGGTTCAAACGCTACAGACCCGCAATCAACTGTGATTAAAAGCTTGGCGCCAGATGCATGTATTTTCTCCATCCCCTGGATGGTGGGGCCGTACCCCTCACTGATGCGGTCTGGAACATAGATGCTGGACTCCACATTCATTTCCCGGAAGATGTTTTTAAGCAAGGCAGAGGAGGTGGCTCCATCCACGTCATAATCGGCAAAGATACATATTTTCTCACCGGAATTAATAGCAAGCATTGTGCGAGTAACAGCTTCTTCCATATCACGCAGATGAAACGGATCAGGCAGGAGAGATTTTATCTTTGGTTCTAGGAAATCCTGAGCATCCGCAGGTGAGCTTACGCGCACAGAGATAAGCCGCGCCAGGAAGTCACTTATTCCAAGGAACCTAGAGAGCTCCTGGATAAAATTCTCATCATAAGAGCGAGCAGACCAATATTTACCATTAGCAGATTTGTTCTTAGTAGATTCACTCACTCTTAACCTCTTTTCTTTTTTAACTAGATGAAATCATCGATGCGATAGATACTTTTTTATCACGAAGCAGCAATGAGCCAGACTCTCCCATCATTGGCAGGATTCTGTTCACCTCAGTCATAAGCACGCTGCTATCAATTTTCTCGCCCAGATCCTTCTCTATAGCTTTGAAAATCTCTTTAAAGCTCTTAGTCTCACCTGCCATATGACGGAACAGATGCTCAGTATATTTCGACGCAGGAATATTAATCGTTACCTTACCAAGGAAGTCAGATGTCCAAGAAAAATTCACCACACCACCAACTATTTGCGGGTTTTCTTTTATATAATCCGCAATTTGCGTTGGGACATTCTTAACAGTATAAAAATACGGCGTATTATCTAGATTCGAGAATTTAGCAATCGGCTTTTTCTTCTTAGAAACATAAAAACTATGCTTAATAATCGACCCGCACATAAGCTCGCAAATAGCATGCTGCTTGGACTTGTCCATCGCTTTGATTTTCTTCAGCATTTCCGGATCTTTCACATAAGTCTCAATTTTAAGCATAACTCTGCTATGCGGAGAGTTAAACTCAACAAAATTCAGCCCGGCATTTTCAACAAATTCATATAGCTGAGGCACCGTATATGCACGATCTTGCTTATGAAGGAACATATCATACATGCCGATATCACCGAATTTAACATGATCTGCAAGTAAGTCTTTACCGCGGCTATACCAGTTAGTATTTGGCAAAGAATTTATCATAGTCCAGGCATTTTTCACCTCATCCTGACGTGACTTCACCCCATCATTAACCAAATTCATCATATTCTGAATTTGGTAAACCCCTGTTCTGCCATATTCGGCATACACCATAATATTCATCCCGCCGCGCTCGGTTAGTGAGTCCGTAAGACATTTAAGCCCAGCATCCGGTGACTCAAGATGATGCAAAACGCCGGTACAATTAATATAGTCAAACTTACCAAGCCCTAACTCCGGCAGGTTTAATATGCTATCATTGACCCATTTGATATTCGTAAGCCCTCTGTTCTTTGCCCGCTCTTGAGCGATTTTCATGCTATTTTTGCTGAAGTCAAGATAGACCACATCGGCATCAGTATCTTTCAGCTGTTCTGCTAAATACACAGTAGAATCCCCTGTGCCGCCGCCAGCGATCAGGACCCTGAAGCCTTTCTTGAAATCCTCTTTCCCTTCAAAGAGCCAGTGATTAATCTCACCCAAATAGTCTCCGTAAACTTTCATCAAGCGAGTTTTTTCTTCTTCCGGATTTCTTTCAGGATATGGATAGTCAAGATAGTGATCTTGCACGTGTTTTAGGTCTTTAGATTTAGCGGGTTTTTTCTTCGTTTTAGATTTAGTCATGAGTTTACTACTATATAAATAATTATTTGTATAAGTTTTTATTAGAAATGAGCAGACAAGTCAATATTAGATTCTAAAACAAGACAGGAAAAATAGCACAAATGCAAAATCAAGATATAAATTCATTTTCAAATTACCTCTATCATTGAGTTTTAATTAGATATATAATAAACATATCAGGAAAGATTTTTATTTAATAGAGAGAATTTTATGCAAATATCCGTATCAGGTCAACAAATGTCAGTAGGCGCCTCCCTTCAAGAATATGTAAAGGAGAGAGCGGTTGAAGTAGTAAGCAAATATTTCGAAAACGCCCCAAGCGCGCGCGTCAGTTTTTCAAAACAGGGAAGGGTGTTTGTCTGTGACATTATGGTCAATGACGGAACTGGCCGAGGAATGGTGATCAAAAGCAACAGCTCAGGCGATGAGGTATATAATAGTTTCGATGCTGCCATTATCAAAATCGAAAAGCAGCTAAGGAAATATAAATCAAAGCTAAAGGACCATCACAAACGGATGAAAGTTTCCCAGATTACACCAGAATCCGTGAAATACATAATCGCGCCCACTTCTGTTGCTGAAGAGCTAGTGGAAGATAACCCCGTGATCGTAGCCGAAAAACCTATATCCGTGCTCCCACTTTCCGTTAGCGACGCTGTGATGAAAATGGATCTAGAAGATCTACCAGCCTTAATGTTCGAAAACGCCAAAACAGGCAAAATGAACGTGGTGTATTATAGAAAAGACGGCAATATCTCCTGGGTTGACTCTAAGTAAAAGTGGGGAGGGGGGCTAAAAAGCTATGTCCACAAGCCTAACTTTTACTTCGCTTCCTGGTTAGATTTTGCATTCAGGCGAGCTTGCGTCTCTTCGTCGCTCAGCCATATATGCTCTTGAGATAATAGCTGGAACTGTTTATCTGCTATATCTTGGTTTAATAGCTCATTTTTATTTTTGAGCTCAGTATAATTAATACCTATATAATTAATTTGACGATCTTTGAGTGCATTTTGCACTGAAATTAGATTTTTTAATCGGTCATCAATAAAAATTATATTTTTATAACTTTTACTTAATTGTTTCAAGAAACCTAAAAGCATTTTTCCCTTATCTGTTTTGTTCGTAAATATAACAGGAGAGACGTATTGTGGAAAATCTCCCTTTAATAAGTTGCCATTATCTTTAAAATTATATCCAAGGGACTTTAGACGCGATAAATGAAGTTCTGCTTCATTTTGAACGATACCATATTTCCCACTACTATTAGACGTAAGACCAACAACAGTCGTTTTTTGAGCATTAAGCCTGTTAACAAAGCTTGGCATGTCCTGAGAAACCAACTCAACCTTACTAGAGGATAAAACCTGACTAATTAAATACTCAGCCATTGGCATCCTACTCTTATCAAGAACAATCTCTTTTCCTTGAAAATCTTTCAAGATAGCTTTGAAGTGCTTTGAACGATAATTGTTATTCTCTCCTGCATATCTCAACACAGCATCACGTGGCGTAAGCAGCACATAGTCTATGTCAAATAAAACTAAAGTATCTTCGCCTTTATATTGAGATTGAGAAGTATATTTTTTAATTTCGTTGACTGAAGATGCTTGCACAATTTGGGCATTTGCCTTAAAGACAAAAGAACCTATAAACACCATAATCCCAATTAGGATACTTAATTTAATTTGATTCAAGTAATTTTTCATAGTTATATAACCTTTTTAATATTATTTAATATCTTTCGCACTTTCCATAATATGGATTATGAAACTAGCAGCCCTATGCCCTACAACACAGAATTAAGGATACAGATATTATCCTAAAGCATCCTCATCCACATCGCTACTTGCATCACCTAATGTAGATAATGTTTTTTCCACAGCTGGGTTTGTTTTTCCCACAGCTGGGTTTTCGACTAATACTCCAAAAGAAGAAACATCTATATTAGAACCCTCAAGTAACCTGGTTAGGGCGCCCTGCTGACTATTAAATGCTGCAATTTCAATCATATCTTCTATAACTTTTCGTAATTCACTTTCAGAAAAGCCCAATTCGCTCTGCACTAGTTCAGATAATAATTCTAAATTTCTACCGCTTCTTGCTGCTGTAAAGAGCTTAATGCTTAATTCTTCTAAAAGACCAGCACGTATTTTCTTATAGCCGCTATAATGCTCTAGACCAGAAATATCTGTATAACCACCATTGAGAAGAATTTTTATTGCCTCATCTTGTTCGTTGAAAGCTGCATGCCAAAGAGCTTCACACATTAAAGAATCATAACGCTCATCCTCATCTTCTGGGGCATCAGAGTCATACTCAATTTGCAATTCTGTTGATGAAACAAACGCAAGTAATAATTCATTATTTCCCCCGTCCTGTGCTGCATAGATAACATCACGGGAATCTACTGATTGTAGTGGTAATGGCATTTCGTCTTTTAATTGACGTATTTTCTTATAGCCGCTATAATGCTCTAGACCAGAAATATCTGTATAGCCAGCATTGAGAAGAATTTTTATTGCCTCATCTTGTTCGTTGCGAGCAGCATAAAAAAGAGCATCACACATTAAAGAATCATAACGCTCATCCTCATCTTCTGGGGCATCAGAGTCATAATCAATTTGAAACCTTTTGAAAACAAACGCAGATAATAACCTATTATTTTTTCCAGTTTGTGCTGCATCTATAATATCATCAGAGTGTACTTGTCTTTTTTTTGCCATAATGCTAACTATTAGTCTAACTATATACTGTTCATTTTATAATATACTTAGATTGTTTAAAAGTATTTTAATTGGTTTTAGGCTTTCGATATATAAACGCCGGGCGTTATGCCTTGTATATGCATCACCACCTCTACCAATTGCTTGATTTTGTATGCGTTTATACATCACCCCCAGCGTAGTAACTTCTACATTATCATGATTATTAGGTCTATCAGTGGCCTTTAGAATGGCTTCAATATATTTCTATAATTAGCTCGCAAGCGCCCTATTCCCCAGATGCACCTCTTGCATTTCGTCTAGGAAATTCCACAGCAATTTTGCGCCATTTACTGCGCCATTCATTGCAAGCTCTTGATTTTCGGCATCCATCTTTTCAAGAAGCTGAGCACATTCTTCTGTGTGCCACTCATCTGCCACCATGTGAACTGTGAAGAATTTGAGCGTATCTTCATCATTAATAGCATAGAATTTTTTCAAACCGTCAATTTTAGACTTAGCAACTGCCGGAGTTTGACGCTCATATGCATATAGCGCGCCAAGGCCACTTGCATAGCTGCTTCTTGTGATGTCAAAATACTCATCAACCAGCTTGTGGGTGGAGTCTAGCTCTTGCGTTTTGCAATCTTCGCGCTTGCAACCGAGACCTTCTGCAAATTTCAGCCATAATTCCGGATGATTCTCTTCTCCCTGCTCCTCATCTATGAGGTTCTCAAGCAAGACTTGCCTGTCTTTGATATTTTCACAACGCGAATGAATTGCGCTAATATATCGCGGAAAAGCAGCCACATGGCCGTAATATTCTTTTGCGTATATTTTCAGCGTATCCACAGAAAGTTCGCCTTCATTCCATGCCTGATAGAAAGGGTGTTTCAGCAAATGATATTGATCTAATTCTTTGTGCAGTCTGTCTAAAAAATTCATGGAACCTCTTTAATTTTTGTGTTTATAACTATATATACTATATCCCTCACGCGTATCGACACACTCAGAATCCCAGTTTTTCATTAGATCTAGCGGGAAATATGTGTCGCCATCATATTCTTTATGTATCTTCGTTAAAAGGAACTCGTCTATCATATCATTCTTTAGAAATAATTCTACAATTTTAGCTCCTCCTATCATATATATTTTTTTATCTGGATTCAGAGTAAGTTTTTCAAACTCCTCAAGGGAGGAAATAAAGCGGATATTTTCTGCCATTTTGCTCTTCAAAAGAGATTTATTTTGCGTAAATACTATATTATCCCTAGATGAGAGCAGGTCTAGATTGGCTAGCTCGTCAAATGTCCGGCGTCCCATTACGACAATTTGGCCATCTGTTGTGTTTTTAAAATGCAAAAATTCCTCTGGATATCTCCACGGTATGGCGCCATTTAGCCCGATCACGCCCTTATTCGTGCAGGCCATTATGCCAATGATTTTTCTGCTCATAACCACAATACCATAATTATAATGACAATTGATTAGCAATCAGGGCTCTGTGATGGTCATATACGTTATGAACCCTGATGAAATCAACCTTTGAAGCTAAATTACCAGACATCACCATCGTTTCTATATCACGCTCCTTTGCAGGGGCCGTAGAAAGCCCGAAAATAAACGACTTCCTGGAATGTCCAACCAAAATACTCACCCCGAGCTCCTGTAATTCCTGTAATTCCTGCATTTGGCGAATCAGAGCTAGGTTTTGATATATCGACTTTCCAAAGCCAATACCGGGGTCCAGGATGATATCTTCCGCGCTAAACCCAAGGCGCTGCATCCTCTCAAACGCGCCCCTGCCCCATTCTTTTAGCAGGGAAATCGCGCCACCCTCCTGTGCATGCGGTAATATATTTGCAGGGCTCGGAGGCACAGACAGGGAATGCATAGTCAAAATCTTGCACCCAGCTGCGGATATTTCCTGCAAAATATCATCCTCCAAATTACCGGTAACATCGTTGATCCAGTCGATCTTATATTCCTTGAGCAATCTTCTGATCAGAGCGGGATGATAGGTATCTATACTAATCTTCGCATCCAGGTCTTTCAAGCCATCCAGCACGGGGGCGAGTCTTTCATATTCCTTTTCCGCTCCAATGATCTCTATCCCCCCTGGCCTGGTGGATTGCGCGCCAATATCGATGATTTCCGCACCGTCCAGCACCATTTGCTTGGCATTTTCTATAGCCATTTCTGGGGAGGAGTTCTTCCCACCATCAGAAAATGAGTCCGGAGTGACGTTTAAAATACCGGCAATAGGCACGGCAAGCGAAAAGGATTTATCAAATAATCCTGCATATTCTAGCGCTCCGTGAGCATACTCATCTGCCCGAACCATCGCCCCATCCGAAGGAGCCGTACTGCTATTTGTCTGAATAAGCGGCATATATTCCTCTGGCATCAGGGCTAGCAGGTGGAGGAGAAAATCCCTATTTAGCAATTCTGCATGCGGAATATTCAGCCCTGGTGCCTGGATGGTTTGGTCATTATAAATGAGAATATCGAGATCAATCACCCGCGGCGACCATCTTTCTTTATACCGGCTCCCGGCTATTTTCTCCTCTATATTTTTCAATGCTTCCAGTAATTTCACCGGAGAAAGATCGCTCTTGCCGGCAATAACCATATTAAGATAAGGCTTGTTCCAACTAGCTGGCGCCCCCTCTTTCAAAAGAGCTTTTGTCTCAATAACAATCGACTCATAGGAATGAGTTAAAATATTTGTTTTTATAAGGCGAGCAGCATCGCGCAAGGCAGAAAGCCGGTTCCCCATATTTGATCCAAGGCTAATATATATCATCCCGCCGCTCAAGCCCTCCCACCAGCAGGCGCATAGGTGAAGGACACCCCGCCATGAATATCCAAAACCGGAGGCGATAATTTTGTGATTTTGACCAATAAAGAAGCCTCAGGAAACCCCTTTTCTCTCAAGGAGCCAAGCAAAACTTCATGCACATCACTGGCAACATGTTCTATCAAATTATAAGGCTTTGAAGAAATAGTTTCCTTGATTAATTTGGTTGCTTCGCCATAACAAAAACTATCATTAATATCATCGCTCGAAGTTCCCTTTAACCCTTTGGGGAAGGTGATCGATATATCAAATGAAACGCATTGAGGCTGGTGCCTTTCTTGTTCTGAGCATCCAAGATGCAACCAAATTCTTAAATCTAAAATAGTTAATATAGCATTGCTCAAGACTAAGTACTCCCTGATGTTTTATGTTTAGCTGTTCTTGTCACCAATGACCTCAGCTATTGCCTGATATACTTTTTTCATGAAATCTTCATTACATAAGACAAGAGCTCCTATGTGCAGCCGGGTATTATCAATAGCGCGTATTTGATCGATCAAAAGATCAGAATCTCTATCTAATTTGCCCTGGGCATTAATGCGGATTCTTAATGGCTCAGCATCATCTATTAAATTTGTTGTTAATGGAATAACCAAACTGGATGGGTGATTGGCATCTAAAAGAGTTTGATTCTGAATGATCAAAACTGGTCTTAGTTTGCCTAATTCCGTTCCCAGTTTTGAACCTAAATCTGCAAGCCATATTTCCCCTAAATTAAGCTTCCGGGTCATGTTCCACCTTTGCAAATTCTGAATTAATTCGCATGCTTTCTTTTCTAACTCGATGACTTGTTTCCATCAATTTAGCCCTTCTCTCATCCTCGCATATTCCTTTATTCATTTTTGCGATGGATAATCTAATATACTCACTACGTGAAATATGAAGTTTGGCGCTTCTTTTATCTACTTCATCAAGTATTTCATCTGGTAATCTAATAGTCAGAGCAGACATAATAATCCTCGGGCTGTATTACATAATGTAATTATAATTGTATTACATTGCTTTTTCAAGCCTTAAATATTGAGACTATGTTGACAAGCAGTACAACCACATTTTCTATTCAAGCATAAAAAGCAGTCTGCGCTACTTCTTAGAAGCTATGTGCGCAGGCCTAGAATATCTCGTATTTTTAGGCCTGCCCGCGAAGCTTCTTATGACATTGCTCTTATCAAATCTATGATTCTCTTGCGCTTTTGAACCGTACTCACTTCGCTAAAAGCTTTGATTAAAGATATTCAAGAATATGCAAAAGGGAAGAAACCTCCTCGATATTCTTATTAATTTTAGATAGAAGGAGGACCAGGTGGCGAAGGATTAGGTTAAAAATACATAGAAAGTCTAGTCGAAGTATTACTAAAAGACGACAGAGTAGATACAAATGATTAAGGAGTAAGCGTAGGAGTGGAAATGAGAGATAAAGGAGTATAGGGATAATAATGGGGATAAGATGTTGTTGATAGGGTTTAAGTTGATGTTAGTTTAGGTGAGGAGATGAAAGATTGTGAAACCCAAACAATCCCCATTCAACTCCACCCAACCCCTCCACCTCTCACCACCAACCAAACCCAACAAACATCCCCACCATCTCTCCCCACTCCACCCCAAACTGACGAAAGCATAATAAACTATGAAAGCGACCACAACCCCCATCTCCCCAATCCTATCCCAGAAGTAATCAGAGCAGGTCAACGTTCTCTAAGTGTCAGCAAATATGGTATCTCATGTAGTTCTAATGTTGAAAAGACATCAGTTCATAGCTATAATAGTGGGAAGATGGTACATAAACATAATATTGATATTTAGTGTAATACTCCAATGCTGGCTAATTGTGGATTG
>NVVL01000064.1 GCA_002402195.1 Rickettsiales bacterium | reverse complement strand
AGGAAATGTAAAAGGTTATATTAGAAAAACAATAAAATGTAAGAAATGCTTTTAAAAGTTTGCGAATGTATGAACAACATATACTATAACTTATTGTAACTTTTAAAAGTTGTGACGATGTATGCGTAACGTTTAATCGAGCCCATAAACAGACAAATATTTTTTCCTAAAATCTAATAGATCCTTCAACCACATGTCTGATTCTTTTGTATTTGTGAGTTCGTTGGAGTATTCTTTCATTGTGGATATCTTTCTCTCCAATTCACTGATGTAATCTTTTGTACATTTATGTAGTGGAACTCTTTTCAAGAAATCCCTATTAAACCCCATTGTGTCCATTTTCTTGTATATATCATCTATTTTTTGTTTGAATACAATTATTTCCTCGTTTACGACGGCCATTATGAACTTAGACAACGAGGTCAGGTCATTTATTTCGATATTCAATGATTCAAGTTTGTATTCTTTTCTCTTGACATAGTAACCCAATCTCTTAACATAAAACCCCTCTAATATTTCTGTCACATTTTCATATTTCCTGGGCATTCCCCCTTCTGATAACAAAACCATATTATCCATCGTATAAGTCTTATATAATTTCAAGTTAGCAATGGTTGGGTTAGTAAACCCCTTAATGTCAAAAGATGGAACCAAATGTGTAGAATGGTTGTCAAAGTCAGTTATTTCTTTCTTTTCGAGTTTGGATTTGAGCCATAATCCATAACTGTGATTCCACCTTCCTATTGGAAGTTCAGTTACTCTTGTTACGTCCTTATTGGCTTTTCTCACCATTTCGAATGAACCCGAAGTGACCATCCTATGGCTTTTGTTATCCAAAGTTATTAATTGTATTTTTCCAGTGTAATTCCTATACCAAGGACAAAGTTCGAATAGTACGCTACCTGTTAATTTCTTTTCGTACCAAGATAAAATATCAGTAATGCTATGACAAGGGATAAATGTGGAGTAACCGGTGGCAATCCCTCTTGCCCCATTTACCAGAGACATAGGAATTATAGGCAACAGTGTAACTGGTTCTCTGACCTTTCCATCATCGGTAACCATAGAAAGTATAGGAATGTCATCTTCTTTATAAACATAAGGCCACCACCATTCAGGCTTGACCGCTGAATACCTACCATCAGCTGCATCCTTTCCTCCCATATTCCTGGTGCCAAATTGCCCCTCTTGGGAAAAATAACTTAAGTTATTTGAACCTACATAATCACTGGCCATTGACTTTATGGCATTCCCCAATGAAAATACTCCGTGATGATATCCCATGGAAGATGACACTGCCGAACCTAACTCAGAAACCTTTACCTTGTTTTTGTTACTTTTCCAAATGAGCATTGATCCGTAGAGTATTTTCCTTTGACTTATTTTAAGTCCATCCATTTCCCCAGGTATAGATCTCGTTAAGTTATACTTCGAATACTCCACCAACTCTGCATTAATAAACTCTGATATATTTTGTTTTCCTTCGTATGACCCAATTTCCATTCTATCTGAAGTAACCCAAGATTTTCTTTCCATTGTTTTATCAGGGTGAAACGCTAGTTCTAGATTGTCCTCTGAATCTTTATCTAAAAATGGAATAACTATGACTTGATTTTCTGTGTCATCCTTAATGTAAGCATCAGTAGATGTTCCTAAACCTTTCAAATAATCATGTTTCCACTTTTGCTTTGGGTTTGTACTCAAACACCAAGCTTTGTATTGATCCATGGTGTAAAATTTCTTTGTAATTTTACCTCTGGATACTCTTACTATAGGAGTTCTCATGTATTTCACGTAGCCAAGTTCCAACAGTGACCTATACTTGCAGTTAAACAAGTTAATTATCAAACCAAGTATATGCTTTCCGTCTACGTCAGAATCTGCAGCTATCACCATTGATCCGTACCTCAGCTTAGAAAAGTTAATCTTTAATTTGTAGTCAACATTCTCCCTTAACCCTAACACCTTCTTAAGATTTAGTATTTCCTGATTTTCGAAGACTTTATTTGGATGTCTCATTACATTGAGAGGTTTACCTTTCATTGGAAATGCACCGTTAAAATCTCTTCTACCTTCCATTGAGGATATAGCTTTAATAGCATAAGCCATAGCAGATTTCCCCTCTACTACATATAATTTACAAAATCTATACTTAGTCCTATGCCCAGCGAAATTTGCATCCTCGACAGTATCAACACTTATATGTTTCTTCTTTTTACCATCAGTCTTTAGTTCTTTCTTCTGACACTTGTCCTTCAATATATTGTTTAGCTTAGTAACAAAAGTCCACTTACCTACTTTATCTACCATTCCAACTGGAACACTGATCCTCGGCTTTGGCTTGTTTAATTTGCTCTTCATCTGACCTGTAAATTCGGGTTTAATACATCTATAAGAAATATACATAGATATATGACTTGTTGCATTCTTCATTGTAACTCCCGACCTAATATCAGATTGTTTGATATTTTTATTTATTGTTCTAATTATTGGTCTTATGATACTATTTAATACAGAGCTTACATGAACGCCGTCATCCTTAGTTGGAATGCCATTGACAAAGGAGTAAATTCTTCCCGCGTAAGGTGTATCCATCAAATAAACTTCCAAATCCGGAACTCGAGATTTTCCTTGAACAAATCCTTCCATCTTGCACTTCCCAAATACCATATTCAAATATGTAGAGGTTTTCTTAAAGTTGAACATCTTACCATTGAACTTGACAGGTATTTTGCATGTAACCGCTGTATCAATTGCAAATGAAGCAAATAGTGCAATATCTTCTTTTGTATAACCATCACACCCAAATCTTTTGAAATCTAAAGTGTAAGAAATAGTTATACTAGGTTTTCCTTTAGCAAGTCCAATATTTGGCTCAGAAATCGTTTTCATATTATTTTCCCACTGCTGTGTGTATTTCTTCCCATTCTCGTTAGATAAATCCAAACTAAATGAAGACGAAAATATATTGCAAAGTTTAGCACCAAAACCATTTCTACCTGCCACTCGTTTGTTATCATCCGTATAATTTGATGAAGTCCTTAACATGCCGAATATCATCTCTGGAATGTAACATTCATATTTATCGCTATATTCTATTGGTGGCATTAATCCATCGTTGGTTACCGTGACTGAATACTTATCAACTTTAATATCTATAAATGTACAAGGCACACCCTTTTGCATAGATTCATAAAGATTATCACTGGCATTTGTTAATAATTCAAGATATAGTCTTACCATTCCTTCTGGTGTAGATATTACCTTCTCGACCACCTTACCACCAGAGAATATCCTACCTTCCCTATTTACACTATTAACGGACCCAATGTAAGAATCTGGCCTCAATAGAACATGTTCTATTTCGTTGGGCCTCTTGTAAATACCGGCATCATGTGTAGCAGACATAAAGTTTAAATTAAAAACTTAAACTACGAATATTACATTTTTTGCATTTTTGTGTTCCATAGTTACCCAGACATTATTTTTATAGAAATACTTGCTTAAGCGACAATGCAAATTAAACCAATTGAGTGTTTTGTGTTTAAAATTTCCATACATCCGGGTGCCTTTGCCAAGAGAGGGACAACGATAATGTAAACAACGTAAAAGTTTAAATAAATTTGGACGATTTGGTATGGATTCGGACGTATCTACGAAATGTATACAGGGTTTGTAAGTGTTGGGGTGGAACGAAATTTTAATAATTTAAGCTTTTAGATGTATTTTGTCTGATTGAATCAAATCATCGTTTCCTTAATATTGTTAGTTTCGAGTCGTTTACCCAGACACCACCAGTAGGTGTAACATGAAAACATCTGATGTATTTTTCTGTCATTGGCCAATATGAGTAATCTAACAAGTTCTTTATTATATAAGTATTTTGTGTTTTTTCTGAATTCAGGTATATGTGGCAAACACCTGTGTGTATGCTCTTCATTCTTGACACTAAAGGTATAATAATTTCTACGTCATCAGTCACCAAATTGTATGATTTCATTATCATCAATAAATGAGTTATATGTTTTCTGCAAACACCAGGACTTACATTTCTAGGTATCGTCACGCGCAATTTATCACTTAAATTACAATTTTTTCTTTTCATTGGTACAAACGTATCTATACCATATAATTTTAAATTCTTTATTGATTTTATTATTCTGTAATACTTGTCACTCAACAAAATCAATGTAGAATTTGTTTCATTTCCCTTTTTCATGATTACGTTCATTAAACCGTATACACACGCATTTGATTTTAAAAATTGGTCCAATTCGTCAAGAGATATGGATGAATCTATAACATAGGCACACATTTAATAGTTTATGTACCCTCAAAACCATTATTTTTTGACTTGATCACAAAAAACTTTACTGTATGCATCGGCAATACCTAAGTCTAGTGCAGACAAAATCCATAATATCAATAATATACTTATACTTGTAAGTAATCCCAACATGTACGATACATACGGAGACATTGCTATTTTAACCTTGTAAATATTTTTGGATGTCTAAACCAAAATATTTGCTTTGCCACAAACAAAAAGCAAAAATTAAAAATCCAATAACTATGAACGTAAGTGTGTGCGAACTTTCCTTACCATTCTCATTTGTCACTAAATCATCGACAGAAATTTCCTTGCCTATCAAGTCTAAGTGATCCCTGCCATTATTTTTATATCCTCTCAATGTAATAGTTTCCACGCCTATGGACTTCAGAGTGTCTATATCTTCAGGGGAAAATTTAGGACATGTGTTGTAGTTAGTACAGTTAATATGTAAAATAGAATGAGACATATCAGAATTATTTTGTAACACGTTGAAGGAGTATTTTCCTTTGTGATATTTCCCCCAAATTACGGCTTTGTCACACTGTTTCCATTCGTCGCTTTCGTTGGGTCTGGGCATGCTACCAGCACAAATGACTTCACAGCCCTGCATATCAGAACTTGAGCTTGTCCTAATACAGCCTGCAAAGTAACTACCAACTGTACCCGGGGATATAATCTTCAAATCACTCCAGTGTTTCATTGCTATACCGTAAAGTATTTTGTATGAATCTGTATCATATAAAACAGAAACGTATGAAATAATTTTGTCTAAGTTCTTCCTATCATCCCCCTTAAGCTCCGATGTCTTTACTTTTGCGACTTTCCTCAAAGATTTGATTATTTCTTCCAATTCTTCCACGTCAACTTCTACCACCCTGGTATCATTGCCCTTGTAAACATCAAAAACGTCAAAATTCTTGTGTTCGATTTCAGGCGAAAACCTTTTTTTGTTGATCTTATTCATCTTTTCTTATGCGTTTATTAAATAATAAAAATGAGCCAAATAACTTTGTTATGTATTGGGCTTACTTATGCTCGAATTGGAAGACGGGTTGGTACAAATTGTTCAGTTTTATTATAATAAAAAATGTAAATGGATACGCATACTAAACTCGTTGACGTTCACGTTAAATATTTAAGGGGAGGAAATCAGGAGAAGACCTACGACAATCTCAGAGAATGGATCGATGATAAAGACAACGTTTACATAGGTAGGCAGGGAAGGGTAAACATATTGGACAAAAACAAAACATCAAAGGTATTCGGATATGGTCGCGCCATCTTTGCCAACCCTAACAGCGGGAACCCAAAACTAGGAGAGTATAGAAAACATATAGAGAATCTAATAGAGGAGGGAACAATAACGATAGCTGACATAATAAATTTGGATGGTAAGAACTTGGGTTGTTGGTGTGTGAAGGGGAAGCGCAAAGGTGGTAAAGACGATCCCGAGCGATGTCATGGTAATATTTTAATGGATATATTAAACGACTACAGGAAAATGTACCCAAAATATTCTAATTAATCTCTAAAATTCCGTATATAAAATGATCAAGGATATGTACATATTGTTAACTGACAATGACATGAAGGTGTCAGAGAGAAAAATAAATAAGGGCGGTGTAGGTAGTAGTTCTAAGTATTTGTATGTGTCAATAATTGCGTCCCCATCTGGCAGTGGAATAAGTAACATAGATATTTTGTATTCATATGGTTCACATAATAACAGAATAGAAGCTAAATTCTCAAAACCCGATCCATCTAGGCTTATCTCTATCGAAGCTAGCAATTTGTTGGATAAGTTAAAATTAATTATTATAACTTACAGCAGTAAGCAGTTAGGAAATGTCCTTTCTAATACCGAGTACATAGGAATCACTAATTTACAAAAATACATATATAAATTTGTTGGATGTTATGCACTTACATTAGCATTGTATTTACTAATGTCACATAATGATAATGACATAGGCAATCCCTTTACATATTTGAATACTACCACACCATTGATGGAAATGTCTATAGATAATATTGTCAACAATAATATGAATTATTACAATAACTATTATACCAAAGTAATTTCTCCGATGAAAACTGGAAGCATAGGTAAGAGGTTACTTGAACAATCTAAAGTCTTTTATGATACATGGGGGGAATTTCTACCAAATGGTAAGGTTTTAGATAACAGTGAAGCACTACATTCATCTATCATAGGAATGAGCAAATACATGGATGATAAAATGGATAAACTACTTTCTTTGTTGAATGATACCGAAATTCAGATGTTTCGACATAAAGAAGAAATATCTGATATTTCTATCAAGAGTATGGACAATATAACCAATCAGCAGAACAAAACTATCGATTTACAAAATATATTTTTGTCTAATTTTAATGATCTAGTTGCAAAAGCCACCGACGAAATATCAAACGGAATAATAGATATAAAAAATAAATGTACATCTGGCAAAGAGATGATATCCATCCACTCAAAGTCTATGATTTCTGAAATTGACTCGAAGGTCTCAACTATGATGGATGCTTTCGATGACCAAAAGAACCAATCGACAGAAGAAATATTAGAACTTAAAGAAAAATCTATCGAAACAATATCACTTTATGAAAGCAACCACACATCAAAACAAAAAGATGCCTTCGAGACTTTACGAAAAGGAATTGTCAAGGAATTGGACAAACACAGGGATGATGGTGTACTTTTTTATGATTCTCTGATGGGTAAACTGACGAGCAGGTATGAAACATTAACAAAGAACATTGACTTGGTGGAAGTTGAATCAACAGAAAAAATAGAATCTTTAGTCTCTGACCTAATGGGTGATATGGAAACTTTAGTAGAAAATGTAATTGGTAAAATACAAAAAGAAAATATAGAATTTAACAATGCAATTACGTTTAGGATAAATAATGCGATAAAAAAGATAAGTGATTTGTCTTAGATGGTCCACATAGTTATAATTTCATTGATAATCTTACTTGTGTTGATAAATATATCTGCGGGTGCTGTGGCATTTATCATGAGAAGAGATCTGATAGATTGCGAAACTAACGAAAGTCCGTACTGTTTGAAATATATATGCCCAAATGGTAAGGAAGCTACAAGAGATACCTAGCACCATACACAATGTATTTAATTTATATACGATGTTTAGTAAGACACATATCTTGTAGACACCTTGTCGGTAAAATATACATTTAGGATAAATAAAATATTTGTTGTGTAAACAGTGTATATTGACTAAATGCTGAATTTTCTCAGTTTAGTTGTGCATGAAGCTTTGGTCAACACTACTAAAACTCATATCTAATTTGTCATATATACTGAGAATTTGACTTTTTTACACATTTTGGACATTTCAAATAAAATAATATATTTAGTTTATATATGATGTTTAGTAAGACACATATCTTGTAGATGAAGTTCAAATAAAATAATATATTTAGTTTATATGATGTTTTAGTAAGACATTGTAATTGTAGATAGAATTCAAACGGGGTGTATAGTTTATATGATGTTTATGTGTTCACCATTCATGGTAATCAAATATCAAAGGTAAAAAAACATTAATCTTACCACGAATTATTCTTAATGCTGACGCCAACGCAGTGGGGTCATTGAATTCATCATCATCTAATAAAGAATTCAGTAATATCAATTCGCTCATGTTGACATTTACAGTGACAAATCCGTCAACATAAAAATAAAAATTCATATTTGTGTTCAGGTCAGCTTTTTATACCAACTTAACTTATTATTATCAGGAATGAAAGGCGCGCATATATGGAGAACTCCTTGGAAGGTTTGGAAAAACTCAGAGATGGTATAATCTATGATAATGTTACGAACTATATATATAGTTCGCCACATACAGTACCTAAAATAATACACCAAACGTGGAAGACCAATGACATACCCAATGTATGGAAATCGTCAAGGGAGTCCTGGATCAAATATCATAAAAAATATGTATATGTGCTTTGGACTGATGAAATGAACAGAAAACTGATACTTGACTACTATCCATGGTTCATAGAATATTACGACAAATTCCCTTACAATATACAAAGAGCCGATGCAATAAGACCATTTATATTGCATAGATACGGTGGGTTGTATAGCGATTTAGATATTAAACCTACAAAATCCTTCGAACCACTACTCAAACATAAATCATCGGTAATATTATTATCTGACAATGGTAGATACACGAATATGATTATGGCGTCAAATATTGGTAATCCTTTTTGGATAAACGTCTTTGATGCGATGAAATCACCAAATATACCTTGGTATTGTGGAACAAGGCATTTTTATATTCAGGCCACAACAGGACCCATATTGATAGATAAAGTCGCAAGAAATTTTAAAGGTAAAGGCAACATAATAGATTTTCCTTCTAAATTTGTTCAACCTTGTAGTATATGTGAGTCCAAACCATGCACATCAAAAAAGGCATATGTGATAATGTTGGAAGGGAGTTCATGGCATTACTTAGACTCAAAGGTTATTACATTTTTGTCTTGTAAATATAAATCTTTATTGTTTATATTTGTATCTATAATTGCATTGATATTTATATATAATAATTAAGGTTGGGACTTTTCACAGGGCCTATGTTTTCTTTGTATATCTTAAACGCATTACTAAAAATCTCTTTACCTATGAACTTATTTTTAATTTGGTTAGAAGTCAAAAAATCACCAAAATCTGTGGATAATAGTAACAATTCGATTTGAAATACTAATCTCAATGTATCACCACCATATCTTTCAAAATACTTTAAATTATTAACGAAGAACGTAACAATGTCTATTTCACCCAGGTCCCAAAGTTTTCCTTTAGTTTGTAGTATGAAAATTTCTGATAACTCTTTACCAGTATATCCATCTAATTCAAAAATCCATGAAAATCTTCTTTTGAGTCCTGGCTGTGCCTTGAATATACCCTCTTCCATTTTGTCTCTGTAACCAGAAAATATTAGTATACATTTGTCTTTACTTTCACTCATGAATCTGTTTATCTCTACTAGCACTTCTTCTCCAAAATTATCACCACGGCCATTGTATAGCGAATATGCTTCATCTATAAACAATACATCCGATGCACTTTGCAAAACATTTCTAGTCTTTGGTCCACTTTGTCCAGTGTATTCAGCAACCAAATCTGACCTGCTCACAATTTTGGGACATTCCTGAGATTTTCTAAATTCTTCTATTTCGATTATATACTCTTCTAGTTCTATCTGAGCAAAAATTATGTCCAATTCCAAGCCATAAATCAATTTGAGGGGGTGTACGGATTCCTTTCCTAATTTCATAACTGACGTTCTTACTTCTGATGTGGAAGCTATAAATCCAGATATCTTAGGTATCAAATTTTTCATATAAGTCAAATTTGGGGAATCAGAGTCCAAAGGTGTTTGTGTATATAGCTTTCCCAACCCTATAGACTTCCATATATTTGATAATATTGTCCCGAAGGTAGTTTTACCTACACCTGGTGGTCCATATAATATTGTATGTAATGGGAATTCATTTGCCCTTCCCTCTATTTTTGTCATCAAGATGTATTTTATTTGTTTGACCACAGATTCTTTTATTTTTTTTGCACCAACCATGCTGTTTAACTTTTCCAATGATACCTCCAGTAATTTAATATCGAAAATGTATTGCCCAAATAGTCCAGAGTATTTCACATCATATATCAAATCTTCTAGTTTATTTGAAGTTTCTTTTACATCCATGACCTCAAATCTTTTTAATATTCTAATTTTAGAACGCATGTAATTATATCATGAGATTGTGCATGGAATTATGGCACAGATAGCATATGGCCCTGCTATAGGTTTGTGTTTCGTTCAAACCTAACAAATCAACTGGGTAACTAACAAGACAATAAAAACACCTAGCCCAATTTAAATGGTTCAATTCAATGGCCCTTTTGTTACTTTTACCGAGTACTTTATAACACATGGAATATAAAGTTATCTGTGCCTTTACAACTCGCGTAAATTCTATTGGTTTATCGGAAATGTTGCAAATTTTCCCAATTTTGGTGACTGAATGTGTTTTGGTTCTTTTGTGTTTCAATGCACACTCTATGTAGTCGTTGTATAAAATGTTGGATTTCCCAGTAAAACGTACAGATGTAAGGGGATTCTTGGAACAATTAGCATATTGAATATCACCATGTAAGGTAATACACGATATATAGTTGTTTGAACAATCAATATATTGTAAATTATATCCCAAATGTATTGTATATATAATGTTGTAGGAACAATCTAAATAAATTAATTCATTGCTTAGTTTAATTTTGTTTAGATTGCTTTTTCTGCATATCAAGACTCTAAGATTTTTATTTGCCTCTATGCTTCGGATGTTATTATCGGAGCAGTCCAGAATTTCCAATGACTCATTAGGAGACAAAAAATTAATGTTGTTATTTGCGCATTTTAGGCTTAGGAGTTTTGAATTGCACTTTATCTGTCTTATGTTATTGTTGTCACATATTAAACTTTCCAACGATTCTCCCATTGACAATTCCTCTATTGAGACTCCAACACAATAACAATATTTTATTTTATTTGGTATGTGTAATACCCTTGTTTTCTCATCGACAAGTAAAAATTCGTCTTTTGTGTATCCTGAACCTACGACGTTCCTATACATTTAGTTTTTGATGTTTTATATAATGTTAGTCATATTGTATTAAATGTTGCTTGGGTACGTGTACTATACTAACTTCTACTACTTTTAAAAGTCCAATGTTAATTGGTATTAAACCAACTGCCCTTGATATGTTGTCAATCAGAACTCTTCATCGTAATATTCTGATATTGAGAATTCATCTTCAAATTTCTCCTGATAGTCTGTAGTAATTTCACCATCATCTATATTTACGGAAGATACGACAGCCCTATATTCAATGTACTCTTTGAGGTATGAATCATAAAAAGAATTATCATAAGTAATTTTCAATGTTTTTCCAATACAAGCTCCAATATACCTACACATCATGTCATCTTTAACTATTCTAGGTATGTTCGAGATTTGTATCCTATGATCGCTATACAATTCTATTACCTCTGAATCAGTTAGAATTTCATGTTTTGGTGTAAGGAAGTGACTGGATGGGTTTGTCTCTAGTTCAGAATATATAAAATGTTCCATTTTCATTTGATACTGTATATTTTTTATTATGCCTTTAGCTTGTGGGCTCAATTTAAGTTCTGATATTACTATTAGATGATTCCGGGACCCGTCAGTGATTTCGGGCACTCTATCTATTATTAGTTTTATTGTACTATTTCCAGTGGTCTTACTCTTTTTCGATGTGTTGGAGTATATTATTAGCAAATTGTCACCATTAAGTTTTTTGTAAGTATTGCTTATATTTTCCCTGAACCCACCACCCCCCTGGAATTCTTCCAAAAAATCCCCTATACCATATGTTTCGTCTAATATATGTGTTGGTAGTAAGCTGATGTCAACAATTTTCCTATCTATTAACATTTGTATTTGGGTCTTCTTTACCTTTAACAAGCTGAGTGCTATGGATCCTTTGTAAGACTTTTCATTAAACTCAGACATTTTATTTTGACTTAATATGTTGTGTATGTTTCAATTGATACTTTTACCATACGATCAAAAATTACTTTGATAAGTTCCCCTCCACTGTGAACGATCTTTGAATCAAATCCTATTCTAGCGTTTGATACATTGTTAAGTATTACACCACTGGGTGTGGCATACATTACCATGGTTTTTTTGTTTATTTCAACATATTCCAAGGTGGTAATCCCGTAGTTCCTTATTACGTTCACATTTAAACTGTGAGTAGATATCAACGAATTGCCTTCGTAGAGGTAACCTCTTGTTCCACTTATATGTACATATTTTCGTTGAATCCAAATATTATGTTCATCTAAAGTTACACTTACATGGTCTATTTCATTAACACACCAAAGTTGTTCTTCCCATTCCCAATAATTGTGTTCTATGGGTACGGACAGAGCATATAGTTTACCATCAACTCCTAATGAATGTAATAACCCGTTATACATGAAAAATCTGGAAATCTCAACACTGGAAGTTATGTCCATCGAAATTCCCAAATTATCGTTTATTCTTTTTATTTTATTTGAGAATAATAACAACTTGATACAACCGTATGTCATGATGTCAAGCAAATCACATGTTTGTACTTTTATGTCTTCTCTGCATGTTCCTTCTACACATATAAAAGGATAAATACATTCTGAGTTATTATCACATGAGCCGTTTAGTTTGGATTTACAAATACCCTTTTCACATATAAGTTCAGGATTGCATGGTAATAATTCAGTACAAATGTTACCAATAGATCCACCCACATTTGTACACTTGTTATTTAAACACGACAAATTGTCAGACGTACAGTCAGTCAAGGTGTTGCAAAACTCTCCACTGTTAGATTTACATTTATTAGATTGACATGTTAAACCCCTTGAACACGGATATCGAGAACAATTTTCTCCTAATTTCTGTAACCTACCTTTTTGTGATACAGCAAGCACTATAACTATGATTGTAGCAAATACCATTATCATTGCCAATACCAATGGGATAAACTTGGACTCCATCCTTTTATAATTGTAACATAAATGGACAAAATTAATGTATGCGTTCTGACGTTGAAGAAAGAATCCGAAAATGTAAAGAGAATATCATCCATATTCTCTGATGAAATCTACAATTTGATATTAATCCCCATAACAAATATAGTAGATTCGGTGAGCAACGTATCTGATGTTGAAAGCCACCTCGACACAAAAAGAATGTTACACGCTTTGGACATGTCAAAGACTATCGACCCCGAAGCCATAACTATTATTTTAAAGGATACTTCCATATTCTCATCAAAGAAGGATCACGTACTGGAAGTCATCAAAACTTCGTTAGAGGTTGAGGACTGGGACCTTGTTTACCTCAATAGGTGGTTAGATAGGTGTGATTTATATACTGACGATAGGCACAGAGTTGGAAATACTTTTACTGAAATAATAAGGACAAGGTCTCCTAACGGCACTCAAGCAATAATGTTTAGTGTAATTGGGAGGGATAGAATACTAGGTGTGGAGCCACTGAGAGACTCAACGTATTTTAAACTTGTTAACATTTCTATTGACACTTTGCTCAACATTTCCATCGAAAATTCTTCTCTTTTTGCTTATGTAATAGTTCCCAATTTAGTTGAATTTGATATAGGAGTTTCCAGTACACTGTCGAATCTAGCCAAAATGTCAGAGTGTAGGGCACCACCTGATGTGAGTAACAAAGGATTGCTACCATTTACATTATTTTTGGGAATAGTAATATGTACCTTCCTATTAATGTGGGCTTATGGAAAAATATCAAAGGTTAGCATAAAAGATTCTGTTGTTTGATTGGCATGTGGAACACTCTACTCTACTCTACCGACAATATTTATACTTCCTTTGATGAACTCCCTATTTTTTTCACGACTTAAAGTTTTTGTTAAGTCATGGAGAATAGCACAAGACAAGTAGTACTCAAGGATGTCCAAATTGATGGATATAAAAGAATGAAGGAAATACTATGTTACAGATCGTGTGTGATTAACACCTCACCTTTAGGTGCTGGCAAAACTATACTTACTTTGAAGTATGCAGCTGAAACCAACTCGAACTTATTCATAGTTGCTCCGTTAACTGTTCACGAAACATGGAAAAGGGAGTGTAGGAAATATGGTGTGGATTATGTCGACATAATAACTTACGATAAGTTGCGGGGCAGAGGTAGGTCCAGAGAAGGAACCTCTTGCTCTGGCTTTTTGGAAAGAAAGGCAATATTCTCACATTCGTTGGATAGGGATGAGTACTTTTACTATCCCACTGAAGAGTTAGAAAAGTACATTGAATTTGGAACTTTGTTTGTTTTTGATGAATGTCATAAAATTAAGAACGTTAACAGCATACAACACCGCGCAGCATGCAAAATTGTGGAAGCTGCTCGTGGTTCGGCTTCTCGTTGCATTTTCCTTTCTGGCTCAATAGCAGATAAGAAGATTTTTACTTTATCTATTTGTAGGTACTTGTTTCTCACACAAGAAACGCGCTTGGGAAATCTAAATTCAGGTGGTTTATCAGATGTATACAATTTAGCTATTGGTGTTAACAAGAAATTGGCCAATAAAATTGCTAAGAGTTATCACGACCCCGAAGATGTGCTGTTCGAATTGTATGTTAAAATAATAAGACCAATCTTTTCTTTTTATTGTCCAATGGGTAACAGCGAACTAAAGGATTTCAAGAATGGTAAGTACAACATAGAAAATGAAAATTATGACGATGCTGTAGATGCCCTACGTGATGCGATGAAAAATCATACCGAATGGCGGTCTAGGTTCCGTACTATAACAAAATCTTTGGTCTTGTTAGAAAAAATCAAGTTACACAAAATATATAAATTGGCACTGGGAACTCTCAATGCTGATAGCAATAACAAAGTGTGCATTTTTTTGTGGTATAATGATCATGTTGGTGATATGATTGATTTCTTTGATGGCAAGTACACATTGGCGGTTTTATGTGGTGCCACTAAATCTTCCGATAGACAAAATGCAATAGATCACTTCAACCAGGAAAATAACAAATGTAGAGTTATCATCAGTACAACGCAAACTGGAGGTACCGGTGTATCTTTGGATGATACCTCTGGGAATTACCCTAGGACAGCTTATTGTACACCTTCTTACTTCTCTTCCGACTTATATCAGTTGAGCGGTAGAATATGTAGAGCTAACACAAAGAGCGTTTCTACATTAAGAGTAGTATATGGCAATAGAACAGATGAACAATACTTAATCAAAAGTCTAAGTGATAAAGGTAACATTATGTTAAAGTTTTTGGGTTATGGTAAAAATATAGTAGATATCCCAGGTTCCTTTGGTTCATACAACGAACCAAAGGAACGTGAAAATGAGTATGAGACCAAGCCAAAGGTAGAACTTAAGGTGATCCTCTCCGATGAATCAAAAGTAGAACTTGAGGAAACCCTTGAGGAAAACCTTGAGGAAGTCCTCTCCGATGAATCAGAAGTAGAACTTGACGAACCCCTTGATGAAAACCTTGAGGAAGTCCTCTCCGATGAATCAGAAGTAGAACTTGACGAGCCCCTTGAGGAAAAACTTCCCTATGAGCCGGAAGGAAAATACGAAAGGGAGAACAAAATTGATAACTTTACTCTAGCTGCACAAGGGAGAAACATAGCTGAATGTGAAGTGTCGGAAGATTTGTTAAAGAAATTGCTTGGATAAAATTTTAAGGAGAACATTGGTCAGGATGTGGGAATAGGTTTAAAATTTTAAAATTAGGTGATGTAAAATTTATTAAATGTTTTGAACAGATATTCTCCCTAACAACCAACCAAAGATACTAGCAACAAAAATGTATATCCTATTTCTCAATGTGTAGGGACAATCAACGTAAACGCTGTGACATAAAACAATTACTTCTAAAAACATAGATGACAGTATGTAAAACATAAAACCGTAGCTGTACGGTGATAATATCAATGATACACAAAAACTTATCATTGTCCGCGTGCCTATGTTTAATCTTCCGTATTCTACGTAAAACGAATGTAAGCTTTCCATTTAAAATGTTTACAATGTATTTATATTTATATAAATATA
>NVVL01000063.1 GCA_002402195.1 Rickettsiales bacterium | reverse complement strand
ACGTAGTTTCGTAAAACGTAGTTTCGTAAAACGTAATTTCGTAAAACGTAATTTCGTGAATAATAAGCTAGACTATCACATCCTTTAATTGACGCAGATGCATGATGGCCTCTACGCTTTTAAGCTTTTCCTTGGAACAACAATACATCTTCTTGAATCCTAGCTTACTGGCTTCTTTCACCCGAGCCTCTGTTTGGGATACTTTTCTTACCTCCCCAGACAAGCCAACTTCTCCGAAAAAAACGCTTCCTTGTGGCAAGGGCGCATTGCTAGCAGCGGAAATAAGCGCAGCAGCAACAGCTAGATCCGCCGCAGGCTCTGTTATGCGCAAACCACCAGCAACACTTAAATATACCTCATGCGAGGTCAGGTTCAGGCCAAAGCGTACGCTAAGCACGGCGATAATCATTGAAAGTCGGTTATGATCCCAGCCCACAACGGATCTACGAGGTGTCGCCATGTTGCTAGGGGCAATTAGGGCCTGGATCTCTATCAAAAGCGGCCTTGACCCCTCAATCCCTGCAAATACGGCGCTACCGCTGACATTATTCTCACGTTCCATCAGGAATAATTCCGACGGGTTGGCAATTTCGATTAATCCTTTTGCAGTCATCTCAAAAACACCGATCTCATTCACTGCCCCGAAGCGGTTCTTAATAGAACGTAATATTCGGAAATGGTTGTTATGGTCGCCCTCAAAATACAGAACTGTGTCCACCATATGCTCCAAAACCTTGGGCCCTGCAAGCTGACCATCCTTATTAACGTGGCAGGCAATCAGCAGAGTGATGCTGTTTTGCTTGGCATAATTAATCAGCATATGCGCACTTGCCCGAATCTGAGACACCGTCCCCGGAGCAGAGGAAAGCTCGCTCGTGGAAATCGTTTGGATAGAGTCAATCACCACCAAATCTAATTCCTTTTTATTCTGGTCGATAGTTGAGATTATATCCTCCACATTAGTGGCAGCAAGCAATCCCGTTTTAGTATCTTTAATATCAAGACGCTGAGCACGAAGCTTGATCTGGTTGATCGACTCCTCCCCCGTGATATATAAACAGCCGGTATTATTTTGCGACAAGCTCGCAGATAGCTGCAATAATAGCGTCGATTTCCCGATGCCAGGGTCGCCGCCAATCAGAATGGCAGAGCCGCTCACAAGACCGCCGCCGAGCACTCGGTTTAGCTCCTCGATTGGGGTTTTGGTTCGGATTGTGCTCTCCACCTGGTCTGAAAGAGATTGCAGCTGTTGCGGCGTCCCAGTTTTGGGCACCATGATTCTGCTGGCTGAGCTCATTTCCTCGGAAATTGTCCCCCATTCCATGCAATCAGGGCACTGGCCAGACCATTTACTGCTGGTGCTTCCACAGCTTGCGCAGCTATATTGTTTTTTAACTTTGCTCATATTTTAGTATCAATAACTTATTATTGCCATAGCGCTTTTCCTTCAGTAAAATCAAACCATCCAGAAGGTCAAGCCGCTCGCGCGCGGACATCTCAATCGCTATGAGAGCGCCGTTTGCCAGCCAGTCGCGCTTTATTAAGCACTTTAGAGACTTTGCCACCATATCATTGTAGTAAGGAGGGTCCATAAATACAAGATCATATTTGGTGATCGATTTTGGCAAAAGCAAAGCATTGGCAGTTAGAGTGGTAACGTTATCTTCTTCACCTATTTTTGCAGCAAACTCTTTGGCTAATTTCAAATGAGTCTCATTACTATCAATAAGCGTGATGCTGCCTGCCCCGCGTGAGAGTGCCTCAAAAGAAAGAGCTCCTGTTCCTGCAAATAGATCAAGAAGAGTAGCGCCTGTAACTGGCTGAGATTCTGCGAATTCACCAGAGGATAATATGCTAAATAACGCCTCCCGGAATTTCGTCGTGGAGGGGCGGTAGTCAGCTTTTTTTAAAGTGGGAATGACTCGGTTTTTATGTTTTCCAGCTATAATTCTGATCAATTGTCACCTCCAATAAATCACCTGGTTTCATGTTACCGAGGCTATATTTACCAAAATCTGTTCGGATTAGCCTGCTTACTTCGAAACCAAAATGCTCAAAAAGCCGTCTAATTTCGCGGTTTTTGCCTTCTGTGAGCACAACTTTATACCAGGAATTTGATACAGTTTTCTTGGTCAGGCTTATTAATTTGGGATGATAATTAACACCATCAATTACTATCTTTTTGTTCCTGATAGCAACTTCCCGCCCCTTGCCAAATGTTCGTACTTTATATATACGCTCACAGTTGGTGCTTGGAGATTCTAGATATCTAGATAAATCGCCATTATTAGTCAAAAGAAGCAACCCTTCACTGTTTATATCCAGCCTACCGACGGAAATTACGCGCGGTAATTTTCCCTCCAGCGCCTGGAATATAGTTGGCCGATCTTGCGGATCGCTATTGGTTGTAATCAACCCTAGCGGTTTGTAATAAACCCAGAGCCGGGCTTTTGGGATAGCGCCAACTAGCTTGCCGCCTACTTTGATGATATTCTCATCACTAATATTAAGAGCGGGGCTGTCAATTACCTCCCCATCAACAGAGACTTCTCCATCTTCGATCAGACGTTCGGCGGCTCTTCTTGAACAAATGCCAGCATTGGCAATAAATTTGGCTATTCTCATCTAAATAACAATATTAATAATTTTTTTCGGCACTACGATAATCTTACGGATAGCAGCATCCCCAATATGTTTGGTAATAGCTGGCAGATTAATCGCAACCTCTTTAATCTCTGCGTCCGTTGCAGAAACAGCAAATTCATGAGTAGCGCGCAATTTACCCTTAACCTGTATCGCCATGACATAGCTATCAGAAACAAGCTTCGACTTGTCCGCCTTTGGCCATGATGTTTTATATAAAGGCACCTTATTCCCAAGCATCTCCCATAGTTCCTCTGTGATATGCGGGATGAATGGGCTAAGTAGCTGAATCATCACGCGCGCCGCCTCGCAGATAGAGGCAGTATCGGGCTTTGCGGCACTAAGGGCACTTTGCGTTGCGTTATATAATTCACGAATACGAGCAATTGCCTTGTTCAAACGATAATTCATCAGATCATCAGACACATCCGCAATAGTCCGGTGAATAGAGGCTTGCAGATTCTTATCCTCTGCTCCTCCATTTACCCCCTCTAGATCAGGCAACTTCTTCACCAAAGAAACAAGACGCGAAATAAATTTCTTACACCCATCAATCCCCGCCATAGACCATTCCAGATCTTTCTCTGCTGGGCTATCTGAAAGCACAAACATACGAATAACATCCGCGCCGTGGGTTGCGAGCATAGTTTCAAGATCGATGATGTTCAGCTTTGACTTGCTCATTTTCTCGATTTTACCTTTGAAAACCTCATCGCCTGTTTTTGCGTGCAGATATTTGCCGTCTTTTTCTACAACTTCCTCAGGATATAACCATTTCCCATCTTTATCTTTATAAGTCGCATGCAATACCATTCCCTGGGTCAGAAGACGTTTGAATGGCTCACGTACGTTTAAATAACCCACATCCGACATTGCCTTGGTGAAAAACCGAGCATATAGCAAATGCAGGATAGCGTGCTCAACCCCGCCGATATATTGGTCCACAGGCAGCCAGTAATCAGCTGCTTTTTTGTCAGCCATATCTTTGGCTTTATTGTCACAAAATCTGGTGAAATACCAAGAAGATTCAAAGAATGTATCAAACGTATCCGTCTCGCGCACTCCTTTTGACTGGCATTTTGGACAATCAACATATTTCCATGTTGGATGTAGATCTAGCGGGTTTCCAGTTTTCTCAAAGCTAATATCCCTCGGCAGCTCAACGGGAAGATCTTCTTCCGGCACCGGAACTGCTCCGCAAGATTCGCAGTAAATAATCGGAATCGGGCAGCCCCAATATCTTTGGCGAGAAATACCCCAATCACGCAGACGATAGTTAGTCTCTCTGCTGCCAATTCCCAGCTCTTCCATCTTATCGATTATCTTTGCTCTTGCTTGGTCGGTCTGCAGACCATCCAGGAAATCTGAGTTAATCATCACATCGTCCGAGCCGTAAATATAAGCATGTTTGCTGAGGTCAATTTCATGATTATCACTATGCACAACTTGGGTTATCTCCAAATCTTTAGTATTCTGCACTAGCTCAAAATCCCTCTGATCATGAGCCGGGCAACCATAAACTGCGCCAGTTCCGTAATCCATCAATACAAAATTAGCGATCACAATAGGTAGCTTGATAGTCTTATCGAATGGATGGCTCGCATAAAGCCCTGTATAGACGCATTCTTTGTCGTCCTTCTCAAGCTCTGATTCTGATGTAGAATGATGCGCGCATTTGTCGATAAATGCCTTCATTTCATCATTTATCGCAATTTTTTGAGTCAAAGGATGATTATACGCAATTGCCACAAAGCTAGCACCAAAGATAACTTCAGGCCTTGTTGAATATACTTCAATTTTCTCGTCTAAATTCTGTACATCAAAATGAAAACGCGCCCCTTCAGACTTTCCAATCCAGTTACGCTGCATTGTTTTTACGTTTTCTGGCCATTCAGACAAGGAATCTATATCAGTTAAAAGCTCATCTGCATAATCCGTGATCTTCAGGAACCATTGCTTCAAATATTTCTTCTCCACTAGCGCCCCAGAGCGCCAGCCTCTGCCGTCGACCACCTGCTCATTAGCAAGCACAGTGTTGTCTACCGGATCCCAATTTACCGAGGATTCCTTCTGATAAGCCGCACCGCGGGCAAGCAGGTCTAGAAAGAATTTTTGCTCATGTTTGTAATAGTCTGGCGAGCAGCTGGCAAGTTCTCTGTTCCAATCATAGGACAGCCCAACGCTCTTCAGCTGAGCTCGCATGGAGTCAATATTCGCATATGTCCAATCCGCAGGATGCGTATCATTAGCAATCGCTGCATTTTCCGCCGGAAGCCCAAAAGCATCCCAACCCATAGGGTGCAGAACATTATATCCACTTGCTTGCAAATAACGAGAGATCACATCCCCTATCGCATAATTCCGCAAATGCCCAACATGGAACTTTCCAGATGGGTACGGAAACATTTCCAGAACATAATATTTCGGTTTGTCTGAGTCATTTTTTGCAACAAAAGCCTCGTCTTGATCCCAACGCTGTTGCCATTTGCGTTCTATTTCTAGAATATTCATAAGATCTTCCTTATTTTGCAGAATTTAGATACAAATCACGCGCCTTGCGGATGATTTTATCTTCAAATGTTGCTGCAATCGGCGATTCTTTATAATCACTTGGCCATTTCCCGCCAGTCTTGTCACGCTGAAAAACTACCACTTCTAAAGCCTCAGGGGAGATTAGCTTGTCTCTTATATATACAGTAACTTTAAACTGAGTGTTTTTCTGACCTTTCGGGCTATACCAGTCAGTCACGATCACACCAGCATTGCTGTCTGATGATGCTAGTGGTGCAAATTTCAAAACATCAATTGATGCTTGATAGAGATATTTATTCACATTCCCAATAGTTGCCTTGGTTGCTGTGCTTCTCTCCTTACCAGGCCTAAAAGTCAACCCATCACCTTTAAGAAGTGAGCCTGTCTCTTCTATCTCCCGCTCCAACCTACTTTGAGGATAGTCGGATGCTATTGCCGGGCTGGTAACAAGCGCGACAAGGCTAATAAGAGCTACGCTGATAGGAGCTACTAACTTGGTAAGTAATGCAAATTTAATCTTCATAATATTTATTATAATAATTTCAACAAGTTTAACAATTTAATGTAGTTTGCTACCCAGCAATATAGTATTTTTGGTGATTATTTACAACTTAAATTCTCGCAACCCTGCGCATAATTCCAATAGTTTTTTCTTAAACTGGCGTCTTGCGATCGGCTTTTTAAGGAAATTCATTTTAACAAGCTCCGCCTCCGTAGTGGGCAGTTCGCGGCATAGTCTCGTCAAATCCTTATCTGCTGCACAGAAGAACCTTGGCAAATCAAGTGTTTGTGCACATTCTTCCCGCAGTAAAATTAGACTCTTGATCTTATGTTTATATCTGTCAGAATAGTCCAGAAGCTTCATTCTTTTTATGACTTTGTCCGGATTGATTTTATAAGTCCCTTCTTTGAGCCATTTTGCACTTTTATCGTTATATGTATCCCATAATTTCCTTTTCGTAAGAGTCGCAGATAGCTCACGATGAAGCGGGATGAGATATTCCACATCTTTAATCGCATATTCCAGCAAATCGTCAGTTAAAGGGCGCTTGAGCCAGTTCGAATTTTGCAAGCTTTTATCAAGCTCAAGATTCAGCAAGGCTTTACATAATCTGCTATACCCCATACATTCGTCAAGACCAACCACCCAGGCTGCAATTTGAGTATCAAAAATGTTTTTGGGTAATTGCTTAAATATGTGTAAAAATATGTCCAAATCCTGATCTGGGGCGTGGAAAACTTTTAAGATCTCCTCATTTGCCAGCAGATTTTTTAAACCTGTCAGATCATCGATCAGCAGCACATCTATCACGACTTTATGATGTTTTGATGCGATCTGCACCAAGCTCAATTTGGCATAATATGTCTTTTTTCTCTGGAATTCAGTATCTATGAATAAGGTCTGCTCTGTCTCTAGTTTTTCACAGATTTTATCGAAATCTTCTTGGTTCTTTATCAGTTGCATGAGTTTTCTATTGCTTAAGATGGTTATTTTTTGTATATGTATACACTAATTTATCGAAATTATTAAGTAATTAATTATGCATACATTCAGAACTCATCATTGTAATGAACTTAAATCACAACATGTAGGTCAGAGAGTCAAGCTATCTGGATGGGTGCATAGACGGCGCGATCACGGTAATTTGTTATTCATAGATCTTAGAGATCATTACGGCATAACGCAACTAGTTTTTACAGATAAAGACCTTTCCTTGAAAGACAAAGCCACTCATTTGCGCTATGAAAGCGTGATTACCGTAGAGGGAACAGTGGTCGCAAGAAGCAACGAGACCGCTAATAATTCCATCGAGACTGGTCAGATTGAGGTCGATGCAGAGAAATATATACTTGAATCTGACTCTGAAATGCTACCTCTTATCGTTAATTCAGATCAAGATGCGCCAGAAGACACAAGGCTGAAATATAGATTCCTGGATCTAAGACGCGAAAAGCTTCATAGCAATATTATGTTAAGGTCTAACATCATTTCTGAAATGCGAAAACTAATGACAGAGGCTGGGTTCACCGAGTTCCAAACGCCAATCCTCACAGCAAGCTCTCCTGAGGGTGCGCGTGACTTTTTAGTCCCAAGCCGGATGCATCCGGGTAAGTTTTATGCTCTCCCGCAGGCTCCTCAGCAATTCAAGCAGATGCTGATGATGTCTGGGTTTGATAAATATTTCCAGATTGCACCTTGCTTTCGTGATGAAGATGCAAGAGCAGACAGGTCTCCTGGCGAATTTTATCAGCTAGATATCGAGATGGCTTTCGTCACACAAGAGGATGTGTTTGCAGCGATTGAGCCGATATTATTTAATATATTCAATAAATTCGGCAACAAAAAACTATCTGTATCCTCCTTTGCCCGCATTCCTTACGCAGAGGCGATGTTAAAATATGGAACAGACAAGCCAGATACCAGAAACCCTCTAGAGATCACGGATGTTACTGATCTTTTCAAAGATGCTGAGTTTACTCTTTTCAGAGAAGCTGCCAAAAAAGGTGCTGTTGTCCGCGCTATCCCGGCACCTGGCGCATCTACTAAATCTCGTAAATTCTTCGATGGCATGACGAAATTCGCCATTAATGAGGGCGCTGGAGGTCTTGGATATGTCAATTTTGCAGAAGACGGAACAGCCAAAGGCCCTATTGCCAAATTTTTAAATGATGACCAATTAGCCAAGTTACAAGAGCTTGCAAAAATTTCCGCCGGGGATGCTGTATTCTTCGCTTGTGATAAAGAACTCGCCGCCGCAAAGCTTGCAGGAAAAGTTCGCACAAAGCTCGGACAAGAGCTAGAACTTATCCCAGATGACGTATTCGAACTATGCTGGGTGACAGATTTCCCATTCTATGAAATGAATGAGGATACAAAGAAAATCGACTTTAGTCATAATCCATTCTCAATGCCTCAAGGCGGTCTGGAAGCTCTTGAAAATGCTAAAACAGAAGAAGAGCTACTAGCGATCAAAGCCTTTCAATATGATATCGTATGTAACGGAATCGAACTATCTAGCGGCGCAATCAGAAACCACAAGCCCGACCTGATGTATAAAGCTTTCGAGATTGCAGGTTACAGCCAAGAAGAAGTTGACAAAGAATTCGGCGGTATGATCAGAGCCTTCAAGTTCGGCGCCCCACCCCATGGAGGCATCGCCCCTGGTGTTGACCGCATAGTGATGCTGCTTGCAGAAACAGCGAATATCCGGGAGGTAATCGCCTTCCCAATGAACCAGCAAGCAGAAGATTTGCTAATGGAAGCTCCAAACCATGTAAGCGAGGCGCAGCTGCGCGAGTTAAACATAATGCTCTCACCATCAGTAAAAAGTAAGCTTGCGAAAAAAGACTAGAAGTAACGAATGAAATACGAAGGGGCGCTCTGACATAGACACGAAGGGCGCTTTGATTCAGGGTAGACCTAGCCTCTAGGGCTACCCTGATTTTCAAAGGTTCGACTATCGATAAAAACACAAACTCATTAAACATGCGTAATTGATTTACCGCAACTCTGACATGGCCAGAAAAAACTCCGAATTCGTCAACTATATCCTGAGTAGCGAAAGAACGTTTCCCGGTTTTTCTTATGCCTTTTATGTATGTTTGTAGAAATTATATACTCGCCATGTTCTTAAAGTTAAGTATTTCGTAACTATACGGACATGATAAGCTTGCATTTACGCCTGTTCTCAGAAACCATGAATTAACCTAAAACACCCCATTGCTGGTCAGGCTAATTTATTGCCATAACGCACTAAACGGCACTAGATAAATATCTTTCCCGTAAGCAATGACACGTGGCGTATTGCAAAGCACGATACCGCAACAAAAATCATTACCGGTATGTGCTTGAAACTCCTTGATGCCAGCTAGATCTTTGTCGTTGATGTTTTCTGCGTGCTTTACTTCAATGGCCACGAGCTTGTTCTGTTTCTCAAGGATGAAATCAACTTCCCTGCCGTCATTTGTGCGGTAAAAACTGATGTTGACTTTCTCGCCGCTAGCAAAATTGGCTTTGCATAATTCTGAAAGCACAAAATTTTCCAGCACATGCCCAAAACGACTCGGTTGGTTCTTTACTAACTCTTCTGGCGTTGATTGGAGCAAATAACATAGCAACATAGTATCGTGGAAAAATATTTTATCCGACTTCACCAGTCGTTTTGTAATATTGCGATACCAGGGGCTGAGCGTATTTGTCACAAATGTACCATTGAGCAGGGCCCGGTAATTTCTAGTAGTCACCACGTTTAGCCCAATTTCTCTACCAATACTTGCATCATTAATTAAATTGCCTGCTCTTACGGCCAATGATTGCAATAATGCCGGCATAAACTCAGCTTTTTCTAAATTATAGATATAGCGCGGGTCTTCGAGCGTGACTTTTTGTATGTAATTCCCAAGCCATTTATCCACCATGGATTCTGGCATTTGCATAAGCTCTGGAAAACTCGCCTGCCGCATGATTTCTGTTAGCTTTGTGTTGTCTGCTTTAATCTTCGAAAAATCTTTGGTAAAGCAATAATCCAGGAAATGTGATGTGGAATTTTTAACCTCACTCGCACTGAGTGGAAGCAATGTTAATGTTGCCATGCGTCCAACCATAGCATCTGCCAACTCAGGTATCACCATCAAATTAGCCGACCCCGTCAAAAGATAATGACCATTAGCAGAGCTGCTTGCAGCGGCACTACTGCTGCTTAGGGCTTCCATCCTTTGCTCATCTATAAGCATTTTCAGTGATCTAAATATATTTGGAGCCATCTGCACTTCATCAATAATAAGAGGAATGCCCGACTCACGCACATATCCCAGAGGATTACGCATAGCTGCAGCACGTTCCAGCGGGTCGTCAAACGTAATATATTTTGCTTTAAACTCTTTAGCGAGTAAAGTGCGCGCAAGAGTCGTTTTCCCTGCCTGCCTTGGTCCATTGATATATACTGCAGGAAAAGATTGTAATGCTTCCAGAATAAGCGGCTGCAAAAGACGTTTTATAGTTTTCATAATTGCTCTAATATGTTCACTAAAACCAGTATAGACTTTCTAAAATCGAAAAGCAACCATCGAATTTGTGAACTTTTCCTGCAGTTAAATATTATCACGCCTGTTTACTATTCGCCCCCTTACGTCCGTAACCACATTAAAAATGCTGAGTTAATGCTATATGGCCTGTGATAACCAATACCCCAGAACTTTTTCAGCATGTTAACCACGCTGCTAGAACTACATAATTTCGTAGCTCACCAACAAGCTGCTGCAGCAATCTTTGACTATAATTGAGCGGTTTTCTAAGAAAAATTAGACTTCTTTCAATGAAAGATTTAAAAAAATTGTGTTCTCTATAAAAGCTTGACAGGCCATTGCATGAAATTGATACAGTTTAGTACTACCAATCAAATCACTGCCCCTCCTCTGAATTAGCAGTTTCCCCAGCTGCTACTATTTCATTGGAACCTTCTCCTTCATTGGAACCTTCTCCTTCATCGAAACTTTCCCCGACTGTTACTATTTCAATGTTGCCACCTGTTACCTTTGAACTAACTGCTTGCCCTAAGGTAGCTACTGCATCATCATCATCATCTTTTGACGCAACGGTTCCTGACTTGTTAACCCAGATTTCTGACTTGTTAGTACATGCTTCTTTTGGCATAACTATAACTCCCTTTTTAGTTATTAATTTTATAGCAAGCCTACCCAAGATAAATAATATACCCACTAACAAATAGAGCATACCTCATAAAGGTAAATAAAAGATTAATATTTCGATAAAAATTAACTTTTTATTAGTATATCGGATAGTCACTGCAATATAGTCTTTTTAGTTATAACTTGCGCTAATGGTGCTTTTCTTTTGCAATATGACTATATTATATAGCTTCTTAGAAGCTACGTCCGCAGGTCTAAAATACCACCCCGAAAAATACTTGACTATTTTAGTTGGGTAAGATATTCTATGTTTGGTTATATACCATGAAATATGTGTGTTTACTATGATGCTAACAACGAAAAGTCGCTATGCCGTCATGGCCGTTACGGAAGTAGCGGAAAGTAGTGATGGTAATACTCCAATGAAGCTTGCTGATATTTCGACTAATCAGAACATCCCGCTAAATTATCTAGAGCAAATTTTCCTAAAACTGAAAAAAGCAAGATTAGTGAACTCTGTGAAAGGTCCTGGTGGAGGGTATTATCTTGCAGAACCTTCGGATAAAATTAATATAGAACAGATCGTCAACGCAGTCGAAGAAAACCTGAAAATGACTCGTTGTTCTAAGGATAAAAGCTGCAGAAAAAATGGAGTGAGCTGCAAAACGCACAATTTATGGAAAGGCCTTGGTAGGCAGATCAGGAATTATCTTGCCAGCATTTCAATTGCAGATGTGGTATCTGGGAATGTTAATTTAGGGGAGTAAATATGATATATCTAGACCATAACGCAACCACAATTCTGCATCCATTTGTAAAAACCAAGATGGATGAGATTGCATTATTTCCAATCAACCCATCCGCGACTCATTCATATGGCCGCAAGGGGAAGGGGATTCTTGAGAATGCGCGCAGATCTATAGCCAGATTGCTGTGCTTTGATGATTGTCATAAAGATTACCAAGTCACCTTCACATCAAGTGGCACGGAGGCGAATAATCTTATTTTGTTCAATTTCAATGATGCTGAAATTTTTATATCCGCCACTGAACACCCGTCTATTTTATCGCACAAAAAATTCTCATCAAACATACAAACCATCAAGGTTGATGAGGATGGTATTTTAGATTTTGACGATTTAATTAACAAATTACAAAATTCTAAATCCGAGAAAAAGCTAGTATCTGTGATGCTTGCAAATAACGAGACTGGCGTGATTCAGCCAATCAAAAAAATAGCCAAAATAGCCCATGAGCATGGCGCCATAATGCATAGTGACTGCGTTCAGGCTATTGGAAAAATCAATGTAAATATTCTTGATCTTGATCTTGATTTTGTCTCGATTTCTGGTCATAAATTTGGAGGGCCTATAGGCGTTGGGGCTTTGATAGGCAAAGCGAGCATTCTTCTAAAACCCATGATTCTTGGTGGCGGGCAGGAGAAAAACCTCCGCGCGGGCACTGAGAATGTCCATGGGATTGCGGGTCTTGGCGAGGCGGCACTTCTTGCCAAAAAAGAACTAACCAGCCGGAATACTCATATGAGAAAGCTACAAAAGCAATTGGAATCAGCGCTGCTTGAGAGCTTTCCCGAGATTAAAATTGCCGGCATGAAGAGCGAGCGCCTGCCCAATACTAGCTTAATATTAAACTCCCGCAAAAAAGCTGAAATACAGCTAATTGCTTTTGATTTAAAGAATATTGCTATAAGCTCTGGTTCTGCGTGCTCGTCTGGGAAGATTGGTTTGTCGTATGTTCTAGAGGAGATGGGATGCTCAGAGCGCGAAGCACGCTCTGCTATCAGAGTCTCCGTGGGGGCTGGCAGCACGGAAGAAGATATAGATAATTTTATTAAAATATATAAGGAAATAAATAAAGAATCATATGCATAATTATACAGAATTAAAGCAGCGCATAGTTGATGAAGGAGGTAGATTTCCTATCTATCTCGACAATCAGTCAACAACCAAAACCGACCCAAGGGTCGTTGCTGAAATGATGCCTTATTTTACTGATAAATTTGGCAATCCACATTCAAGAAGCCACTCCTATGCATGGGAGACGGAAGATGCATGCGAAATCGGCAGAGCCCGCGTTGCAAATTTGATCGGCGCAAACCCTAAGGAGATCATCTTCACCTCGGGCGCGACGGAATCTAACAACCTGGCACTGAGAGGGATAGCGCAATTTTATGGCAGCAAGAAAAAGCACATAGTGACGGTTGTGACGGAGCATAAATGCATCTTGGATACTTGCAGGTACCTGCAGCAGGATGGGTTTAAAGTTACCTATTTACCAGTACAAGCAAATGGGATAGTTGACCTCAACGTCCTAAGAGACGCCATTACCGAGGACACAATGCTGGTTTCCGTGATGGCAGTTAATAATGAGATCGGGGTGATTCAGCCACTGAAGGAAATCGGAAAAATCTGTAGGGAAAAGGGAACTTTCTTCCACTCAGATATCGCGCAAGCCTTTGGTAAGATTCCGATTAATGTTAATGAGTGTAATATCGATCTTGCTAGTATTTCTGGTCATAAGATATACGCTCCAAACGGTATTGGCGCGCTGTATATTCGTCGCAAACCACGGGTGCGCGTTTCTCCTATGATCACCGGAGGCGGGCAAGAGCGGGGCATACGCTCTGGCACATTGTCGACTCCATTGGTAGTGGGGTTTGGGAAGGCGGCAGAGATTGCTGGGCTGGAGATGGAAAAAGATCAAAAACATGTGAGGAAATTATTTGACAAATTCCTAACCGCAATTCAATCCAACGCCGAGGAGGTATTTTTAAACGGCGATAAAGAGCAGCGCTATCATGGTAATTTAAATTTGAGTTTTGCCCATATTGAAGGTGAATCGATGATTCTGGCTATTAAAGATCTGGCGGTTTCTTCAGGTTCTGCCTGCACATCGGCTTCGCTTGAACCATCATATGTGCTAAGAGCGCTCGGCGTGGACGAGGCAACGGCTCATACTTCCATAAGGTTTGGCTTTGGCAGGTTCACGACCGAGGCAGAAGTAGATTTTGCGATAGAGGTGATTCTTGCTAACATAAATAAATTAAGAGAACTCAGCCCGCTTTGGGAAATGCATCAAGAAGGGATAGACATCAACTCGATTAAATGGTCAACACATTAGAAAATTAAAAATATAGGTAGAAAAATGGCATATAGCGAAGAAGTAATAGACCACTACGAAAATCCCCGCAATGTTGGGGCGATGGATAAAAAAGACGAAACAGTCGGCACTGGCCTCGTTGGCGCCCCTGCCTGCGGGGATGTGCTTAAGCTTCAGATCAAAGTTAACGATAGCGGGATAATTACTGACGCAAAATTCAAAGCATTCGGATGCGGCTCTGCAATTGCCTCCAGCTCGCTGGTTAGCGAATGGGTAAAGGGCAAGAATTTGGATGATGCAATGGCAATTAAAAACACAGAAATCGCCAAGCATCTCTCACTTCCACCGGTGAAACTGCACTGTTCAATGCTTGCAGAAGACGCGATTAAAGCGGCAATAAGCGACTATAAGCAGAAGCAAAAATGACTCAAAAACAGATAATGTCCATCACAGATGAGGCTGCATCTCAAGTTAAAGCGCTGCTTAGTCAGCGCGGCAAACCATCTGTTGGAATCAGGATTGGGGTAAAGTCCGGCGGCTGTTCTGGCTTGAAATATTTCGTAGAATATGCCGATGAAAAGAACCAGTTCGATGAAATGATTTGCGATAAGGAAATCACCATCTTAATCGACCCAAAGGCTCTGATGTATCTTCTAGGCACCCGTATGGACTACGCCGAAGAGGAGTTCAAAGCAGGCTTCACCTTCACCAACCCAAACGAAAAAGCCAAATGCGGCTGCGGGAGCTCGTTTAATGTTTAGCCCGCAGCCTGTGGTGGTGTTTTAAGTGATTATGATGCTACTACGTCCAACGCGCAGCCATCATCATCACCTATTAGAGCGGGATTGCCTGGAGCATCTTCATGAATATTAGAAAAATCATGCACAGCGATTGTACAATGCGGTTGCTCTAACTCCTCGGATGCAGCAGGGCTAGCATCAGGAGATTCCAAAGCTTCAAGCGCGGCTACTATATCTGAACTACTCAAAAGCTCTGCTATTTCAATCCCTTTAAATAACTCATCGCCAATTTTTCCACTAAAAGCTGGTTGTGAGGCTTCGTATGAAGCAAAGAGCTCAAGAAAGCCAGGTAAATCTGCTCTTCCTTGTGGAAAGTATTTTGCCACATCTTTAAGTGCATTATTAAAGCTTGATATGAGACTAGATTGTGGATTTTTGTGGCTAGCACTTGTTATCATAAACACATTTTCTCCTAACTCAAGATCGTGATATTGACCAGAATAACAAGCATGAATAATAACCACAGTTCGTTCAAATATACTAGATAGCCTAGTGTTAACTATCTCTACTAGCTTCGTGACTCTACCATCTTCGCTTTCTGCCCCATGAGCATAAAACAGCACCACACCAAGGTTAGCCTTACTATACTGACCACCATCATGACTTTCCTTTTGCATGCAACTGAGGTGAGTATTTAGTACCGCCAAACTCATTTGACCTTTTGAAATCTCATGAACACCATCACCATACGAGAACGTAGTGCCAAAAAACTGGCGCATAGTTTGTATTCGGTAATCCGTCATAGGATACCCCCAAGTTTTCTCTCCTGCACCTATTATAGCTAAGAGAACTGGGGCTGTTGGCGGGGCATTACTACAAGCGCTTTCAAAAAGGAGGTCAGAAGCGTTCCCTAATCTTTTCCCCTCCAAATGTAAGTTTAGTGATTTGCTCTCAATTTCTGCAATGCCCCCAGAGTCTGAGGATATTACAGTGCTTGCCTCGCCAAATTGCAGAGTTGATAACTCACCTTCACTAGTATCACTAGCATTACGAATCCTCTCCCCCAACTCCAAACATCTAATTTGCTTAGCAAGTGCAGCTGGGTTTGTTATCTCGGGTAGGTTTTGCATTACTGTCAGTTGTGCCTGTGGAGCTTGAATAAGTCTATTCAGTCGCGCCTGTAGGTCGGGAATAGTTGCATCTTCATTTAAAATCAACAACCTATCTAACTCTGTTGCTCCTAGAACTTGTAATACTCCTGGCTCTTGTGCTGTTCCCCATAACTCATTCTTTGCGAAAAGTGCTTTCATTCGCTTTACAAAAAGCGGCATTAAAAGCATATCAGCTTCCTCTCCATTTGAGCAAGCCCTGCTATATACACTTAAGATAGCGTCAAGAAAACCTCTGCCGGTAAATTCTGCTTTCTTAAACACAACTTCTTCCTGATTTGTTGTCAGAGTATTTAGAACATTCAACACCTTTTGTAGATTCATATCAAAAAGATCTATTGTTGTCTCACCTACCGTCAATTTTCCTCTCATCTCACTCCTCCATTTAATAATTTCTTAATATATCTTAATTCGCATTGGAACATTATTTAGCTATAGAGTCAACTCTTCGTTTTAATTTATAGTGGCACGCCATTTGCTAAAAACTTTAATGTCAAACTCATACTAACAGGTTGCCAGCGTAGTTTCTAACATCACCCTCACCCTTCCCCCTTTTACCAAAATAAACACTCTTAAATTTTAATAGTTGCTAAATTCACTAGAATTATGCGATGATAGAGTCTATAAATTAGATTTTTACCCAAGTAATGCAGACATATAAAAAATATATCCTGAGCAGTATACTCCCTCCGATGGCGATGCTTACCTTGATTCTAACGAGCTTGGTGTGGATAACCCAAACCCTAAAATACATCTTTTTGATAGATAAAGGAATCGCTCTTGCAACTTTTTTTAGGCTCACAATCCTCTTAGTGCCCTATCTATTATATATGATCCTGCCGATTATCACGGTGATTACGATCATTTATGTGTATAATCATTTGCAAGATGGTAGGCAGCTTATTATTTTCAGAAATAGTGGCCTGAGTAATTATCAGCTAGCAAAGCCGGCGCTTTTGGTTGCGATTTGTTTTACTATCATCACCTGGTATATTTCGATGCATCTGATGCCTTTTTCGTACAATCTTATGAAACAGGAAATGGCGAATTTTAAAGAAGGGTATATTTCCAAAATCATCGACGCCAAGACATTTAACCAAATTTCTAAATATCACACCGTCTATGTAGATAAGAAAAATCCGGATGGAACCTTGGAGGCCGTACTGCTATTTGACAATAAAGTCTCGGCAAATAGAACGATGCTTTTTGCCAAAACGGGGAGAATCACCATATCAGATGAACAGCATATAGAGTTTGAACTAAATGATGGTTTCAGACATTCATATGACCATCTTGGGAACCTCACTAAGCTTTATTTTGATAATCTCGCAGTGATAATTAACGGAGAAACAAATGCTAGCCATACCAGAAAAAACTCGGAATTATTCATAAATGAAATGCTCTTCCCAGATGCAAGCCTGCCTTTAAAAAAAAGAAACCGCCTCATTGCAGATGGTCACTCAAGGCTCGTATGGCCGCTATTTAACTTTGCGTTTGTGTTCTTGGCGCTTAGTATATTTTTAAATCAACCACATAATAGAAGAGCGCATATCAAGCCGTTTATCCTGACTTTTTTGCCATTATTACTAGCATCCTATCTGCACTTTACGCTACAAAAACTGGCCTATAAAAACCTGGATTATATTTTTCTCTGTTATGCGAACGTATTTCTTTGTATCATCTGTGCAATATGGCAAAATATGAAAAAAACATTATGAGCTTTAAAGACCTCCCAGCATTCTTAAAATTATTAGAGAAGAATGGACATCTCAAAAGAATTACAATCGAGGTTTCAACAAAGCTTGAAATCACCGAGATAAGCCGGCGCTTTCTGGCAAAGGACGGCCCTGCTTTATTATTTGAAAATGTGATAAAAGAAGACGGAACCAAGTCCGAATATCCCGTCCTGACTAATTTATTCGCAAGCAAACAGCGCATCGCAATGGGGCTTGGCATGAAAGATGCAAGCGAGCTTCGGGAATTCGGCGCGCTACTTGCCTTTATGAAACACCCGGAGCCACCAACATCCTTAAAAGAAACCTTCTCCATGCTGCCTATTGCGAAGAGAATTCTTTCCATGCCCCCGAAAACTGTCTCAAAAGCTCCGTCTCAGGAGGTGGTTATAAAGAATCCTGACCTTAGCATACTGCCCATTCAAACCTGCTGGCCGGGCGACGTGGGGCCACTTATCACCTGGCCTCTGATCGTCACGAAAGGCGCCGGGAGTGAGAAAACTGACAATTATAATCTAGGAATATACCGCTTGCAGCCAGCAGGTAGGAACAAATTAATCATGCGATGGCTAAAGATGCGCGGCGGGGCTCAGCATCATGAAAAATGGAAACGCACCCAGCAAAAACCCATGCCGGCTGCTGCTGTGATCGGTGCTAATCCCGCCCTTATTCTTGCTGCGGTGATGCCTATTCCAAACACTATGTCTGAGTATAATTTCGCAGGTCTCCTGCAGAATAAAGCGATAGATCTGGTGCGTTGCAAGACTAGTGATTTAAAGGTTCCAGCGCATGCAGAAATCATCATTGAGGGGGAGGTGAGCATGAGTGAGTATCTCCCGGAAGGACCATTTGGCGACCATACGGGATATTATAATGATGTAGAGCTGTTCCCAGTATTTAACGTGACGGCCATCACAATGAAGAAAAAGCCGATATATTTAAGCACGTATACCGGCAAACCACCGGATGAGCCATCCATATTGGGCGAGGCATTAAACGAGATATTTGTCCCTTTGATTCAGCAGCAATTCCCGGAAATCACGGATTTTTATTTGCCGCCAGAAGGATGTTCTTATCGCATCTGCATTGTTTCTATCAAAAAAACCTATGCCGGACAGTCTAAACGGGTGATGATGGGAATTTGGTCATATTTACAGCAATTCACCTACACAAAATACATAATCGTCGTTGATGACGACATTAATATTCGCGATTGGAAGGAGGTAATGTGGGCCATCTCCACCAGAACCGACCCCAAACGCGATTCAACATTCATCGAGAGTGCCCCAATCGACTATTTAGACTTCGCCTCACCAGAGTCTGGCATGGGCAGTAAAATGGGCATCGACGCCACAAACAAATAAAACAGTTAAAACCCCTTCACCTAAATCTATCGATTCCCATCAGTAAGAAATGCTAAAATCGCCTTTAAATTATCTGAATTCTGCGCATATTAAACCGCAAACCTCTCCAGTTTAGGATGACTCAACATCTAAAACAAAGTCTTCAAAGACTCCCTCTTGGCGAAATAGTTATCACTCT
>NVVL01000062.1 GCA_002402195.1 Rickettsiales bacterium | reverse complement strand
GATCTTGGTCACAGTTGCAAAGCAGACGAATTTCGTCACCTTCACCATCAAAGACCAAGGCATCGGCATCCCGCTTAGAGAATTATACGACGTCTTCACCCCATTCAAAATGGGCTCCAACACGGAGACCAAAGCGGAAGGCAGGGGAGTAGGCCTTGCACTTTGCAAAGCCGCAGTCAACGCCCATGGTGGCGAGGTCAAGGTGGAGAGCAGCGGCGCAGGCGTATTGTTCAGAGTAGTGCTGCCACTAGCCTCTGACAGAGGACGCCCGAGATCATAAAAGATGAGCACAATGGGGTCTGCTATAAAAAAAGACAGGTTGCTGCATTATCCAATAACTCCGCCCCAGGCAGCGGTCAACTTGGAATACCATCACCCTTTCAAGGGGAAACCCATGCGGAGAGTTCCCCTTGAAACCTGTGATAGGCACCTTGTCTCACCTCATACATGGCCGAAATTAATTGTAAAAATAAACTGAGCACGCGATCAGAACGGGAGCTTTTTGAGTTGTAATAATCCAGAGTTTCAGGCGAAGAAACCCTCCATCCAAGCCAGGTTTCCTGCTATATCCAGGGTTATTATTAGTTGATGCATCTTCACATTTATGCAAAATAAACCTTGCAATCCCCACGCGATGGGGGTACTACTGGTGTTCGGAATTTTGTTAACTGTTAAATGTAGATTATGTTATTTGGTGTTGAGATTGGCCTGGATATGGGCATTGTGATTGGGTTTTTGTTATTAACCTTGATTATAGGAGTATTTTTTTGCAAAGGTGTGAATTCAATAAAACAATATGCTATAGGAGACAGAAATTTTAGTACAGGAGTTCTAGCAGCAACGATAACAGCTACTTGGATTGGTGGTGGCTTCTTTTCTCTAACTATTTCTAAAACATACTCAGATGGTATAAACTATATAATACTTGGCCTATGTGAAGTAGTTGCATTTTTGGTTTTGGCCACATTAATTGCTCCAAGAATAAAATCTTTCTTAGGTAGTTTATCTGTAGCTGAATCTATGGGTACTTTATACGGGAAAAATGCTCAAATAATTACTGCATTAGTTGGAATCGCAAGAGTCACTGGAACTATTGCGATTCAATTTAAAGTGTGCTCAACTGTTCTAACTTATTTTTTTGGGATTAGTAGCACTTATTCTACTATTGTATCTGCATCAATTATAATGTTTTACACGGCATTAGGCGGAATACGAGCTGTAACCTTTACAGATGTAATACAGTTTATTACATTTACAATTTTTATTCCTATTTTATCTATGACGATATGGGGAACAATTGATAACCCACAAATAGTTCTAGATACTATTAATACAAACCCTGCTTTAAACTTTACAAAATTAGCATCATTAAGTGGAACTGAGTTATACAGTTTTATTGCGTTAATAATACTATTTATCATTCCAGGTCTTGACCCGGCAATTTTTCAAAGGATAATAATATCAAAAGATATAACTCAGGCTAAGCATTCGTTATATATAGCGACTGGTGCTTTTTTGTTTATTTCTTTAGTAACATTTTGGATGGGTGTTTTATTATTATCAAATGCCCCGGATCTAAATCCTGTAGATCTGCTTGGTTATGTAGTAGATGAGTATACATATACTGGATTAAAAGGCTTGCTACTTGCTGGTATACTTGCAATGCTAATGTCCACAGCTGATTCATATATTCACTCTGCTTCTATATTGTTTTCACATGATTTTTGTGTGCCATTAAATTTACAATGGGCACAGAAAAATGAGCTTCTATTATCTCGTATTTTTGCTGTAGTAATTAGCATTTTTGCTCTGATGCTAGCTTTATCTACTGCTAATTTGTTTGAGATAATTTTAGTAATGGCAGGTTTTTACATGCCATTAGTTACGGTGCCATTATTATTAGCGATATTTGGTTTTCGAACTAGTGTAAAATCATATTCATTTGGAATCATTGTTGGCTTTTTTAGTACACTTTTCCCGCGTATTTTTGATTTAGGGATAGATGGCGCTATTATTGCCGTAATATCGATTTTCTTAGTTGCATTGAGTATATTATCTTTTCATTATCTATTAAATCAGACTGGTGGTTGGAAACTTTATCAAAAGGAAGTGTTATGCACAAACAATACTTGTTCACATAGTTGTAAGAAGCTATTATGGAAAGTTCAAAATTTTAATATTGTTGAATTCTGTAAAATGAATACACCAAAAAATGAGATAACATATACTTTGGTTGGATTGTTTTTTATTGTTGCAGTTTTTTCCACAATGTATTCAATATCATTTGATATAAGACATCAGTATCCTAAACTTTTAGAATTTATCTATCACTCAGTACTTACAATTTCTTCAGGATTTTTAACTTATCCAATGTGGCCACCTCGTTTTAAAAACCAAAACTTTGGCGCAATATTTTGGATTATGGGATTATTTTATATACTTGTATTTGTAGGTTGTTTACAGGTTATAATAAGTAATTTTGGACAATTCCAATTAATGGTGTTTTTGCTTGGCATAGTCATTTTGTCTACTTTAGTCCGTTGGCAAGCTGCGTTATTATTAATAATTACTGGGTGTATAAGCAGTGTTTACTTTTTTAAATGGTATGCAGGAATTGAGCAACTGAATGGTGGATTCGGAGGTTTGCAGTTTAAGATAATGTACGTGCTAATTTTGCTAAGCAGTATATTAATAGTATTTTTTAAACCCAAGCAAGAACATTTAGAACAAACCGAACACAGAGTCGGTGAGCTCTCAGATGAGGTCGGAACTCTCGTCGCAGTAGTCAGCAGCCGTGATAGCCAGATCAGCACTCTGGACACCAAGGTGAGCGGCCTTGAGGAAAGAGTAGATCATTATACTGAGCGCACCACTAATCAAGCTCAAGAGATCGAACGGCTAGGAGCTACGGCTCAGAGGATTCTTAACAATGTAAATCATGAGCTCCGCCTTCCTGTTGGGAATGTGATGAACTTTTCAGAGATGCTGCATGATGGTCTGGGCAAGCTCTCAGATGAGCAATTAAAGATGCTCTCAAAGGAGGTGTATCAAAACTCTAACCGCCTTTCAACGATGATTTTGAATATGCTCGATCTTGCAACGCTTCAGGCAAAGAAGATCGAATTACAGATAAAGCTCGCAAATTTCAGTGAACTCGTGGAAGAGCGGCTTACCGCGTGCCGGAAGATTTACGTAGAGGAAAAACCTCTCAAATTCATCATCAAAATAGAGAAAAACGTGATGGTTCCGATGGATGCAAACTACATCCGTCAAACTATCGATAATCTGGTTATAAACGCAATTAATTTCAGTGAAAAAGGTAAGATCTTGGTCATAGTTGCCCGCCAGACGAATTTCGTCACCTTCACCATCCAAGACCAAGGCATCGGCATCCCGCTTAGCGAGCTCTACGACGTCTTCACCCCATTCAAAATGGGCTCCAACACGGAAACCAAAGCGGAAGGCAGGGGAGTAGGCCTTGCACTCTGCAAAGCCGCCGTCAACGCCCATGGTGGCGAGGTCAAAGTGGAGAGCAGCGGCGCAGGCGTATTGTTCAGAGTAGTGCTGCCACTAGAATCTGACAGAGGACGCCCGAGATCATGAAGGATGAGCGCAAGGGCGGCCTATAAAAAAAGACAGGTTACTTCATAGCTTCTAAGAAGCTTTAACACAGACTATACCAGCTAGAAAAGCAACAACTTCTGATCACTTTCTTGCTAGCCTCGTACAAACTATTACTAATTTCACATAAGAATCATCCTTTCTTTTTTGTCACGCAAACTGAGCTTGGAGCTAGCATTGTCTCGTCCCTCCATTCATACCCATCACTTGCATACCCAGTGGATTATGTATTTCAATTATATGCAAGCCTGCCTTTTGGAAAATTTCTGTATAATTCTCTTGTGTCCAGTAATAATCGAAAATTGTTAAATCAATATTACGAAATTCTATCTTTACTCTAGCACCGCTCTGCAATTTTTTGTTCTCTATAAAATCAGTATTAATACTTAGCCAATCGTGATTATACGTATTGTTGTTTGCAACAATAGTTATAAACGCACCGCCTTTTTTTTAAACTCGCGTGATCTCATTAATATCTACACCAATAGTATCGAAGCCTAGAGATTTTAAAAAAATCGTAGATTCTCCCGCCCCGCTACCAAAATCTAGAGCCTTTTTTCCTTCAACATATTTATTCAGTATATTGGGCATGTCTCTAAACGGAAGATAAGGCGTCCCGGTTATCTTATATTTTGCATATAATTCTGGAGTATTGTCTTTATCTTCTAAAATCATATACCTATCCTGTAAATAGCATCATATTGCTTAAACTTGGTTTTTCAAAAACATCTGAGTTTTCCTTGAGCTTTAAAAACGCCACAAGACGAATAGTTAAAGGAATCAATAGCGCCTCATACAACACTTTAACCAATCCTAAAATAACAACCATAGGAATCATTTCAGTATAAGGAATTACCCCCCAAAATAATATAAAGAAGAATATAGCTGTATCAACAAAAGAGGCGCTAAGTGTACTAAATAGCGCTCTGAGTCCAAAAAACCTACCATTGAATTTAATTTTTAAATTAGCAAGTAGCACAGAATTAAAAAACTCTCCAACCAAATAGCTTGTCATTGAGGCTACAAATATTCTTGGCGAAAGAGAAAAAACTTTTTCAAAAGCCTCGTGATTACTCCAGCTATCATGGTGCGGCAGGAATATTGCTAAATATAACAATGAAAAAGCAAGCAAATTATAAAATAAAGCAGTCCATATGACCCGTCTGCTAGCCCTGAAGCCATATACTTCAGTGATTACATCATTTAACACGTATAGCATAGGAAAAGTAATAATCCCCCCGCAAAAGGCAATCCCCTGAAAACTAGATAATTTTGCAGCTGCAATATTTGATACTATAAAAAGTACAGTGAACATTTGACTTAATGTGTGTAAATATTTGTTGTCTTGATTATTTCTCTCCCTTATCGCATTACTGTTAGATTTTATTTTTTGAAAGCAATTAGCTATTTGCAGCGCATCTTTAGACATAAAATATTTAAGCTTGTTCTCTTTGATTATATCTTCAAGTTTGAATTTAATTTCTGTTCCATCAGCGATGATTTCACAAATTACCTCAGGGGGTATTTGCCCTTCATCAATGGACAAAACCTTATATTTACAACTTTTATTAAGTGATATACTATCGACAAACAATGATGATAAAGATTTAAAGAACATATTTGATCAACCTATAATAAATTTTATAAAAACACTATATTGATTCGCTTGTATTTTTGATCTCTATATGATATATAACTAACACCAAACCAGGTTAAATAGAGTGACCATAGTACAACCGTATATTACAACCATATATGGTTGTACCACATGTTTAACAGACGGTCAATTACTTTGTTAAATAAAAAAAGCTATCACTTTTGCTCGCCGGCATTAAGAATTAAGAACTAGCAAAAATAGTGCTTTTATGTTAGATTTTGGCTGATAACTTAAAAATTAATAATCTAATGAATCAAGTTACAAAGAATAATATACTTGCAGAGCTAATGAAAGAGTGCGGAATTGATGATATAAAATTATCACAATACACTAATGTACCTATATCAAGCATCTCAAGAATCCGACTCGCTAAGAATTGCAATCCAACAATTTCTACATTACAACCTTTAGCAGATTTTTTTGATGTATCTATAGAACAATTTTTAAATTATCAGCCATTAGATGACGATAGAATTCCAGGAACACATAAACCCACCCTATTCACTTCTTCTATGCTGCCTGTAATAAAATGGTCTGATGTTATTGATTTCATAGATAATAAAGAAACATTTTTCTCGAATAAAAAAATTGAATGGGTTGCCAGTGAGCAAGAAACTTCTGAGAATAGCTTTGCTGTAGAGATTCCTGATGCAAGCTTTGCTCTATTTTTAAAAAAAGGCTCTACTATTTTAATTGACTCAGAAAAAACCATCAAAAATGGTGATTTTGTTCTTTTTAAGGTCAAAAATAAAAATCTCATTGTACTAAAACAGGTTTTAATCGAAAAAGATAATGTATATATTAAATCCATGAATTCTAAAACTAATACTACAAGAACAATTCCAGAATCTTATATAACTTTAGGAAATGTAATTGAAATTAGGTGCAATCTTCAAAGCGCACCAAAACAAAACAATCCCCGCACTAATGCAATTAATATTTTAAACCCTTTAAAAATCTAAAAACTCTATGACTGATTTTCAAATTTATAGCGAACTCTACTCTAGGCTTGGAATAAAAGACACGGTCTATTTAGCGTTCAGAGATATTCCTGAATTAATTAATAAACATGTAAGCGGAAGAAAAACTCTTGATTTTGGCTGTGGCGCTGGCAGGTCTGCTAGATTTTTAAAAGAGCTTGGCATGGAAGTAAACGGAGTTGATTCTAGCATAGAAATGATTACCCAAGCCAAAAAAATTGATGATTCAATTTCCTATGAACATATAAGCAACAATTATTTTACTCAGCATTCAGAAACTTATGATCTAGTATTTTCTAGCTTTGTATTTTTCGAAACTTCCTCCTTAGATTTAATGCTAGAAATCTTCCAGCTTATCCATAAAACACTAAAAAATGATGGGATATTTATTTTGATTACTGGAAGCATGGAAATGTATAGTCATAACTGGCTTTCATTAGATGCAAATTACCCTGAAAATAAGAACCCTACCAGTGGGTCTTTGGTAAAAATCAAACTAAAAAATGTCGATCTAGAATTAGATGATTATTTCTGGACTGATGACGATTATAAAATTACAGCTGCAAAAGCTGGATTTTCACTACTTGAGATGCACAACCCTATTGGCACAAAACATGATGGGTATAAATGGAAATCAGAAGAGATAGTATCGCCCTACTCTATTTACGTGTTTAAAAAATAGGATTGACTAACTCACTCGATTTAATACAAGTCTCCGACTGTTTCCCAGCTCCAATTCCATTTCGGTGACAGACTGATGTGGCTATACTTTAGAGGACAGAAATGTTAAAAGGATTGTAATCTAAAAGGAGTAGTTAAAATCTCTAAAAATACGAAATATTCTAGGTCTGCGGACGTAGCTTCTTAGCAGAGCTTTCCATAGATATCCCTTTTTCAGAAAAAATGATATGGAAATCTGCAGATGCAGGGTTGATGGCCTGTGGGGTGGTTGTTTTATCGATGGTTTTCTTGAGGCGAGATGGAGAAATTATAAAATTCTCTGGAATAAGGGCGTCAATTATTTCTTGATATTTTACCATGGACACATTGATCCTCCCTTGGGGGAGGGCGCTTTTTGTGAGCTTCAGGGCGCCGTTTATAGCGAGAAGGGCGTCGCCTAGTTTGAGTTTTATGTTTTGTATTTCAAGTTTTTTTTCGAAGTTAACTTCCTTAGGTTCCTTATACTCCCGCTTGGATATGTAGTTTAAATTGGCACTTAAATGCGCTTTGGCTATCTTTGATAATTGAGAAGGTGCATCATACTCCCCGGTAAATTTAAGGCTGAATCTATCTTCAATATTGTCTGTTTCTTGCAAAGATAAAAGCTCAATCGATGAGGCGGTAAAGAGAGGCTGGTTATGGCTATCACCACCACCACCACCACCACCACCACTAGCACTACCAGTATCATCACTACTACTGCTGCTATTGCTCCTATCTCTGCATTCTAGTTTAGGCAAGGTAAGGTGGATAGATGCGATATCTTTGACTGCCCCCAAGCTTGGGCTCATAAAACAGAATGGGCGTTTGAAACCGGCTGCAATGATTATGTTTTCTTCAGATAGCAGAGTATATTCTTGCTTGGCGTTTCCATTGGATTTATTGTAGATGATTTTTTTTCCTAAGTTAATCACGGAGGATTTGAAGCTATAGCCAAACTTAAACTCGATCTCTTTGGTGGAGAATTCATGCAAAGAGGTTTGGTCGATAATCGTCACTTTCGGTGAGATTATTCTCAGCTTTAAATCAAAAGGAAAACCGGAGATTTTACTGCCTTGATATGAGAACTTTATGTTATCTGAAGCAAGATTATCAATTGCTTTTAGTATATTCCCCTTGATCAAATAAGCCCAGGAAAACCATATAGTCACTAGGATTAGGATAGTGAATAAAGCAATTTTCCTGATCATAACATTACAGATTTATATTGCGAGTGGCAGATGGAAGCAATATGCGCATGCCATCGAGTTCCTTCGTTAGGATAATCTGACAGCCTAGTCTAGAAGTATGAGTTAACCCAAAAGCCAAATCAAGCATATCTTCTTCCGCTTCTTCTGGCTCTTCCAAGCTATTATATGTTTTCTCCTCAAGCACAACATGACAAGTTGCACAAGCAAGAGACCCCTCGCAGGCTCCTTCAAGATCGATATCATTCTCGTGCGCGATTTCCAATATTGAAAGCCCAACCAGCGCCTCGATTTCCTTTTCCGTGCCATCTTCGATGAAAATAACTTTAATTGTTTCTGCTGCCATGTTTTTACTATTTGCTATTTATATTATCAATATGCCGACCTTTTAAAAGCAGGTCTGCACCTTTGTCTAAATGTTTCTGGATGAATCCAGCGGCGAGCTTATTCAGCTCGTCTATTTTCAACAATATCTCATCACGATTATCTGAATTTATTTCTTTTTGTAAAGAACTTATTGCAATATCAATCTGATTCTTTTCAGGCTCATTCAAAATATCAGGAGTATCCAGCATCGCTTTTTCGATTCCAGAGATCAGACTCTGTGCATCTGCTCGCGCTTCTGCAAGCAATCTTGCCAAATGATCAGCTGATGCGTTTTGAAATGCAATGCTTAGAGCCTCGTTAATTTCTTTTTCGTTTAAGTCATTGCCAGGATTGATCTCAATATTTTGAGCCCTGCCAGACTCGGCGTCCAGAGCTGTGATCGACAAGATACCGTCAGCATCCATTGCAAATGTTACTTCTATACGAGCTTTCCCGGCCTTCATGGGTGAGAGGGAATCTAGTTCAAATTTGGCCAGAGATTTACAGTCTTTCACCATCTCCCGCTCACCTTGAACTACGTGGAAATTGATGCCTGTTTGATTGTCTGCATGTGTTGTAAATTCCTTGGTGACGGAAAATGGAATGGGCGTATTTCGCAGGATTATTTTCTCAGCAATCCCCCCATATAACTCAAGACCGATTGATAATGGAACAACATCAATTAGCAAAGAACCGGATCTGGAGGATAAATTCTCCGCCTGCAGCGCAGCGCCAAGAGCGACAATTTTATCCGGGTCAAGGTCGGAATAGATAGGCAGAGCAAAGGCTTTATTTAGTTTCTCCTTAATTAGTGAGACCCTAGTAGAGCCGCCGACTAAAATGATACCGTTTAGGTCTATATCTTCGGCCTCGTGCAGAGTGTCCTTCGCGATTTTAATGGTTTTATTGATGATTGGCGTTATGAGTTCTTCGTATTTTGCTTTGGAAATTACTATATTAGTGCTATTAAAATTAAGCGCTACCTCATTTTTATCCGCAAAATCTTCCTTAGTTTTTTTGGCTAAAGCGATAATTTCATTGTTCAGATCAGAGTTCGTCTCCTTTGCGATATATTTAGCTAGAATCATATCAATATCATCACCACCGAGCATATTATCGCCGCCAGTAGCCACAACTTGTAATACAGATTGATGCATATTCAGTACAGTCACATCAAATGTCCCACCGCCAAAATCATATACCAAATATGCTCCTCTGGCTGATTTGCCCAGGCCATATGCATATGCTGCTGCGGTTGGCTCTGAAATTAACCTCATGACGCTAAAACCGGCGAGCTTTGCAGCAAGTAAAACCTGCCCGCGCTGAGTGTTGTTAAAATGCGCTGGCACAGAAATAACTGCTTTGTTGACATCAGTTTCTAGGGAAGCTTCTGCTTGAGATTTTAAATATTTGAGAATCTCGGATGCCATTTCTGTTATGGTAAATTTGCGCCCCTTGGCTAGAATTTTGGGTTCACTTTCCTCTAGCGCCAACCTTCCAGAGAGGGCACTGCCTGCATATGCGGATTTGATCTCCTTAGATGTTTTTGCAAGCAGGCGCTTGATCGAGCGTATAGCATCGGGGTTCTGAGTTGCCTTATTACCAATGATTATCTCATCATCAATAATCTCAATAACAGAAGGTAGAAGCTCCGCCCCATCATGCATTTTGATGATCTTTGCGCTTGAATCATTGGAAATTGCGATCAGTGAGTTTGTCGTGCCAAAATCAATGCCAACGACTATTTCTGGCGCTTCGTTTGCACCATCTTCGCTATTTGGTTCACTGATCTCGACTATCTGCATGTTTTATCTTTAATTTTATATTCCTGACTAAATTAGTAAGATACTTTAATCTGACCGTAAGATCAAGAGCTTTAGCGGTTTCATTATTACTAAAACAGTCCGTCAGTTCTTTTGTTAGTTTTAATTTGTCACTGTTTTTCGCAAGCTGAATTTCTTTGAGTTTGGGAAGCTGGTCTATTTCATCGATCAACTCATACTCGTCTATTATCTCTTCGATCTCGGAGTTGCTTAGCTTGTTTTTAAGAGTATCATCATCAAATTTCTGCCCTGATAATTTGAGCATATATTCTGCTCGCATATAGTCGTCTTTTAAGATTTTATAGGCGTCATTAAGCTGCATTGAAATCTCCAGATATTTCCCGCGCATAGGTTCGCTTTCTGCTTTGTCAGGGTGATATGTGAGCTGCTTGTTTAAATATTGCTGCTCTAATAGGGAAGGGGCTATATCGTATTTTTGCTCAAGCTCTAGAAGTTTAAAATAGTTCATATCATTGTTTTTGCTAGTTTTTCGATATTGGCAAGGCAAGCAAGGAGCTCTGGTTCGAGTTTGCAGATGATGTTTAAATTATCCGCAAGAAACTCAGGATTTTCTGGGTATTCATGAGAGAGTTGCTTGCTGATTTTTCTCATATATAACCATTCTTGCGCATCATTTAGAATACCTATTTTTTCCATTTTATTGAGGCGATCTATAAAAAATAAAGCTTGTAAATCCTCCCCGTATAATAGCAGAATTTCTGGAAACATCTTTGCCCCTATAAGGTCCTGCAGTTTGCTAAAACGATTTGTGTATAGTTCAAGGAAGGCAATATCGGAACAAGTAAGCTCCTCTATGATGGCGGGTGTAAATGGAAACAAATGATTAATAGCCTCGCGCGCTTCCTTTATTCTAAGGGCGTGTATACGCGCTATCTTTAAATGTTCTTTTAGTAACGAAATCATACTGGCAACACTCCATAAATCATACTAATAATACCCCATTTTCTGCTATTTCATATATTGGCAACTTTAGCTCAAATGGATAAATATTGAGTACTATATCAATCCTTTGTTCCCCTAATATCTTCCAAAGCTCTTGGTGATATTGAGCTCTCATTTTGTTTGCTATGCGTGCATCCACTTCTTGCGTTTTGATATATAAGTCAATATCGCCTCCTTTTTGCTGCGTGTCAACCCTTGAGCCAAAAATCCATAAATGATCATCCGCGCCAAAATGCCCTTTGAAAGCTTTGATAATAGCTTCTCTATAAAATTCGGATAATCTAATCTTTTGCATAAAGTTTTTTATATCAAATCAATTCCCATCCTGTCAGTTCCTATCCTGTCACTTCTCATCCCGAGATAAAGTTGTAACAATACCTCGTAATGTTTGCAGTTCCGTTTGCGACAGACCGTCTATCCTTGAGAATATATTACGAATTTTTCTGCTCATATGTTCTTTTTTCTCCGGCGTTCTGAAAAATGAGCGATTGCCTAGCTCGCCGAATAAATGATTATAAAAATACTCCAAATCAACATTTGTAGCAAGCTGTTGTTTATTCTCCAAATCAGTGCGGGGTTGCTCCTTGGTTTGAAAAATCTCGTAACAAATCACGGCAATAGCATGCGCGATATTCAGTGAGCTGAAATTTATATCCGTATCAATCGTAACTATTTTATTAGCTAAAGAAATCTCTTGATTATTTAGTCCGTAATTCTCCCTGCCAAACATAATTCCTATTTTGCAGGAAGGATCCATATCATTCCGCAGATCTCGTGACAATACATAATCTTTATTCATTCCGCGCGGGGCTGCGGTTGCGGCATAAACATATTCCAGATCGGCAATTGCATCGCGCACAGAATCATATAAGCGTGCATTTTGAATCAAATCAATAGCCCCAACGGACATGCTGATCGCCTTATCATTTGGCCAGCCATCTCTTGGGTTAACAATTCTGAGATCCGTGCAGCCGAAATTTTTCATAGATCTTGCAGCAGCGCCAATATTCTCACCCATTTGGGGCTCTGCAAGGATTATAGAGATGTTTTTCATATTATAATTTTTTCGCCGCTTACTATTATAATTCAATTTCGCCGCTTGCCAGGCTGCAAAATTGACCGCTCGCAAGCTGCATTACCATAGACCCATCAAAGCTGATCTCTTTAAACACCCCCGAAGTGCGGCGCAAACCGTCATCGATTGTTATAACTTTGTTTAAATTATAAGCTCTGCCCATCCAGTCGCTTCTTGTTTTGGCGAAATTATTATCCGAAAGCCAGCCGGAATAAAGACGGTGAAAGTTAGTCATTAATGAATTCAAAAATTCCCGAGCTCCGCCAGGGTGAACCCCTTCATCAAACAAAGACGTAACAGGGCAGTTAAGATGGTTTGGGGCGTGCAACAGGTTCACCCCTATGCCGATCATGACATAATGTCTATCCTTAACAAAAATGGACTCAAGCAAAATGCCAGCAGTTTTTTTACCATTAATCAAAACGTCATTGGGCCATTTCAGCTTTATATCCAGCTCTACTTCTTGCGAGATTGCCAAAGAAGTAATCGCGTCATACACAGCATTGGCAACTAAGAATGAAAGCTCGGGGATTCGCTCTAAACCTAACTTACTACTGATTAAAATACTGCTATATAAATTGCCAGGTTTTGAGTCCCACTCGCGACCTTTTGTTGCTTTTCCGGCGCTTTGCTCTTTGGATATGATAACGTAATCTTCCTCAGCGCTAGATCTTGCGAGTCTTTGAGCTTCTGCGCTGGTACTGTCAATTTTGTCCAAAGTAAGTAAATTGTAGCTTTCTAACCAATTTAGAGTCATATAATTTCAAATATCTTAAGTTTAAAATAGATAGGATTGCGCAAAACTGAAAAATAATAAAATAAACGAAACAGTAATCACCCCAACAAATCTTAACCCAGCATGGGTTGGTATATGTATAAATTCACCGTCTGGCTCCATGAAATACATGAATTTTATTATTTTCAAATAATAATACGCAGCCACTACACTACTCAAAACTCCGATTAATGCAAGAGTTATTTCACCCTGCATGACCGCATTATAGAAAATATAGTATTTTCCAAAGAAACCAGCAAGCGGAGGTAGGCCTATCATAGAGAACATAATGATCGAAATTGCAGCAGCTATGGTTTTTCGCTGACTACCTATTCCCTTTAAATCATCGAAACTTGCCTCGTCAGCTTTTGCGCCAAGCAACGCTACAATGCACGCAAAGAAACCCATCACGCCTACTACATAAATCAGCATATAGACAAAGGCTGCGTGACTTCCCTCATGGGACTGCAAACATACGGCAACTAAAACATATCCGATATTTAATATGGTGCTATATGCCATCAATCTTTTCAATGAATGTTGAGTGATCGCACCCAGCCCACCAATTACCATAGAGAAAATAGCAACGATTTTAATGAGTGACGCAGAAATCGCCGTATAATTGCCAATAACTCCATCGAGAACATTAATAAGCACAACTAACATACCGATTTTTTGCGCTACTGCAAAATAGGTCACAGATGAAATTGGAGCACCTTCATAAACATCAGGAGTCCAGATATGCAAAGGGGCAGCGGATATCTTAAATAATATGGAAGAAAGCATAAGCACCGCGCCAACAACAAGGCCAATATTAAACTCGCTGCCAAGAGCAACCCTGATATCGATAAAATTCATACTGCCGCTAAAGCCGTATAAGAACGAAATCCCAAGCAGCATCAGAGCACTCATTAAAGCTCCAAGAACGAAATATTTCAGACCAGCCTCAGAGGATTTGGCACGTTTTGTATCAAAAGCAGCAAGGGCATAACCGGATAATGCTTGCAGCTCAAGACCGCAAAATAATAGCATAAAATCCTGAGCGGAAATTGAGATGAACACGCCAAGAGTAGAGAGCAAAACTAGCGTCATAAACTCGAATCTGAGGTGGGTTTGGCTGATTTTAGCTAAATCTTGATAAATAATCAGGCTCATCAAAGCCAAACTCAGCACTACAGCCTTGAAGAAATAAATAGCCGGGGAAACGCCGAAAGAATCTGAGAATCCTAGCTCATATTCTGGAACAAAATATAATAAATACCCAACTATAGCTAGCCCCAAAATATATGTTGTCGCGCAGATATGCTTGGTATGATTTTTCAAAAACACCCCTGCCATTTGCATAGTCATAGCAAGCAGAGCTAGCATCATTTCCGGTAATATTATAGCAAACTGATTTAACATATTATTTTCTCAAAATTCTCAATAAATTCTTAAAATCCTAAAGAGCCCCATATAGTTGAGCTAAATTTGCACTAGGCACAGCGAGTGCTTTAAGCACACCATTCGGCGCCAAACCAATATATATAATAAGACATATTAACGGCACTAGCGCGGCCTTTTCATATAGTTTTAAATCCGTGAAATTAATTATGTTCTTATCAACAACTTCTCCAAACATCACGCATTTATATAATTTCAACATGTACACAGCGCCAATAATCACCCCAAATGCACACATAATACCGACTATTGGATTTACCTCAAATATACTCAAAATACTGAGAAATTCTCCAACAAAGCCACTAAAGCCAGGAAGCCCTACAGAGCCAAGCATCGCAATCATAAAGAATGTCGCAAGAACAGGCATACTAGCCGCAACCCCACCATATTTCGCAATCTCCTTCGTGTGATGGCGCTCATAAAGCATCCCAACTATTAAAAATAAAGCCGATGAAATCAAACCATGACTGATCATTTGAAACACCGCCCCGCTGATGCCTTTTACCGTAAAGCTGAATATAGCACCAGTCACATAGCCCATATGAGCAATCGAGGAATATGCGATCATTTTTTTCATATCAGTTTGAGCAAGCGCAACGAATGAGGCATAAATCACCGCAAAACCACTGATCCCCAGCACATATACAGCGAAATATTCCGACGCACCAGGAAACATTGGTAGTGATACTCTTAAAAATGCATACCCGCCAAGCTTCAGCAAGATGCCAGCAAGCATAACAGAGCCAGCAGTTGGAGCTTGAACATGCGCATCAGGCAGCCATGTGTGAAATGGTACCATAGGAACTTTCACCGCAAACGAGATAAATGTCGCAAGCCACAGCCATTGCTGAACCTCCAGCGAGAATTCAGGAGCAAGATTTGCAAGCTCAACCATGCTAAATGTACCAGTTTGGCTATAAATATAGATTAATGCGATTAGCAAAAATACTGAGCCAAAGAAAGTATATAAGAAAAATTTAAATGCGGCAGCAACCCTGTCCTTGCCGCCCCAAATGCCAATTATCAAATACATAGGAATCAGGATGACTTCAAAAAACCCATAGAATAAAAGCAGATTTATCGCAGAAAATGCGCCGATACAAAAAGACTCAAGCAGTAAAAAACAAAGCAGAAACTCTTTGATATGCTTTTTAATCGTAAACAGGCTCGCAATAATACAAATCAGAGTAAGCAGAGCGCTCAGGAAAATGAAATATACCGACATCGCATCGACGCCAACGTGAAACTCAAGCCCAATCGAGTCCACCCAGCTATAGCGTTCAACAAACTGGAATCCAGCTATTTTAAATCTAAAGCTAAATAATAGATACGTGGTCGCAATGAGCGTTAGCGATGATGCCAAGATCGCAACATACATCGCATATAGCTGCTTTTTCTCTGAGCGGCTATTACTGATAAAGAACACAATATAGAGCGCACTGAGCAGAGGTAGCAAAATACTAATTGATAAGATCGGCAAATTTAACATCCTATATACTCCACACCCCGTATAAATAGTTTCCCACAAAAGCAGTAATAGCAACGACCACTGCAAATACGATATATAATGCGTAGTTAAATATATATCCTGTCTGAACTTGGCATACACACCAGTTAAATATTCCAGCCGCCCCCGCAGACCCGCCGCAGAAAAGCCTGTCTATGCAATGCGAGTCAAATATTTTTGCAAGCGAGCTCAGCCGGCTTGCCGGCTTGATGAATAAGGCCTCAAAAATCTCGTCAAAAAAGAACTTATTCTTTAATATGTGGTAGGCAAATTTCATTCTTCCAGATATAGCATCAGAGAGATTATTCCCATAAACATACCATCCAAATAGCATCCCAGCTAGCCCAACGATAAGTGGTAACAACTGAATCCCCAGCGCAACATGATGGCCAGACTCACTAATATGCAGATTAAAGATACTGCCTGAGAAAAAGCCATAAGGACTATCGATCGACAAGATATAATACCCGATCATACCAGCAAATAAAGTCCCAGCAACTAGTATTAATAATGGCAGATTCATAATTCTTGGCGACTCATGCGCATGATCAAAAGCTTCTTTGGAAAGATTAGTTTTCCCATGAAAGACCAGCACGATTATTTTCAAAGAATATATTGCCGTTAAAATTGCAGCAATAATACCAAGCGCAAAAGCAAACGCGCCAACACCGCCCGCCGCATATGCGGACTCTAGCACAAGATCTTTCGAATAAAAACCCGCGAACGGAAAAATCCCAATAATCGCCAAAGATCCCATCCAGAAATTCGCGTATGTTATCGGCATTTTCTTCCTAAGCCCGCCCATTTTGAATAGATCCTGCTGATGACAAGAATGAATCACACTCCCGGCAGAAAGGAACAATAGCGCCTTGAAAAAACCATGTGTTACTAAATGAAAAATCCCCGCCTGATATGCCGACACACCGCATGCAAAGAACATATAGCCAAGCTGCGAGCATGTGGAATAAGCAATGATCTTCTTTATGTCAGTTTGAGCAATCGCCACAAGCGCTGCAAACAGGCACGTAACAGCCCCAACTATGGTAATTATTTGCAGCACAAACGGGCTATATTCAAACATAAAGGAACATCTAGCAATTAGGAACACTCCAGCAGTCACCATGGTTGCTGCATGAATTAGTGCAGATACTGGAGTGGGCCCTTCCATCGCATCTGGTAGCCAAACATGCATCCCAATCTGAGCAGATTTCCCCATACAGCCAAGAAATAGCATCAAGCAGATAATATCTAATACGATAAAATTTGTGTCCCAGATAGTTACTTCTGTTTTTGAGAGATTCTCAGATAATCCAAATACATTTTCAAAATCAATACTGCCCGTATAAATAATGATCATCACAATGCCGATTATAAAGGCAAAATCTCCAACTCTATTAACTATAAAAGCTTTGATCGCCGCATTATTGGCAGAATCCTTATGATAATAATAACCAATCAGCAAATAGGAGCAAAGCCCCACCCCTTCCCATCCAAAGAAAAGCTGCACGAAATTATCAGCAGACACTAAAGAGAGCATAAAAAAGGTAAATAACGACAAATATGAGAGAAATTTAGGCAAATTCTTGTCATCTGCCATATATCCGAGCGAATATATATGCACAACGGCAGAAACCGCAGTTACCAGCAAAAACATGATAGCAGTGAGCTGATCAACATATAAAGCCCAATTTATACTAAGAGAGTCAATCGAAATCCAGCGCGCAAGCGTGACATGCATAGTGTTCTGCCCGATCCCCGCTTCTATGAATATAAAAAGCGCACAAAGCGCAGAGATGGTAATAGCCCCGCTTGAGATAATGCTTGCCAGTTTGTTGGTAAATCTTTTGCAAAACAAACCATTAATAATCCCAGAAAATAGCGGCAGGAATATGAGCGATTTAAGTATAAATTCCATATATCACCCCTTCATCTGATTAATATCGTCAATCTCAATGGAGCCCCGATTCCGGGAATATAACACCAAAATAGCTAGCCCAATCGAAATCTCCGCCGCTGCTATCGACAGAATAATCACACTAAACACCTGCCCGACAACATCCTGCAAATAAGCAGAAAATGCGATGAAATTCAGATTAACGGCAAGCAGCATCAGCTCCACCGACATCAAAATCGTTATCACATTTTTGCGGTTCATAAATAATCCCGTCACCCCTATTGAAAACAACAATGAGGAGAGGATCAGATAATGCTCTAAAGAAATTTCGTTAATTGTCATAATTCAAATTATCCAACCCTGATTTTCCATCTAATTTAGCGAATGTTAAGTTGCTCTCTTTGCTTTGCGCCAGTTGGTGTGAAACATTCTGTCTCTTCACCCCCTCCCGCATGCGCAAGGTGAGTGCTATGCTCGCAATCATCGCAACGAATAAAATTATCCCTGATGTTTGGAAAGGCAATATGAAATCGGTATAAAGCACTTTTCCGATCGCATAAGCGCTACCAATATCAGGTGATATATTGAACGAGAAACTAGCATGCGGAGTGATTATCTTAGTCCCAAGTAGCACCACGACTGAAAGGTCGACAAATAAGAAAAACGCAATTAAAAACGAGATTCCCATCTCCGAGCCAGTAGCGCTTTTAAACTCCGAGAATTTAATATCAAGCATCATCACCACGAATAAAAATAATACCGCAACAGCTCCCACATATATAATAATCAGCATCATAGCCAAAAACTCAGCACCGATCAGAACCATCAGCCCGGAGGCGTTGACAAAGGCGAAGATCAGCCATAATACTGCATGAACAGGGTTGCGGCTAGAGATCACCATGACGCTGCTCAATATTAGTAATGCTGCAAATCCGTAAAAAAACACTGCCATAATTTTATCTACCTATACAGATAATCGTCTTTAAGTTTTGTTGATAATTCTTTCTCCCAAATTTCTCCATTCTTAAGAAGCCTGTTCTTATCATAGAGCAGCTCCTGGTGGGTTTCGGTGGAGAACTCAAAATTTGCTCCCTCAACAATTGCATCAACGGGGCATGCTTCCTGGCACAGGCCGCAATAGATGCATTTTGTCATATCGATGTCATATCTTGTCGTGCGCCGGCTGCCATCTTTTCTCACTTCAGCTTCAATCACAATGGCTTGTGCGGGGCAGATTGCCTCACATAATTTGCAGGCAATGCATCTCTCCTCGCCATTATCATATCTGCGCAATGCATGCTCGCCCTTAAAACGCGGACTGACCGGGCTTTTTTCATAAGGATAGTTGATCGTCACTTTTGGTTTGAAGAGATATTTCAGGGTGAGAGCCATCCCGACTAATATCTCATACAGAACAAATGATTTAATATATTTTATCATAAATATTTTCCCTCAACCCGGCAAGCTATCAGTGAGCATCAAAATTGATGCAACAAAAACCACCCAGAATAACGTGAATGGCAGAAAAACTTTCCAGCCAATGCGCATTAATTGATCATATCTATAGCGCGGCAATGTCGCCCGGAGCCACAGGAATATGAACAATAAAACCTCTACTTTCAGAATGAACCAGATAATACCAGGCACGAAGTTCAAGAAACCGATATTAAATGGTGGTAAATATCCTCCCATGAAAAAAGTCACTGTGATGCCGCTTACTAGGATCATATTTGCATATTCCCCAAGGAAAAATAGCGCAAATGCCATCGAAGAATACTCAACATTATACCCAGCAACAAGCTCAGCTTCCGCTTCCGGAAGATCAAATGGCAGACGATTAGTTTCAGCTAAAACAGAGATGAAAAACACCACAGCCATCGGAGCAAGCAGCAGCTGAATCCAAAACGGCATCGTGCGTTGATACTCCACAATCTCCGACAGATTCAGCGTTCCAGTCACCAACAGCACAGTTACAATCACCAGACCCATCGAAACTTCATAAGAAATCATCTGCGCAGAAGAGCGCACAGCTCCTAAAAACGCATATTTGGAATTGCTAGCCCATCCAGCCATGATAATCCCATAAACACCAAGCGCAGAAACAGCAAGTATATAAAGAACGCCAACATTAATATCAGCAAGCACCATCCCCGCATCAAACGGAATTACCGCCCAGCCGATTAAGCTCAAAACGAAAGTCACCATCGGCGCCATTATGAAGACAACTTTATTTGCCGCAGTTGGAACGATCGTTTCCTTGAACATCAATTTCACAGCGTCCGCAATAGGCTGCAGCAGCCCCATGGGCCCCACGACGTTAGGGCCTTTTCTTAGCTGCATCAAGCCAATCACCCTTCTTTCCGCATAAGTCAGATACGCCACCGAAAGCAATAAGGGCACGGTTATCAGCAATATTTTGGCAATTATTATGAGAATTAAAAATGCGTAATCCATAAATAAATCCATCATAGCGCCGCCTCCAGATCTTTCTTAGATCCCGGGCTTTGCTTTGTTCCTAGATCTTTCTTAGAACTCAGATCTTTCTTAGAGTCCAAACTCCCTTTAGAGTCCAGATCTTTCTTCAGCTCCGGCACCTTCTTCGCCTCCAACCCTTCCTTCAGATCTTTAGTGCAGCGTGCCATTGTCACAGAAGCCCGGCTGATTGGATCTGTCATATAATAATTGATAGCAACCCGGCCGATAGGAGTCTTGAGCAGCTTCTGGTCAGACTTAAAGCAAGTGAAGTCCACAGTCTGAACGGCATCCATATTCGCAAACACGCTATGCTCTTTAGCCATCAATTCGCGCACTGAAGATAAATCTTTCGCAGGCAGCGCTACATCAAGCTTGCGCGCTAGGGTGAGTATAATATCCCAGCTTTCTTTTGCCTCGCCAAGCCTGCAGGCGGCCGCTTTTGCATATTGAGGCCTTCCTTCCATATTAACAAAAATTCCGTCCTGTTCTGTATAAGCTGCTTCTGGCAGAATAACATCCGCTCTGGATGCTGCTGCATCGCCGTGATGGCCTTGATAAACAACGAAGCAATCCTTGCCGATCTTGTCGATATCAAAATCATCCGCGCCGAGCAGATAAAGCATCTTAACATCGTTTTTTTGAGATTTATCCAAAATATCAGCCGTGCCATTTGACCCATAATGAAAACCAATATCCAGCGCGCCGACCATAGAGGCGTGGTTATGCAAAATATTAAAACCATTCCAGTCGCTGCGAACTATCTTATATTTCTCTACTATCTTATGAACCAGCACCAATATCGCCTCGCCATCCTCGCGCACAAGTGCGCCATCACCGATTATAATCGCAGGATTCTTCGCCTTTTTTAGCAGAGAAGCAAAGCTCCCCTTGCCGCTTGCAATCTCTGTTAATATCGCAGCATCACACCCAAGCTCGTCTATATTATATGTCTGGTCGTCCACCTCGCCAACCCGAGCAATTTGCATAGTTCCAGCGCGCACAGCTTTGCCGATTCTTGCGTTTAATATAGGAGCCACCTGCCGCGGATTCGCACCAACCAGCAAACATAAATCCGACTTTTCGATAGAAGCAATGCCCGTATTAAAGAGATAATTCCCTCTCGCAGATACATCCAAACTATACCCAAACTGATTCGCATCCACCGCATCAGAGCCAAGTTTGGCGAGCAGCTTCTTCAGCAAGAACATAGGCTCGCTAGAGGCAGTGCTGCCAGCGATTGCGGCGATCTCCTTTCCTTTAATATTCAATATTTTCTGGGTAATTGCAGCAAATGCGCTATCCCAGCTTGCTTTTTTCAGCTTGCCATTCTTCTTGACATAAGGAACATCCAGCCTTTGAGCTTTTAGCCCGTCATAAGCAAATCTAGCCTTGTCCGAGAGCCATTCTTCATTGATATCCTCATTAACTCTAGGCAAGATGCGCATCACCTCAGAGCCGCGCGAATCAATCCGGATATTCGAACCAACCGCATCCATCACATCAACGGAATTGGTTTTTGTGAGTTCCCAGCTTCTGGCTTTAAAGGCATAAGGCTTGGAAGTCAGCGCGCCAACGGGGCACAGATCGATCACATTGCCAGATAGTTCCGAGGTCAGGGATTTCTCCAAATAGCTCACAACTTCCATATGCTCACCCCGGCCAATTGCGCCCATTTCTTGCAGCCCGGCGACATCGTTGAAGAAACGAATACAGCGCGTGCAATGGATGCATCTTGTCATCTGAGTTTTGACGAGAGGGCCAAGATTTTTGTCTTTGACAGATCGTTTATTTTCCGTATAGCGATTGCTCCCTTTGCCATATTTAAAGGCTTGATCTTGTAGGTCGCATTCGCCGCCTTGGTCACAGATTGGGCAGTCGAGCGGGTGGTTGATCAGGAGGAACTCCATCACCCCTTCTCGGGCTTTCTTAACTAAAGGCGTATTCGTTTTGATGTTCATTCCCTCGGAGACCGGCATAGCGCAAGATGCTATCGGTTTAGGTGATTTTTCCATCTCAACCAAGCACATACGACAATTTCCGGCTATTTTAAGGCGGTCATGAAAGCAAAAATGTGGCACCTCGATACCTGCTTGCTGGCAGGCTTGCATTACTGTTGCACCAGCTTCAATTTCGATTTCTTTGTCGTCAATAGTTAATTTAGGCATCTGATGTTTTATTTTTATTCTGTAATGTCTTTCAAGTTTTTATTCTGCTCATGGTTTTTATTCCGCTAAGAGTAGTGTATTCTTTATAGATGATCATAACCAAGGGCTTTTAGAAAGCCAATGTTTTTTAGCTTTCTGCAAGATTTTTTCAAAATCTATTTTGTTATGCTTGACAAAAATAATACTTAAGCTAGCATTGCTGGGATAGAGTTGTTTAGAATTAAGTGAGAAAATATGTCTTTAACGGAATATAAGCGAGTGTTATTTAAGGTGTCTGGTGAGGCTCTGATGGGGGCTCGCAGCTTTGGTCATGACCAAGAAACCTTAAAGGGTATATCAGAGGATATAAAAGAAGTATGTGAGCTTGGAGTGCAGGTTTGCGCTGTTGTTGGCGGTGGTAATATTTACCGCGGCGCCGATGCAGAAATTCTCGGAATGGAGCGAGCCTCCGCCGATTATATGGGGATGCTAGCAACTGTCATCAACGCACTTGCGCTGCAAAATGCTTTAGAGCAGTCTGGTGTTTATACAAGGATCCAGTCCGCAATTCCAATGACTAGCATTTGTGAACCATTCATCAGGCGTAAAGCCAGAAGACATATGCAAAAAGGTCGCGTAGTAATCTTTGCAGCTGGCATTGGTAGCCCATTCTTCACAACAGACAGTGCAGCAGTGCTAAGAGCAGTCGAGATGGAGTGTGATTGCTTGCTGAAAGGCACAAATGTTGACGGAGTATATGATGATGACCCAAAACAAAACCCAAATGCAAAGAAATATGACGAGGTTACATATACGGATGTGCTTCGTGATAATTTAAAAGTTATGGATATGGCAGCAATAGCAGTTGCGCGAGAAAATAACCTACCAATTAAAGTTTTTTCTATAAAAAAGCGTGGAAACTTTGCTAAAGTGTTGCAAGATCAAGGGATTTATACATTAATAAAAGGAAATTAGAAAATATGGAAGAAAGTCAAAAGCAAGAATTAACAGCTAAAATGGAAAAAACTATGGCCGTGCTAGATAGAGAGCTAAAAGGTCTCAGAACCGGCAGAGCATCAGTGAACCTACTAGACCCAGTTGTTGTAGAAGTTTACGGCAGCAAAATGCCATTGTCACAAATGGGAACAGTCTCCACCCCTGATGCAAAAACTATCACAGTCCAAGTGTGGGATAAGGGGATGGTTAAAACTGCTGAAAAAGCCATCGCAGACGCTAATTTGGGCCTGAACCCAAGCTCTGATGGTCAGCTAATCCGCATGAGCCTGCCACCACTAGACGAGGAGCGCAGAAAGGATTTAGTAAAGATTGCATATAAATGCGCAGAAAACACCAAAATCGCACTTCGCAGTGTCAGAAGAGACGGGATGGATGGTTTGAAAAAGATGGAAAAAGCTAACGAAATCTCTAAAGATGAGCATCATTCTCATGGAGAAGAGGTGCAGAAATTGACAGACGGATTTATCGGCAAAGTAGACAGTTTGGTGAAGTCTAAGGAGCAGGAAATTTTAACTATATAACCAAAGAGAGAGGGGAGTCGTGGCACAAAATGGAAGTTTTTTACTGAAGACATTAGGTTAAATAAATGATTAAAAAAAATCCTCGTAGCCGAGGAAGCAGGCAGTCAGATGAATAATTCATGCATCGCTATACAGCTCCTCGGCAGAGAAAGGAATAAAAATATTCAAACTGG
>NVVL01000061.1 GCA_002402195.1 Rickettsiales bacterium | reverse complement strand
GATATATTTTAATTTAAAAATTTAAAAAATAGATGGAAAAAGATCACAAATACGGGGTATTCTAGGCCTGCCCGCGAAGCTTCTTCCTAACTAATATTACTCCTGAACAGTCCTTGACTTCATAGAAAAAATAAAAGCCACTCTTGGCTTTTTAATAGTTGGGTTTTTCGTATAAAACTGAAATACGAAGAGCCTAGCAAAAATTTTTATGCTATATTGACCGCTTTAAGTTAAAAAGGGGAAGCATGGCAAGAGAAAGAAAAGCTGGAATAAGCTATCTTGAACAACAAAAGGCTCGCTATAACATAAGAATAAACGTAGTAAAATCTTTATACGCATCTAAACTAAAAACAAACCCAGAAACACCTGACCACGATTTGGAACTTAAATTGAGCTTTATTTCCATACTAAATTTAACAAACATTGCATCATCTAGAAAATTAAAAGCTTTTTACTCATTAAATTTAGCTTTTCCTGATGTTATAAAAAGTCTATTTGGTTTAGATGCAAAATTTTTCTCTAATCTTAACAAACTAACTCCAGAAGAAAAAAATAGTATCAGAGATTTTCTATATTTTGCAACAGATGCATATATCTCTTTAGATAAGAAGGAGTCCTTATTTCATATAGCAGCTAAATTTGGTGCAGCTAGTGTTTTGGAAAGTTTAATGAGGACTTGCAGTGATGAGAAAGGATCTATAAACTCCAACAATCAAAACTTTCTGTATAATCTAAAATTATATGGACATAATGAATTACATCAAACGATGTTAGAAAATCATCCAGAACTCAATGAACTAGATACAGACCATCCACTACTATTAAAGAGCCCACCTGAGATGTCCCCACCTAGCGCGCTGGACTCTATGAATAAGGGAGTAGCATATTACTATATATCCATATTTGGACTTACTCCTGAATATAATTGTAATACGAGAAATAGCTATAGTAACAAAGCCCTAAAACATCTTATAGATTATTGTAATGCACCAATAAATACCCACAACCCACTTGCCATAACTTGTTTACTAGATATATACCACGCTTCAAAAAACGAAAATTTGCTAACAGTCCTACAAAGCACTTGTAGTAATGCTAGTGATTTAAGCCAATATTTTATTGCATCATGTATTAAATATGCAATACAAACCAAGGATACAGATTACCTGGATAAAGCCTATAAATTTTGCAAGTCAAGCAACTCGCTAGAAGCCCATGTAATAATAGCTGTTTATGCAGTCAAACATGGGGATTGGACGTTTTATAAGGCCATAAGAGATGATGTAAGTGTTGAGCAACCATTTCGGGCATTACAGGATGTAGATAATAACATAGCAAGAGTTTTTGCTGCCTTTAACCAAAATCAGGAGATTATTGACGCAGAAAGTGACTTAGAGTTCAAGGCTAAACTTAAGGCAGCGAGTGTTACAGTACAGGGCTTATGCGCACGACTCGTTAATGTAGATGATGCTACAGCTCTTTGTAGTCAAGAGATAGTTTTACCAAGTGCGATCAAAAAATCTCCTCAGTTATTAATAGAAGCTTGCAAGCTAAAAGCCTTGGCTCTGCAAAGCACAGACATAGACGGAGCCATCGAGATTTTTAACACAGTAATACACGTTATGACAAGAATGCCTGGCATATCACTACGCGCAAAAGTGGAAATTTTTATACTGAAAGGCCAAGCTTTGCAAGAAAAAAGTGTAAGGATTTTAAAGCTATGGGGCCAAGTTCCGCAAAGCAAAGATATAGATATAGACTCGGAGGTGAGGAATACAATAGATAACGCCATTATGGTATATGATAAGGCACTCAATCATATTTGGGAAGCCTCTGGTGACGCACAAGCTCTATATAATTCTGTGCTAGAGTATGGGGTTGAAAATGCGTATCCCAATGAATTGAAAATAAAACTATCCGAATTAAACATTTTCGGCAAATTTAGAGAAATTCTGTATCATAAATTTTATTGTTACATAATACAGAGAGACTCAGATAACGCCCTTATATGCGCAAGTTTGCTGGATTACTCCCCTGATGAAGAGCCAAAATTATATACTCTCCTTGCGCGGAAGGCAGCTGGAGGTGACCCGAGTGTTTTTGCTGAATTTTTAGCTATTGATCCTGATACCTTATCACCAAAAACAAAGGCAGTATATAAAAAAATTGCCCCAATACTTATAAGATGTAACGAGAAAGATATAGCGGATACAGAAACATCTATAGGAGCTATGGAGGCAGAATTAACCAGCGTACAGGAAGAGCTAAAGCAAACACATCCAGAACAACCAACAAGCACACAATTAGTGCAGTTCACCCACCCTGGCAAGGAGGGAAGGTTCATAAAAAGTGAGGTAAAGGTGAGGTTCATGAACCTTGAAGACTTGCCTTACGAATTCTTCACTACGCATATAAAAGCATTGGCAGGATGCAAGGCGGGGGAAGTTTGGTTGTGGCTTTCACGCCTTAAATCTCATCATAGAATTTTTCAATCAGAATGCCAAAAAATTCAAGACGGCAGATCGAATGTATTACAGAAGAAAGGCTATGTTGACAAGCTTTTGGCTGAATATGATTCAATATTAGAAAATCATGAAAATAGAGAGCTTTCTTGCGCTTTGATTACACCAAAAAACCATAATATCTTAAAAGAATTCCACAAAGAAGTGCAGCATTTCACTCTTAATTTGCTTCAAATAGTGTTTGGTATTCAAGCTATTTTCCTTGGAAGAAATGAGTATGCAAGAAAACTCCTTGAAAGCTTTGAGGCTAACCCAAGCCAAAAGATGTTAAAAATTTGTATAGAAATCGGTGAGGAGGAAGATGAGCTCCTCACTCCACTAGAAGACTTACTATCCACATCACAAGGTTTAGCATCTATCCCTGAAACAGAAATACTAAAAACAAGAACCCACACCACAAAATGTCCATATACATCCGAAAACTTTCTGGGGATATATACTGATTGGTTAGATGCATTACCCTCACAGTTAGCTGTGCAAACCAGCGCCTTGCCAAATGAGGAGGCAGAAAGAACACTACTACAAAGCGCTGCCCCTTCTTCAAAATCGCCAAGCACTGTAGAGGTCTTTGAATATTTCAATTTTGTTCTGGATGTACTATTAATGCCTGATAGTGATCATGACGTAGATTTATATGGAAAACCTATATCTACCCATAACACAGGAGAATTTGTTTTTGCTGAGGTAGATACACTCTCTTTTTTCTAATAAAAAGTGGTATTATATCAATACTACTTATTCAAGCTCAAACTGCTAGCTATTGTTTTTGTTGATATAGGCAATAGCTAGACGCTAAACTAACAGAAGATTCTAAACAAAGACCTTATTACCAGCTTGAGGCTTACCCCGAGTGGATAAAACATCAAATACGCCTCAGGCTGATAGAAGCTTCTTTAAATGACTGGTGGAATGTTTTTTTAAATAGCCCTGAAATGATTAAATGACTTAGGAAACTGAAATAGCTGAAAGAATTAAATACTGACAAAATAGTTTTAAAACAATCTTCGAATAATTAAATAGTGTGAATCAACATGAGTTCTAAACTTACTATTTTTACTCTAAAAGATATCCGTGATATGCCGGAATCTCGCGTGGTTATTATCCTAAATGACCAAGTCTATGACGTGACTGACTATCTAGTATGTCACCCAGGCGGAAGAGAAGTTTTATTAGAAAATAATCGAAAAGATGCCACTGAAGCATTCAGCGCAATCGGACATTCAGATAGAGCAGAAGAAATATTAAAAGAATATAAAATTGGCTCCCTCGCAGAAAAAGAAAGATCAGGGGGGCCGCCACTTCAGAGCAATGCTCTCAGCTCCTCTCCAGAACCGCTCAAGCGCGTGATGCACATCAAGAATAAGCTCGTAACGGAAGAAGATCCCTATTTTTTCCATAAGATTTTCGGTTTAATCGTTTTATTGCACATGGCTATACGATTTATCGTGCTCGGTTTGGATGCTGGCGAGGTGATTATTCAAAGGGATATTATAGGTTTTAATTCGGATAATGTGTTTTCGGACGGCACAAAATTATTTTTTGCTTTTTGTCATGGAATATTAAGTGTAAGCAGTTTTATTTTCGCGGTACCAAAACATTCCAGTCAGAACAAGCCGATGATTCATCAAATGTTCCGAGGGCATAGTGTTTGTTTTGCCTCCCGCGCTGTTTTATGCATGGTGGTTGATGTTTTGGTGCAAAGCCCGGAATTAAAGAGATTCCTTATCTCTTGCATAGTGCTTTCCTGCTTGATTGCTGCTGACCAAATCACAAAATACCTCGCCACAGAGGATGACCGCTATAAAACAACAAACTCCATGCCTTATTGGAGGGGTTGCAGCGTTGAGCGTGAGCATTTGCACAAAACATTTTACGCATTTGCACAATTCCTTGCATCTATCATCTGTTTATTCGGCAGCTATACTACGATATTCTTCACCCTGCCTGCGATTCAAGGCGCGGCGCTCTTGATGACTTTAACAAGAAAAAACATCATCACCTCACATAGCTACCACCAAATTTATACATTTTTATTATTCTATCCAATTCCCTTATTCCTAGTTCTTTGGCCGGCTAAAACTATATTCGCCATTATTCTCTCTGGTGTTTTATATTATTTAAGAAGCCGCAATATCAACAAATATTTGCTATGGATACCTGTTTTGATCATGGCAAATATGATCGAGCTTACCCCCGAAAACTACCCAAATGGCTTGATTATAGGCGCTGCTATTTTCTTACTTACATTGTATATAGTCAAATCCAATGCAAAAATCATCGAAACTGAGAGAATAGATGGGAATAATCGTGTTGTGTCTCACAAACAGATCACGCCTGATGCTTATGAGCTTATCATACGCACCCAAACCCCTATCAAACTTGAGATTGGGCAGCATGTTCTTATTCAAATTAATGACTCATTAAATCGTAAATACACCCCAATTTGGACGAAATACCTCCCAGAAACCGACCAAACGCTTTTATGCCTGCGTATTAAGGAATATAAAAGCACAGAGCGCCTGACGGCCTCATCCTATCTTGCCCGCTGCGGCGAGGGCAGCGTGCTTGCCCTACATGGGCCTTATGGCAATAAATTCTATTGCCCGAAAAATGATGCGATTATAGATAAAATAAATAAGTGCCAATATAATCTTGAGGATTATCAAGTCTATCTATTCTCCGCCGGAAGCGGCATTACGCCTATTTATCAGCTGGCAAAAAACATCTGCAAACCTGGGCAAAAGCGGGGCGACAGTAAGAATGGAGGAGAAAAGGGAGATGGAAAGGAAAAAGGACGAGAAAAGGGAAAGAAAAACGAGAAGCTAACTCTTATCACCTGCGATCAAAAGCATGAGAATCAGATGATGAAGGATGAATTAACTCAGCTCAAGGAAGATTTCCCAAACGAATTAGACTGGCTTTGTTTCCTCTCCAGAGAAGGCAAAAACTCCCCAGACATCCCAGCAACCATCTTCAAAGAGCGCTTAACTCCTGGTAAATTAATGAATATTGTAAAATGCGACTCCCCAAGCCTAATCATCATCTGCGGCCCCGATAAATGGCAAGAGATGATCCAGCAAACAATCAACCTTATCGACTTTGATTTAGACAAACCACCCCCTAAATGCAAAGTTCTAGCTTGGTGATGATGGGGCGGGGGCAGGCAGAGAAGCTTTGCTGACCGCCTTAAAATCACATCACCCTTCAAGCCTTCTTAAAACTTCTTGGTAGGCTGGGAGTATTTTTTCTGGGTCTTCTTCTGCGATTTCGTAGGATAGTTTTTCGTTACTATTCATGTCCCATAATCTGCATGTGTCGGGGGAGATTTCATCAGCGAGCATTATCATGAAATTTTCTTCGTCATACACTCTGCCAAATTCAAGCTTAACATCAATCATGCGAATCTGAACACCGGCAAAAAGGCCATAGAGAAAATCATGAACCCTCATTGCCCTGGTTTTTAAGTCTTCGATTTCCTCTTTATATAGCCAGCCAAAATGCATTATCTGAGACTCATTCACTGGTGGGTAGCCTATTTTTTTATTCTTAACCCGAAAATCAATTAATGGAGTTTCGAATATAAGGCCAGGTTCCATGCCAAAATCAGTGACATATCTGCCAGAAGCTACCGTCGCAATATGAATTTGAATTGGATAAATATCAGTGTGCTGAATCGTTTGCTGACGCATATTCTCCTTTTTAACAAAATGAGTAGCCACACCAATAAGGTCTAGCTGCTGCATTATGTATGAAGAAATACTATTATTAATAATGCCCTTACCAGGAATTTCTATCAGATCTTTAGCGCTTGTTTTAAGAGTATCCTCAAACGACATTTTCAGCATATGTTCTTTTTCGTGATGATAAAGACTCTTCGTGGAGCCTTTATATATTAGGTCTTTCTGCATTAAATTTTTACTATATATGGTATTAGAAAATCATATGAAATAGATATTGCACAGCGACATAGCTGACAGCAATAGCGCTAATAGCAATCACAACACCAACTACGGTAATAACAAATCCGGCAATGATCACCAAACCATCACGGTTCAGTAGACCAAGGGACATAATTGTTACTCCTAGTGCCGGAATTGCGTTTGTAAATGGTATAGGAAGCGCAACAGCTATTGCGGCTATCAGACACACAAACCCTACAAATTGTTCGCAATAAACAGATTTTGCAAATTCAAATCGGGGCTTTACGTATTTCTCAACATATTTTATTATTGGCACGATTTTGTCGCTGATCGTTTTAAGAGTCGCATTCTTCATCTCGTAATTATTAATCTTCTCCGGCAAGCGAACTTTCTTGCTACCTATCAATAATTGAATCGACAAAATTACTAACGGAACGCCCATAATAGTTGTAAATCCTGGGGGGTATGGCAATGGTATGGCAACTGGCAAGGAAAAGAATATCATAGCAAGGAGGATGCCATTCTCGTAAAAATCTTCCATAAGCTCGGCAATCTTGGTTTTGCCGTTTTTACGCTTTTGACCAATTTTCTCTAAACTCTCTGATGCTAATATGCAATTTAGCATTTTGTGCTTTTTATCTGAAAACATAAGACCGATCTTTTATCAACATTAGTTATTAACTTAAGTATAATATTTTTATCCAAAAAGATACAATTATTTCAACAATTTATCCTGTATATTATTAAAACTCACATCTTTCTGAGGTGCACCCACTATAGAAAGCGTTGGATTTGATGCAAATATCTCCGCAGCCATTGCATGCAGATCATCTGTGGTGGTGGATAAGACTATATCCATCACCTCCTCTATTGGGGAATATTTTCTAAATAAAGCAAAATTCTTGCCCACCTCTTCAGACTTATATTCCGAACGCTCCTCAGCCATATAAATATTAGTTTCTATCTGAGCTTTTGCAAGCTTCAACTCTTCTTCTGAAATATCCGTTTTGATTTTATTAACCTCAATCACGATATTCTCCAGCAAAACAGCTATATTATTATGGTCTGCTGCGGCGCTTATGCTGAACGTTCCGCTATCTGCAAAAGCATTCACCCAGCTTCCAATGCTATAGGCAAGACCCAGCTCCTCTCGCACTCTTTGGAATAAACGCGATGAGAGACCTCCCCCAAGAATTATAGATAAGATCTGAGCATGGTAGAATAATTTCAAATCTGCATAAGAAACGCTGGAAAATCCCAGAGCGATAGTCGTTTGCTCAAGCTCTTTTGGGGTAAAATGATAACCGCCAACATATTGCGCAAGGGGGTGAGAAGTTTGCATGTGAGGCTCTTGTTTTGATGACCCCATATTCGAGAAAAACTTACTCACCTGCGCTTGCGCTTCCTCATGAGTAACCTTCCCCGCCATGGAAATCACGATATTATCTGGTCTATAATGCTGCGCCATGTATTTTTGAAAAGCATTCTTATCAAATTTCGCAATATTCTCTCCGGTACCTAATATGGATTTTCCGATCGGCTGATTGGGATATGCAAGCTCATAGAATCTCTCATAAACCAAATCATCTGGGCTATCATTCACTCCTGCAATCTCCTGCAAAATCACTCCCAGTTCTTTTTTGATGTCACCCTCTTCAAAGAGCGAATTTTGCAATATATCAGACAGCATATCAAGCGCCTGGTCTGTATGCTGGCTTAGCACTTTTGTACAATATACCGTATGTTCCCGGCTGGTATATGCATTGAACTGACCACCAATCGCGTCAAATTCCTTGGCAATCTCAAGGGCAGTTCGGTTGGTTGTGCCTTTAAAAGCCATATGCTCAAGAAAATGGGAAATACCGGCTTCCTCTTCGGTTTCATACCTGCTGCCAACATTGACTATAATATTAATTGCTACCGAATTCACCTGCTCCATGGAATAGGTCACCACATCTAGGCCGTTTGGTAATTTACTGGAATTAAAACTCATTTCTTTATTAACCTGTTTAAACTATTTGATAAATTTTTAGCGACAATATTAATGTCATAATTTTCTTTGAGCCTGAGGTAACCAGACCGCGCCAATCTATGGGCTAGATCCTGATCCATAATCAATTGCTCGATTTTCCGGGCTAAATCCTCAGATGACTCTACCCTGGCAAGCAGACCATCCACATTATCCCGAATAACCTCCTCAGGCCCCCCGGATTTTGTGGCGATGATTGGCTTTGAATGCTCCATAGCCTCCAGCAAGATGATACCAAACGGCTCAACTACTGACGGCAAGCAGAAAATATCCATTTGCTGGAAAAAAGCATCCTTATCCGTCACCCAGCCTTCAATACTTACTTCCCCCTCTAATTTGAGCTCTTGAACCTTCTCTTTCAGCATTTCTCGATCCTGCCCACTCCCGCCAAGAACAAGGCGGACATCATGCCCATTTTGCTTTAATATGTTGATAGCTTCAATCAAATACACAAAGCCTTTTTTAGCAACAAATCTACCAAAACTACCAATCACAACTGGCAAACCAGCCTCTGGCGAGCCAGCTGCTGGCGAGCTGAACTCCTTTTGCTTATATTCGCGCCCTACCCTTGCCATATTCGGGATTCTCAATATTTGCTTGCTTGCTATCCCGCGCGCCACCAAATGCTCTTGCAGATTCTCAGTCAAGGCAATGACATAATCACATTTCTTCAGGTGTTTATAGCTATAATTATGCGCCACCCCGACAATTGGAATATTCTTATCAAAGATACCAAACCTAAACTCTGACGCAAAACTAATCGCACGATTACCGTGGCAGATAATAATATCCGGCTTTAATAATATAGTCAGGATTTTCAAATATAGTTTCGAAAACACGCACCATGGAGCAAGATTCGGCAGAGAATATTTACGCGCATGGCGGGAGTTAATCTTGGCACCTATGCTAGAAATATTGATCACCTCATCACCGCACAAGGCAAGTGCATCAGAATAATCCACGAAGGATTGCTGTATTCCTCCAAGGTCTCGTGACATCATGATGTTCAATATGCGCATGAGAGCTACTGACCTTGCCTGGTCTTTTGCGGCGCAACTTGTTGCCGTGCAATTTGTTGCCGCGCGATTTGTTGTTGCACAACTTGTTGTTGGGTAATCTCTAATAACTCTGCGCTATTTACCTCAATTTCGCTACCTGCATCCAGATCCTTCAGCTTATATGTCCCTTTGGCTTTCTCCTCGGAGCCAATAAACACTACAAAACTAGCATCTGCCGCTAAGGCTGACTGCATCCGCTTGGCAATTTTTCCTTCAAAAGACAAGCTCGTCTGAACTCCTCCTCGCCTGAGGATATTCGTGACCCGGGAAGCATAATCCGCACATTCAGCGCCGATCGGAATCACATATACCCGGCGCTCTTTTGCCGGAGAAAATTCGCCCATAAGAGCAATGCGCTCAATACCTGCTGCAAAGCCGATCGCAGGCATTTTATCGCCCCCCATAAGCTCAGACAAACCATCATAACGCCCGCCCGCAAGCACAGTGCTTTGCGCGCCCAGACTAGTCGTGACAAATTCAAATGCCGTATGTGAGTAATAATCCAGCCCGCGCGCAAGCCTCGGATTCACCACATAACTAACACCCAGCATATCCAGATTTGACCTTACCTCCTGGAAATAGCTCGCCGCATCTTTTGTGTAATAATCCGTAATCACCGGAGCATCTTTAGCGATTTTCTTGTCCGATTCATCTTTCGAGTCAAGAATCAATATCGGATTTTTCTCCAAACGCTTTTTACTATCCTCTGAAAGCTCGCCCACATATTGAGCAAAATACGCACTCAAAGCTGCTTGATAATTTTGCTTGGATTCCCTGCAACCAAGTGAGTTTAGCTCTAATGTAACGTCCGCCAAAAGCCCCAGATTTTCCAGAACATGCGCAGCAAGAGCAATCGTTTCTGCATCGGAATAAGCCCCGCTTGCGCCCAGATATTCAAAATTCAGCTGATGAAACTGCCTTTGTCGCCCTTTTTGCGGACGATCATAACGAAACAAAGCCCCGCTGGAGAAAAGCTTCAACGGCAATTTCTGCTTCAAACCATTGGAAATAAACGCGCGCATGACGCTGGCTGTGAACTCAGGACGGAGCGCTATGTGACGCCCCTTCTTGTCGTGAAAACTATACATTTCCTTGCTAACAACATCCGACTCCTCCCCAAGGGTGCGGTCAAACACGCTCACATATTCTAGCATAGGAGTGGCGAACCCCTCATATCCGTATAGTTTTGCGGTATTAAACGCTATTTCTTCAATATGTTTATGTATGCGGAAATCATCCGGCAGTAGATCTTTCATTCCCCGAAGAGGGGTCAGTATATTTGACATATTCTCTATATTATTTAAACTCTATATCCTTCCGAAGTCTCAATATTCCGCATATATTCAGCAGAACAAGCAGACCCGCAAGCAAACTCATGATGATTATAGCGTTTGTTTGCGAAAAGTTACAGACAAATATAAACGCAAATATAGCATATGATAAATATATCATCTTCCCATATTTCTGGCTAATAAATTCCGAGCATTTTATCCCCGCCGCTAAATACGCAATAATAGTAGTAAAGCCAGCAAAAAATAACAGCAATGTCATAAAGACATCACTATATGGTATATATTCGGATAATATCTTACTCACAATATCAGATGGCACGAGATGATTCAGAGTATACCACGCCCCCGTAACCCCAATCATTACGTTGGTTAAAAGACAGATGAATGTGTCCGTAAACAGGGCATAAATAGCAAGCGTCGCCTGGTCATGCGGGTTTACGATGCGGGTTTCGCTTTGAATGATCGAGTCATAACCAATCCCTATATCCCCAGAATAAACCGCCTTTGAAATACCAAGCTGCGCAGCCAGAATCACACTACTCCCCGCAAAACCACCGATCTGCGCGTGGGGAGTAAATGCCGAAACAATAACCGTTTTGAAAAACTCAGGCAGCAAACTAGCATTGATAAATATTATATATATCGCAAGAATCACATATCCAATCATAAAGACGGGCATGATCGCCGTGCAAATATTAGCAAGCCTCTCTATGCCGCCAATTGCTGAATATATCGTCACAGCAAGCAGAGCAAAAATAACCGCATATCGGTTAAATTCGAAACTATGCTCCATCCTGTCGACTATTATCAGGAAGTTAGAAACCTCCACCCCATATAAACACATTAAAAAAGCAAATATATAGGCAAAAATCTTTGGCTTAAATGCTTTTTGCAAGAAATACATAGGCCCACCATTAAAGCCGCCATTCGGATTTTGCACCCGGTATTTCACGCCCAGATAAATCTCCGAATATTTCAAAAGCATCCCGCTAAACGAGGCAAGAACAGTCCAAAAAATACTCCCCGGCCCTCCGATCATTACGGCCATGCTGATGATTACTATATTCCCAAGACCAACCATCCCGCCAACAGAGGCAAAATATAATTTAAACGGATGCACTCCTCCGTTCTTGCTCTTGCTGGCCTCGCAATATATATTTTTGATGTTCGAACGAAAATTAAACAGCACCCGAAACTGCAAACCGCGAGATATGATTGTTAAGTAAATACCAGCAGATACAATAAGAGCCCAGCCTATATAAGCCCAGAAAAAATCTTCTAAAAAAATTACAGCATTAAATGTCGAATCCATGACGGACATAAGTTTCACCTGAATTGGTTTTATTTTAAAATACAAGAAATAGAATAAGGAGCTCTATAGCGATAGCGCTATAGAGACTCGTTTTCGAGATGTTAAAACCAATATGGCAACTCTATTCATTATTCCCAATTTTAATCTGCTGCGTTGTCAATTTGCTCTTTTGCACTGAACAAAGAACTCTTCATCACATACAACACAAACATTATTATAAACCAATAAATAAAAATTTTGCCAGTTAAAAGCATTTCGCCATGTTTACTTATTATCTGCTTGAACAACAAATAAAATGATGCCATCAAAGCCAAAGGCGCAATAACAAATACTATCGGACATTTAAACGGACGCTCAACATCTGGCTTTTGAATCCTGAACATCATCACCACAACAGCAACGACCATATAGTCAACCAAGGCTCCCATGCTGGAGAGCTGCGCCAGAATACCATAAGGAATCAACGCTCCCATCACAGCTATAAGAGTTGTAAACACTAAAATAGTCATATACGGGCTGTCATATTTATGGTGCAATTTTGCAAGGCTCTTCGGCAATAAACCATCACGAGCTATCACATAGAAAATCCTGGACTGACCGTAAATATTCATCATAATCACAGTAGTCATGCCAGCTACCGCGCCGGTTGCCACCAATGTTGACCCAATCCCATTACCAGTTTGCTTCAAAGCATATGCAAGAGGTTGCGCATTATCAAGGTCACCAAACGGCACAATACCCGTCAGCACCGCAGCCACGACCACATAAACAATAGTCGCAAGAACCAATGACCCTATAATCCCAATCGTCAAATTCCTCTTCGGATCCTTACATTCTTCAGCAGCACTTGCCAAAGTTCCAAACCCAGTAAACGCAAAGAACAAAATTGAAGAACCATAAAGCACATCATCAAACCCATTAGGCATGAAATTTTCCCAATTAGCCGCATCAAAATGAGGAGCCGCAAAGAATATAAAGATAAAAATCGCTGCCATTTTGATGAAAACTAAAATATTATTAAGCTTCTTACTCTCCTTAGTTCCCCGGTACAACATGCAACCAACAAACACTACAATCAGGAATGCCGGAAGATTGACAATCCCGCCTTCAAACGGTGAGTTTGTCAGCATCTTGGGCAGAGGAGCCCCTGCAGACTCAAAAATCCCTTGCACATAAGCAGACCAGCTGCCAGCCACTGCAGAGGCCGAAAAGCAAAGCTCAATGATAAGCGCACTACCGACCAGCCAGGCGACCATCTCGCCAAAAGCAACATAGGAATATGTATAAACACTCCCAGAAGTCGGGAGCATTGTTGCAAGTTCAGTATAAACAAGCGCAACAAAGATACAAGTAACACCAGCAATGATATAGGAGATAGTAACCGCAGGCCCAGCATATTGCGCAGCTACCATGCCAGTCAAAGCAAACACTCCAGTGCCAACAATACCGCCAAGACCAAGGAGTATTAAGTCAAGTGAGTCTAACGTCCTGTCCAGACCGCTTGTTCCACCAGCATCTTTTACTGATTCAAAGCTCTTCTTCTTAAAGAATTTCATTATTAATCATACCTTAATTATATTTATTCAGCTTATTCGGTTCTATAACTGCTCTTCAACTGTTCTTTATTGCTCTCCAAGCGTTTTTTTTGCACTATTTTATTCTATTTCTCTGGTTATCCACCCTCCGCCAAGGACTCTGGAACCATCATAAAACACGCAAGCTTGCCCTGGTGTGACTGCTTTTTCTCTCTCAAGCAAAGTCACCTGCAGCTGACCATCTTTATAGTTCAGCCTTGCGAGAACCCCGGGGGTTGTTGACCTGATTTTCGCTATAATTTCAAGCCCCTCCGGATTTTTATCCCGAGCAATCCAATTGATATCTTTCAATAAAAACTTCGTCTTAAAGAGAGCAGACTCCGCTCCAACATAGACTGTATTTGTCTGCGGGTCAATTTTTATTACATAAATCGGTTTACCAAATGCAATACCGAGCCCTTTTCTCTGACCAACAGTATAGCCCGCAATCCCCTTGTGCCCCCCAAGATCAAAGCCATCAATATGCATAAACCTGCCGGGCTTCATTGCATCTGGACGCGCTTTGTCTATTATGTCACGGTAATTCCCATTCGGAACGAAACATATATCCTGACTATCTGGTTTATCTGCAATCTCCAAGCCAAACTCACGCGCAAGCTCTCTGGTTTTATCCTTGCTATACCCACCAAGCGGAAACATCAGATAGTCCAGCTGCTCCTGCGTTGTGGAGAACAGAAAATAGCTCTGGTCTTTTTCCTCCAGCACCCCTTTATGCAGCTCAGACATGCCATTATTAACAATTTTCTGCACATAATGCCCTGTTGCGAGAGCGTCTGCATTCAGCTCTTTTGCGGCTCTCAGGAGATCCTTAAACTTCACAGATTGATTGCAACGCACACAAGGCAAAGGAGTCTCCCCCCTTAAATAGCTATCGACAAAATCATCGATTACTTCTTCCTTAAATTTGCTCTCATAATCAAAGATATAATGCGGAAAACCGAGCTTATCAGCAACCATTTTAGCATCATAAATATCTTGCCCTGCACAGCACGCGCCTTTTTTCTGGAGCGCCTCGCCATAATCATAAAGCTGCAAAGTAATCCCTATCACCTTATGCCCTGCCTTATGCAGCATAGCCGCCACAACGGAACTATCCACCCCACCAGACATCGCAACCACTATAGTTTTTCGATCAATCGACATTATATTCAACTCAAGCCGCAGCCATCACCCCATAAGTACCAAAGCCCGGATTATATTAAATTTCATCAAGAATTGCAAGGTTGTTTTGAAAAGCTAGAGGGAGTAAGTGGAAATGTAGTTTGTTTTTGTGATTAGAAAAGATGTGACGTATTTACAATGCTGTTTAATAAAAATTAGGAAATTATTTGCATTTGTATTAGGAAATGTTAATATATTTGTTATAGAATCTGCTCGAAGACGCGAGGCACTGAGTGCTAAAACTATACGGTTTATGCCTTTAGTGTCAGCAAAAAATGAGCGCAGCTTGATGTGTGATAAATGTTTATTAATAATAAAATATAGGATGATGTTATGAGTAGTAGTAGAAGTACGAGGGTAAACGCTAAGCATTTACTCTCTGGTGATTTTTCCAGAAACGAAGGAGATTGGGTGCGTACACAGACTTGGCTGAGGGTGTTTAAGATATTGTTGCAAGAAGATAATTTAAATACGATAAGTGAGATTGATAGCACTGAACTAAAAAGCTTAGTTAGCACTCATGGCGTCTTAGGTGATAGTGATTTCAAAAAAGGAAGACAGGGAAGACAAGAAAAAACAAGCGCCCAAGACTCTTTTAAACAAGTTATAACTACACTTCTTACAAGATCTATCAATGAAGAAACAATAAACAGTGCAAAAGTTAGTGAATTTCTTAAGTTATTTGAAGGCACGCCTCTCGAAGAATATGTAATAAGTAGTGCCAACACTTTATTCAAGGCTAAATGCACAGAGCATGCCAGACCCTACTCTAGAGCTTTCGAGGCTTTAGATTTATCTGAATCAACCGGTTTGTTTAAGATGCTGTCTGCATTCAATCCATTTTTTTCATTTGTGGATACTTCAATCATACCTAGGAATCTTTTCAAGATGTGGGTAACACCAAAGACTCCAGACTATGACACTATTATGAGTATCCTAAGCAACACACAAGAAACCACTATTCAGAATTTAAAAGGAGATCAAGTGGAGACCAAGTCCATCGCCACACTTGTCGCCACACTTAATGACACCACAGATACGGATGAACTAGATTTTGGGTCAGCTAGCGAAACCTCCGAATCAACAGAAAGCGTAGTATCTTCCGACCTGGATACAAGCTTTACTGTATCAGAAAGGTCAACGGTTGACCTCGAGGTTAAATCACATACACCTGGCACTTTGTCGGATGAGAGCAGAATATTCTCAGCGTGTACAACAGGGGACATTAAAACTGTATCCACTATGCTGAATGGCGGTTATGATGTAAACTCCCACGAGACTTACGATCGCCCACCTCTGCTACTAGCAGTATCTGTCTCTGATCCCAATCTTGCTCTTGTATCCTTATTAATAGATAAAGGAGCCGATGTGACAGCTCGATCTACTGATGATAAGGGTGTATTAGAGCATATCCAAGAGGACAGCTTAGATATGCATCCAGGTGCTACCAAGGATATAATAGCTAAGATCGCAAGTAAATTCTTAGACATGGGAAGAATAGGCCAATTTGTAGATGAATTGCCTAGCTACTTGATAGACGCACAGCTAAACCTCTGGATAAATGCACTTCCAGAGAAAGTTACTCAAGCAATTAAATCCATTAAATACTCTCTACACCAGGACAAATTAACAAGCTTACAAGAAGCGCTCCCCCTCGCCACTTCAGAGGAGGTGCCCATCGAACTTCCTTTAGCAGAGGATTTATCACAAGTTGACCTTTTATCTCTGAGTCTACATGATCTGTTTCGTAAATTCTTGCAGGACAATCCTAGTGTATTAGGCCTCACCGCTGGTGAGTTGGCAGGTACCTTTTCTGAAGAACACTCCACTATGGGAGACTCACTTGACCCTCACCCCGCCGACTAACCTTCCCCCAAGTTTGTGAAGCAAAGCGCTTCATGAGCCTGGAGCGGGTATTCTTTCGATGCGCTGTTAAAATAACTCGTATTTTGGGGCTTTTTCTGCTTAGCATTTTAAGCCCTCCGCAAGCGCCCTCCCCGCCCATTAGAGCAGCATTGCTTGCCTGCTTTTTTGGGGGGCTAGGATAGCGGGAGACTTGCAGCTTTCCTGAAACTATGCAGGCACCTCCACCCCCCAATCACCGAAAATAATTCTTAACGCTGAACAAATTCTGTTCGATGAAGACTCTCTTGAATTCGGCTAGGTTATTTTGCTCACAAAATAATAGCATGGCTTTTTTATACTCTATGGCATCTACGCTGCGATATGACAGGGGGCATCCGGAGTGGTTTATGAGGAAAGCATTGCCAACCATGCGGCCGGTGCGTTTGTTGCCATCCTCGAAGGGCTGGATGTAGGAAATAAGCACCACGGCAAGCAGCGCTTTTTCAAATCCGTTATCTCTGTATTCATCATAGCGATCCTCTCATATATCTTGTATTATCCTATCATAAATGACAGGATGAACAACTATAATTGACAGGATCCACAGATAGTTACGCATGTGATGTTATAGAGCGGGCATATTGGTTGTAGGTTTAGGCTCTTGCTTCAACCATCAACCGCGTACCTAAAACAGACAGCAATATCCCGATATTATCAAAGCTGGGATTGCCTTTGCTAGATAGCATTCTATATATATGTTGTCTATTAATATGCGCCTGGATAGCAACTTTTGTCACGCCCCCTCTTGCGATGATGGCTTCTTTTATAGCAGCAAGGAATAGCTCCTTGTTTTGATCGATAGAATATTGCTCCAGAGCTGCGTTAATGTAGGCTACTAGCTCATCTTGGTCTTGCAGCTGTAGTGTTAGGTAATCATTAAATTTTTCCATATTCACCTCCTTTAACTTAGTTCCTTTAAAATATCTTTGGCTTTATTGATGTCTTTTATTTGTGTAGATTTATCTCCGGCACTTAAGAGCAAAATAATTTTATTATCTCTTTCTGTAAAATATACCCTATACCCTTTGCCAAAAAAGAATCTTAGTTCATATAGCTGTTTATCAATGCGCTTACAATCTCCATATACTCCGTACTCTAATCTAACTAGTCTAACGTTAATTCTTGCTCTTGTTTGAATATCTAGTTTTTTTAGCCATTCTTTTACCGGACATTTCCCATTTTCTGTTGTAATAAAATGGATTTCTTTGGTTTTTATCATTAAAATAATATCTATTAGATATTATTGATGTATTGTCGCATATACGCGACAACATGTCAATAAGAAAAATCCATTTAACCAACAATAAACTCTACTCACCTGGTGCGAGTTCGAATCGTTTGCCGCAATAGGGGCAGTCTATTTTTGCTATTTTGGGGTCGATTTCTAGGTAAATTTTAGGGTGGTCTAAAGGAACCTCCCTCCCCGCGCAGGACACAGATTTTGACTTTGTTTGCTTTATTTCTACTGGCTCCATGTCTTTCTACTCTCAATTATTTGACTGATAGGGTATTATTAACATAGAAGCACGCGCAGGACTAGAATATTTTGTGTTTTTAGAAGTTTTTTAACTCAAGTTCTGGAGTATAGATTCTTGAATCTAGACCTTACGTATATTTCTATAAAAATTAGTTTTAAAATAAATAGATAATAACAGCTTATGAAAAATAAAGTAGTGGTAGTGACCGGCTCAACAAGCGGAATTGGGCTTGGTATAGCAAAAAGATTCAGCAAAAGCGGTGCACACCTTGTGATTAATGGCTTTGCAGATAGTGGGGAAATAAAAAAGATCTCGGAAGAATTGATGGCAGATGGTGCAGCTGGGGTCATACATGAGGGCGCAGATCTTACTAAACCCGCAGAAATTGATCAGATGTTTGCAAATATCCTCGATAAATTTGGCAAAATCGATGTGCTTATCAATAATGCCGGAATTCAGTTTGTGTCGCCTATCGAGGAGTTTCCTCCAGAGAAATGGGAAGCCATAATACGCATTGATCTGATCGCCTCTTTTTATACCATCAAAAATGTTGTGCCTATCATGAAAAAGAATGGCTGGGGCAGGATAATTAATATTGCGTCCGCGCATGGGCTTGTGGCCTCGCCGTTTAAATCTGCCTATGTCGCAGCCAAGCATGGCATGCTGGGGCTTACCAAAACAGTCGCGCTGGAGGTTGCCGAACACGGAATCACCGTTAATTCCATTTGTCCGGGATATGTTAAAACGCCTCTGGTGCTTGAGCAGGTGGCCGATACCGCAAAGGCTCGGGGAATAAGCGAGGAGAGCGTCATAAAAGATGTATTGCTAGCAGCCCAAGCCACCAAGAAATTCGTCGAGATCGAAGAAATTGCCTCACTGGCGCATTATCTTTGCAGCAAAGAAGCCGCCTCCATCACAGGCACGGCGCTCTCAATGGATGGAGGCTGGACTTCGCAGTAAAAACTATCTGCTCGGACGATTATTTCGCTGACCACGCCCTTTTGAGGGGCGATGATTCCTTTGCTGAGGTCTATTAAACTCCCTTTTGACTGTATTTACAGTGTTTTTGGAATAAAAATATGACACCATGACAATACAAGCAAATGCGGAGCCTGCAAAGACTGAGGCTACTATCACATTGCCAAAAAAGGCCAGCGCAAAGGTAGATGCCGCAACGATCATCACAAAGAGGAGAGAAAACATCCTTCCCATATGAACTGCTTTATTATGCCTGTTCATAGCGACCAAATCCATAGAATGCCTATGATTTTGCTCTTGTTTTGCCATGCTAAATAGCTGCGCGCAAGAGCCTGGATTCATTTCCTCATATTCTTCCATCATATCAATCGGAGGAAGAGCGTGATTATATTTCTTATTAACAAGAGCAGAGTCGCTCACTCTATTAGAAGGAGCGCGCCCATAGCCTTTATTCAAACGATTATTCTCAAAAAATTTTTTACTTTCTTTCATATTCTTTTACTAGTTTTTCATATGCACTTAGCGTGTCTTTTTCCACTCGGCAGAAATATTCAGCAGAGTCTTGAAGCTGGTCTGTTTGTGGGACGCTCACAGCGCCAAATCTAAACACACTAAGAAACCCTGAAATAAAACTCTGTAACATTTATCTATCTGCCAAAATTAGTTTTTAATAAAATTAAATTCCGGAATTGCCGGTTCGCCTCTGAAATTTACTGCATTCTTGAAAGAATAGCAACAAGTTCTAAAGCTTTTATCACAACCCGGAATCAATGTGACCTGTTTTTGCTCAGCAAAATCAAAGTTACATCCCCGCTCAACCTCGATATCATTGCCAGAATGGGACATAATCTTAAAACTACAAGATTCCACCTCCCCGCCTAGCGTGACAAGCTTGCCACACTTAAAATAACCAGATTTTACATCTCCAAGCTCGCAGGTGAGGATATTTTTCTTAACTTTCACAACATCACACAGCACAGAATAGTCGCCCATATCCACTTTGCATTTATCATCACCAAAATTCGCCCGGCATGTTTTGCTGAACATTTGCACAACGGGCTGATTATATTTTATCGTCTCTGGTTCGCATTTAATCTCAAAATCAAGATCCATCTTGCTGTGCTGCGTGCAGATATACGAAACAAAATGAATTGCCTTATCATCTTTATTGCCTTTATCGCCCTTATCACCCTGCATATACATAATCTTAACAAGCGCTCCAGTGAGGTCGTCATCTTTATCTATCCCTTGTTTTTCAAAAATACCGCTTAAAATGACCTGATTTTGCCCAGAATCGTTGAATTTACCCGATGTCAGTGCTAACCCCGAATATGGCTGATATTTAACACCTGCAGACACCACAACCTCACTAGAGGAGGTGAGATAATATTCCTTATTCCTGCTGGTTTTGATATAAAATAAATACACAAAATTTTCTCCCATCACTCATATACCTCGATTAGTTCTACATCATTCAATATAATGCTTCCATCCTTGCTCAGACTATACTGAAACTCATCACAAGCGAACCTGACCGGCACGTCGAATTCAAAACTCGCAGATAGGCTCGCACCACCAGCCAGTGGCTGGGCTAGCCTCACAATACCCGTGTTAGCATCAATCGAATTTGGGATGATATCCTCCATATCACTCCATAAATTCACAGAAGCTGCGATTGGTTTTGTGATGGTGCGCACATAGGGGTTGACCTTATCTTCATATGTTTTTTGCAGCTGAAACTCAATAGCAGACCCGTCTCCTATTGCTATAATTTGCCGCGCTGCTATATAGTCAAAATGATCACGCAGACGAAAAGAGAATCGCCGCCCTCCCCTTGCTTTGAAGAAGCTATTAAAAGCCTCAAATTGCAGCGCAGAAAGCCTACAATCCTTCAGCGTATAGCGCCTTTTTGGGGAGGCAGCATCCAAGCTCCTTACCTCCCTTCCAGACATAGAAACTGCGCAAGATGTGCTGAATTCTGAGGAACCTATGGCAAATACTTCTATATGTCTTGGCAGATTTACATCATGAAAGCTCATCATACACCTCTTTTTTGATCAGTGCTTTATAGTTAATTGTCAGCTTATTGAGGACTAAATCTCTCGCCCGTTCAAACTGCACATCATTTGCCTTGATGCCAGCAATTATATATCCTCCAAAACACCTCTCGGAATTTGACAATAGCTCAACCACCCTATCCCCCAGCGACACAAGCAGCTGATGATTATGATCCTTGGCATATCCTATGATCTGAAAATCCACCGAATATATGGAATTATGGTGCAGCGAAAGATCCTCCGCCTTTTGGATGTTGATGAGTATAAACGGCGATTGCCCATCTTGAACTACTCCAAAATAGATCTTGTTTATATTATTCGTAATCCATGCATCAGCAGACAGAGCGCTGTATAATTGTTTTTGAAAATCGTGAATGAATGTTAGTGACATAATATTTATACCTATTCCTATATTTCCAACGCTACAATACTGAGCATGCGGCCTTTTTCGTCTTCGTCGATGATGCGCTTTATTTCAAAGAGCCTCCCTTGAAAATTAATGCGCATTCTGCTATGAACATCCTTGATCGAGCGTATTCTAAACAGAAAATATCCTTCCGTAATCACATTACCAAATTGCAGCCCCTCCAGAGACACAAAGCGATTATCGCAAATAGGCTTCATCTCGGCAAAGCTCGTTTGCACCTCTTCCCACAGATCCTCTTCCAGCTCACTTGCGGCCCTGTTTTCCAGGAAAATTATCCTGTGACTTAATTTTGATATTATATTTTGTTTCATAGTGACTCCTTAATTATCAGATCTTCATTACCCTATATGGCAGATACAGATCCTTGATTTCGGAATTTATACTCGTACCATCTTCGCTATGCTCATACATAGAGGCAACATGCATTAATATTCCGTGCTGAATCTCGCGTGGGATATGCTCTTCATATCCGCTCTCATACTCAATCTCGACATCCTTCCCGGCATAATGAGACGCTAAATGGAGAGTAGAATTGCTGGTTTCTACAAAGCCAAAATCATCGGATATATCTTCTTTTTCGTCTTTGGATGCAAGCCTAACCCCCGTGAGCCTGAGCACTGGCACATGCTTTAATTTGATGATAGGTTTTGCATTTTTAATCTCACATAATATATGCCTGTTATGCAAACTCAAGCCCGTGAAGCTCTCGGCAATATTGGTTGCGGTTTCGACAAGACCTATGAGTAATACATCATCGTAATCACTCGTGATGCGTAAGTAGTTTTTTACCTCTTCAAGTGGCCATGTTTCTATGTTTCGTATATTAAGAATTTTGTGATTTACTATCATAATCATACCTCCAATTTATAAGATACGGGCTTACAAGTTGCTTGCTTATGGGCTGCTATGCGAGACAGCAACCCAATTTTAAGCCGCTTGCCTATGCTGCTGCTGCGAACCTTGCAAACTTAACAGCTGATGGATTAACCACATCCCCGCCAACTCTTTTAACTGCGTAGAATTTTACGAATGGCTTGTCTGTGTATGGGTCTCTCATCAGATTCATTCCAGAACGATCAACGATTTTATACGCAGATCTAAAGTCACCAATCGCAATAGATAAGCTATTATCTGCGATATCTGGCATATTAGAACTAATCACAACTGGCACACCAAAGATCGTCTGTTTAAGCGGGTCAGACAGTGATTGCTGCCAGATGAACCTTCCAGCCTCATCCGTTAAAGACTGAATGGATGACAAAGTACTCCTATTCATAAGAAAGCTAGCATTCTCCAGATACCCTTCCCCAACCCCATTGATAAGGTTCAGCAGGGAGGCTGGGCTAACCTCATGCTCAACATCAATTCGGCCTATACCTGCATTAGCCAACAAACCAAATGGCTTATTATTACCATCCCCATTGATAAATGCCTCGTTTTCTAGCTTAACAAAGCTATCTACTAGGCGCTCTGACAGCCAATTTTCGATATTAATCTCAGAATCATCTATAATGCTTTGAGTCGCCTTTGGCTGGGCGTATAATTCATGCGCATTTATAGTCTTTTTGGTAAGATTTGGAGTGTTTGTGTCTGGTCTTGCGGCGCTCTCTGCCACCCAGCCAGAGATAAACGCGCCATCTTCGATCACAATATCCAGCGCTCTGGTTGAGATGCTCTCTATAGATGCTAGCTGCCTCATGGGAGATTTTGCATTAATTGCTGAAATGATTTGATTATTCAAAGTAGGAGTAATAAGCACGCCCCCTTCCTGCGCACCACCGCTGAAAGATTTATTGATAAAATCACTCCCCACCCCTTCTCTTATAAAGCTGTTAAAAGCAGCCTTTTCTTCAGGGTTATTGTTAATATTATCATTTAAAAAATAATTTTGCATTTTGCTAATATCTCCTTCGATTTTATTGATTTTTACACCTGTATTTGACTCCCGAGCTAAAAAGCTTTTTAGATCCTCGGACATTTCTTCGATCTTGTTCTCTTCCATAACATCCTCCTAATAGTCTTGTTTTAATAATCTTCCACTTTTTTTGACCTTAATAATTTTCTAATTTTTTGATAAGCCCCTGCAGAGTATCCAGCGACTCTTCGTATGAGCCCTTCTCTTTGTCTCGGTTTTTGATCGCCTGGATCTCCGCACTTCTATTGGCTGGGAAAGTGACGATACTAACTTCCATCAAATTAATACCATCAATCACCCTAATTCCTTCCTTATTATAATTCGATGACTCGATCACAAACCCAATACTCAAGCCGCAAATAGCCTTCTGCCTGACGAGCTCTGCAGCCTCCGCGCCTGCCACTGTATTGCTGTTGATTTCTGCTTCCATCTTCAGGCCGTACTCATCTTCTTCTAAAAGCGTAATGACACCTATTGGTTTTTTGGACTCATGCTGCCAAAGAAGCCTTATTTTATTAGCCTTTGCCTTCTTAAATGCACCTTTAACTATGATATCATTATGAAAATCTACCACTCCAAACACGCTGGCATAACCTGTGATTGTAGCATTTTTCTTTCTACCTGATTTAACGATAAACTCTGAACTTACATAACCTTTTTCCACATTAACCTCCTTTTATTTATGGATATTATTAGGTATACCCTATTCCCATTGCTCCACTAAGAGTAGAATTATATTATTTTTATGCTAAACCTCTATAAATCTTGTTT
>NVVL01000060.1 GCA_002402195.1 Rickettsiales bacterium | reverse complement strand
TTTTCGTTCAAATTCACTATAATACTCCAGATAAGAATAAACCAGGCAGAATATTAGACTAAATTACTCATTATGACAACTATAGTTTCGAATACAGTATCTTTTATAAAAACATTGCTCACTCATTTGCGTATGTCTCTTAGCTCCGCTAGCTTCTACAAGGATGTTATTACCTCCTATAAAGGCTATGGGGTAAAGTATATTTTGACTCTTTCGCTAATAGGGTCGCTTTTTTCCACTATGTTTTTTCTTGGGGATGTGAATACGCTGCAAACCTATCTGGAAGATAGCAAAATAGAACAAAAAATCGAGAATATTGACCATATACTCACTCAAATGCCTACGCTGGATTATGATGGGAAAAATATTTCTACGAAAAAAAATACCCCCATCTTTTTGCTCGATAAGAAGAATAAGAAAATAGTCGCGATAGATCCGAATGGGAAGCTGAAACCCAGCGAAAGCGCTAAAATCCCCGTATTGATGACTGGAAATAAGATAGTAATCACATTAATCCACTCAGATCAAGCAATCAGGAATAGCTGGCCCTTGCAATATACCCAAATATTCGGTAAAGAGCCGCAAATATTGACTCAAGAAGTAATAAAATCTAACTTTGCCTCTTTGTTGGAGAAATCCTCCTCGGTGTTTATCTATATGGTATTTCCGATAGCTGCAATCTTGCTGTTCATAAATACCATACTGGAGAAAAGCTTTTTTATCCTCGTGATATATTTTATCACCCGCGCTATTGCTCCGCAATTCTCAATGCAAGCATGTATCCGAACAGTGCTTTTCGCAAGTGGCTCTGCTGTGCTTATTCAACCAGTCCTTTTGCTGGCGATTCCAACCCTCTCTTGGCTCCTCGGAATCCTGCAAATCTGGGCTAATCTCCTGATGGTTCTTGGCATATTGAAAGCATCGGGAAGATCTAGGTTTAGTCTAAAATGATTGCGACTTAAAAAACATTTTCAATTAGCGAGGTTTATACTTGTTTTTAACCCCATATTAACCTTTTATAAGTTAGCATCTAAATAATAAGTGCAAGTTATGAAGGCTGGTATTATATGGCTGATTCTAAGTCAGGGGAAACGGGTAATAACTCAGAAGCCTCCCATTCACAAGAACAATTCGATCGTTTTGATCGGTTAACCAATGTTGACAAGAAAGATCTTGACGCTAGAAAAATGACTGCGCATGAAAAAGCATCGACTCTAGATTTTGAGGAAATACTTGTGACAAGCGATGACATCACCTCTTCAACAGAAGAGCTGACCTATAGCCCTCCAGAAAAAACTGAAATCCTGGATGGCGCGGTGGATAGTAGAGATATCAGAACTCAGCACTCTCCAGATGAGTTAATGATTAATGCTCAATTTGAATATAATGATGACAGCTCTTATAATCCACCGCCAGAAACGCCAATCGCAACTTTTATCGAAGAAGATGCTCTGCCTAAAGAAGCAAGCGGGGAAATAATAGAGCCCAGTTTTCACAATGCCCAAAAGACAGAAATAGCAGCAGGGCAAAAGGACGCTAATGAAGATATCATAGACCAGAACGAAGCAAGTAAAGAGCAAACAGGTTCAGAAGAAGCTGCAAACAAGAAGGATATCAGAGAAATTGAAGATGAAGACCTGCTTATTCAAAGGAACGAAGAAGAGGTAGTAACTGAGGATGTGCCCGGTGACCCTCCCCCGGCACCTGCCACCCCTCCGCCGCCAATCCCAGACCCAACAAACCCGGACCCAACTCCGGATCCTACACCTGACCCGGACGATCCTACACCCGATCCTGACCCTACACCTAACCCAGATCCTGACCCGGACCCAGAGCCTCTTCCAGATCCTCCTATTCCGGACCAGCTGGGGAACGGTAATTATAACATCATCCCAGGATATGGGATAAGCTTAGTGTTCGACTCCCTAACCTCCAACACTGGGTATGATAATTCCTTTGGCCACTATTTTGTTGATGGTGATGGCAATCCGATCTCTGGTGCCATTGATTTTTCCAACGTAGGCGACACTCTTGGCGAAGGCTCAGAGGTGATAGTCAGATACGAATCCTCGGACATCCCCGCAGGAGCAGAGCAGATTGGATTTTTCTTGATACCAGATGGCGCTAATTTAAACCAACTCTCCGCTGGAGATGTTGTGACATTTCAGAATATAGGCGGTATTTGGACGCCTTTTATTAATGGTGACCCAATCCAGGGAGAGTCAACTCCTATATATTTCTCAGATCAAAGCTTAAATCCTGATGGAATAAATCATATGAACAGCTCGCCTGATGGAAAAGTAGGCTGGGAAGATATGTTTGGAGGAGGAGACAACGACTTTAACGATGCAATTTTAAACATCACAGTGCAAAGCACCACCGACAATAATGGCAGCGATGATATCATAACAGGCACTGCCGGAGAGGATGTAGCCAGCGGCGGCAAAGGTGATGATATATTAATAGGAGGAGCTGGTAACGACCTATTGCGCGGCGGCGCAAATAACGACATTCTCATAGGAAACAAAGGAGATGACACGCTCCTCGGTGGCGCTGGTAATGACATATTAAAAGGGGATAAAGGAAGCGACACCTTAAAAGGCGGCAAAGGGGATGATGACCTCTTCGGTGGCTCGGGAGCTGATATATTAAAAGGTGGCGCAGGGGATGATATGCTCTTCGGCGGCAGCGGAGCGGATACCTTAAAAGGCGGAGGTGGAGCTGACACCCTAAAAGGTGGCTCGGGAGACGACAACCTCTTTGGTGGCGCAGGAGATGACACGCTTCTCGGCGGCGGTGGAGCTGATACTCTAAAAGGTGGTGCGGGAGATGACAACCTCTTTGGTGGCGCAGGAGATGACACGCTTCTCGGTGGAGGCGGCGCGGATGTCTTAAAAGGCGGAGGTGGAGCTGATACTTTAAAAGGTGGCGCGGGAGACGATAACCTCTTTGGTGGCTCTGGTGATGACACGCTTCTCGGTGGAGGCGGCGCAGACACCCTAAAAGGCGGCGGCGGAGCTGATACTCTAAAAGGTGGCGCAGGAGATGACAATCTCTTCGGTGGCTCGGGCAAAGATATACTCTTTGGCGGCAGCGGCGCGGATGTCCTAAAGGGCGGAGGCGGGGCAGATACGATCAAAGGCGGCGCGGGGAATGATATTTTATATGGTGATCAAAAATCTAATAATGATACTGAGTTAGTTCAACTACCTAATGGTAATTACCTTATCCCGTTTGGTGTTGGATTTACTATTTCGCTTGATTCCATCATATCACATGCCGGTTATAACAACTCTATAGGGCATTATTTTGCAAATAGCAACGGAGACCCCATCGCTGGAATGATAGATTTTGCAAATGTCAAAGACACACTCGGAGTTGGCGAACCCTCTGTTTCTGTGTATGCACCAGAAAACCTACCTTCTGGCGTTGTTGAAGTTGGGTTTTTTCTGATTCCAAATGGTGACCGCTTAAATCATCAAATTAGCGATGGTGATGAGGTAACATTTACATTGAACAATCAAGGAGAGTGGACTCCTGTTTTGGATGGCACGGAACTCAAAGGTCAAGGAGATCCTGTATTTTTCTCAGATTCTGCTTTAAATGTTAATGGATTTGACTATACAGAAATCATCGACCAAAATCCTCTGCAAATTGGTTTTGAAGATCTAAAAGGCGGTGGGGATAATGATTTCAATGATGTTGTTGTAAATGTTGATATCAAACAAAACTCAACCCCAGAAGATGATATATTAATCGGAGGTAAAGGAGACGATATTCTATTTGGTGGTGCTGGAATTGACACAGCAATCTTTAAAGGCAACGCTGATGACTATATCATCACACATAATAAAGATGGTAGCATAACCGTTGAGGATACAGTTCCAGATAGGGATGGCACTGATATAGTTCATGATGTAGAAAAGCTGGAATTCAAAGATACCACTATAGATGTCGATGATATAGATCCTCCTGCACCGCCTCCTCCTCCGCCTCCACTGCCGGATCCTTCTTTCAGCGGAACTAGTGATGAATATATATTCACTAGCAACGGCGATGGTACATTTACCGCTTCAGATACCGTTCCAGCAAGAGATGGAGATCAAACCTTTCAAGGCGGCGCTGATCTTGATTTTACTGACAAAACATACACAACCACAAATGACACCATCATCGGAACAGATGGAGACGATGTTATGCGCGGCGGGGCTGGTGATGAAATTTTCAAAGGTGGCAAGGGTAATGACAATATCTCTGGCGGCGCTGGAAACGATACCATCCTTGGCGGCAAGGGAGACGATACCATTGATGGCGGGGACGGCGCGGACATTATCTATAGTGGCGACGGGGATGATATTGTTGATGCAGGCGCAGGGGATGACATAGTCATTGGCGGTCTTGGTAATGATAATATCCAAGGCGGCGCCGGCAATGACGTAATCAACGCAGGTAGCGGGGATGACATAGTTGATGGAGGTATTGGTGATGATAGCATAGCTGGCGGCGCCGGAGCAGACACTATCGATGGCGGTGATGGCGATGACTGGATTAGCGGCGGCGATGGAAATGATGCGATTATTGCCGGAAAAGGAGCTGATGTCGTCTTTGGCAATAAAGGAGACGACAATATCTCTGGCAATGAGGGCGCAGATACCATATATGGCAATGAGGGAACAGATATTATCGATGGTGGAGCAGATAATGACACTCTTCATGGTGGAGATGGAAATGATATTATTGATGGTGGAGATGGTGATGATCTTATTGTAGGAGATAAGTATGGCTATCAAGATCCACAATTGCTTCCAAATGGAAATTATGGCGTTCCAGAAGAAGGTGGCCTCCATATATCTATTGACTCAATATACTCCACTACCACAGGAAGTAATAACTCATTAGGGTATTATTTTGCTGATGAAAATGGCGAACCTATTTCTGGCCATGTAGCATTTGCAGATTCTAAAGATAGTCTATGGGCAGGGGATCCATTTACTATTGACTATAACTCAGAAGATATACCTGCAGGCGCGACCCAAATCGGGCTCTTTATTATCCCTGATGGAGAAACAGAAAACCCAACCTTAACAGATGGATCCGCCATTACTTTTCAAAATATTGCTGGTCAATGGACTCCTATGCTCGGCGGGGCAGCTTTGAAGGGAGATCAAGGGGTTCCTGCTTTCTTCTCAGATAGCAACATAAACGTTGCTGGGTTCGATTATACAAATTCCAACTATGATGGAACTCGGATATCATTCGAAGATTTTCTAGGTGGCGGGGATAATGACTTTAATGATGTGGTGGCTGATATATCAATAAAAACGCTGTATAATGGCCCGGATAATAATGATACCTTAACTGGTGGCGCTGGAAATGATACTATCCTTGGCGGCGCTGGAGATGACAATATCAGCGGCGGAGATGGTGATGACGACATACATGGCGGTATTGGTGACAATATAATTGCTGGAAATGATGGTGATGACTGGATTGAAAGTGGAAGCGGAGCAGATAATATCACCGGTGGTCTTGGAGCAGATACGATACAATCTAATGCCGGTGATGACATAATTGACTCTGGAGACGGAAATGATAAAGTTTTTGGTGGCGCCGGAGCAGATGATATAAAAGGCGGTGCTGGCGATGATTATATATCAGCCGGTAGCGGAGATGATACTGTGGATGCAGGAGATGGAAATGATATAGTTCTTGGAAATACTGGCACCAATACTCTCTCTGGTGGAAAAGGCCATGATTATTTAGTCAGCGGAGATGGTGATGATAGTACTTTATTTGGTAATGAAGGTGATGATCACCTATATGGAGGCAGTAGCAACAATACCCTCATTGGAGGGGAAGGTGATGACGTAATTGTTAGCAGTGGAAAAAGCGGCACATTTAATGCGTTATTTGGAGATGAAGGAGACGACATATTAAAAGCCAGTGACGGCTCCAACTTTTTCGATGGAGGAACTGGAAATGATATAGCAATCTTTGAAGGCGCATATTCTGAATATATTATTACAATAGATTTTGTTGGTGATATAGTAGTCACCGATACTGTTGCTGATAGAAATGGAGATAATACTTTAACTTCTGTAGAAACATTGCAATTTAGCGATGGCACTGTTTTAGCAAGTGATATAATCGCTGGTAACCCCATTGTTCCAAATGGTTTGATTGTTGCTGATGTCACTGATGATTGGACAGATGCAATCTCAAAAGACCCTAATTTTGTAGCAACAGACCCAGGCACATGGGTGGAAGATTTAAATTTAAAATCTCATGACCATGAAAATGACTACGACGATCTGGACGAGAATGAACTTGACAATAACGATATTCCAGATGATGGCGATCTAGACCCTAATGACCCACCACCAATTTAGATGATGATAATTTATACCATAAGACCCACTACCAACTTAGAGAATGGTAATTTAGATCCTAATGACATGTAATCAATTTAATATAAATGACCCGCTATCAATTGAATATACGAAAAAGTTTTACCACCTAATAAACTAAACTAAAACTAAGTAATAATGAATTTAATAGACAAATATAACTTAAATGACCCAGCATGCAAGTTCAGACTGAATAAGCCTGAATTGATAGTCTCCAGCCTGGCTGTTAACTTGATCTCTCTAGCCCTTCCGGTGATGGTTCTGCAAGTATATGACAGGGTATTAAGCAATAATAGCATAGAAACCCTATCAATGCTGACCTTTGGCGTGTTCGTAGCCATTATTCTGGAAGGAATTTTAAGAATCGCGCGCGCATACACAACCAGTTGGACTGGCATGATGTATGAATATACCATGTCTGCAAATGCTATGCGTTATTATATCAACGCAGATCCGGCAAAGCTCAGGAAAGAAGGAGTTGGCAAGCAGATCCAAAACCTCACCACCTTCAGTAAGCTCCGGGATTTTTATGGAGGGCAAACTTTAGTAACCATGGTCGATATCCCATTTGCTTTTATTTTCTTGGGATTGATCATGTATCTAACCGGCAAGCTGGTTTTAATTCCAATCATATTGATTCTTATCTTCGGCTATGTGACGTGGCTTACTGGTAATAAATTAATGGATTCTATGCAGCAATTAGATGCGGATGATGATAAGAGATATGATTTCATCATCGAGGCTCTGCAAGGCATCCATTCAATCAAATCTTATGGTATTGAATCTATATTTAAAAGACGTTATGAGCGTATGAAAGAAGATTCTAGCCGAAGTAACTACAAAACCGCTCTCATCAGCACGCAAGGCTATAATCTGGGGAGTCTCTTCAATGAGACTATGATTGTCGCAGTAGTTGCCTTTGGCGCGCCAATGGTGATGAATAACGAAATGAGTAGCGGCGCCTTGATAGCAACGGTTCTTTTATCTGGCAAGTTAGTTCAGCCTATACAAAAAGCTCTATTCCTGTGGAGTGGGTTTCAGGATTATCGCATAGCAACGCAAAAGGCAGAAGAGATATTCTCAATGCATCAAATTAAGCGCTGGGGTGGGGAGCTAGAAAATGAAAAGATTGGCTTGGTTGAACTTAAAGATCTTGGATTTACTCATGGCACAAAGAGCGTTTTCAGTGGTTTGAACCTCAAAGTCAAGCTTCCGGAGGCAATAGCCATTCATGGCGCTATTTATTCGGGGAAAACTACATTAATGAGCCTGATCGCCGGCATATTTGAGCCTGGCGAGGGAGAAATTTTAGTGGATAATATGCCAGCTAGTAGCATTCCATCTGCAAAGCTGGTGCATCATGTTGGTTTTATCTCACCAGAAAGCGTTATGTTTCATGGGACAATAATGGATAATCTAACAGCTTTTAACGAGGCAAAAGAGGCTGATGCAATCGAGCTTGCAAAATTACTAGGTATTGATAACGAAATTGCGCTCCTGCCACAAGGCTATGAAACTAAAATCAATGACGGTCATACGGATACTATACCGCCTGGAATCAAACAGCGCATTGCGATCATAAGAGTGCTCATCAACAAACCTAAGGTCATTTTGTTTAATAATGCAGATAAAGGATTGGATCGTGATGGCTATAATTGTCTGGTCAGCTTCCTGAGCCTTCTAAAAGGCAAAGTAGCCATGATAATAGTTACAGAAGACAAGAATATCAACAGGTTAGCGGATAAACATTTCCTGCTTAAAGATGGTTCTTTGAGTGAAATAGAGGTTAAAGATAGCAATATCTTTAATGTTAAACCTTATAAAGAGCTGAAAATATGAAAGGAAACACAGCTGGAAATATGAAAGAAAATACAATAAGTATGATGGCAGATACAGGCAGCGATGACATAATAGATCGTGTTAATGACATATTGGAAATGTTTAATACCCATGAGGTGATGCCTGATGATTCTAAATGTGACCATGTATTTGCAAAGGCTCTTTCTATGCTCATGGTTTCGTTAAAATGGAGCGGTAATAAGCGTCATTTATTTGAGTCACTCAGCCACACAAAAGGCAGGGAAATTGACCTGCTGGATATATTAAACAGCGTGGCGAATCTTGGTTATACTAGCCACGAAATCACCATCAGCATGAGCGAAATTGATGATAGGCTAATGCCATGTTTGTTTATTCCCGCAAAAAGAACAAACTCCCCTCTTGTTCTTCTTAGCAAAAATGAGGGGATTATCACGGCATTTGATAGTAGGGATAAAAAAATCATTGAATTTGCAGCTGGCCGGGAAAAGGGCGAGGGGTATTTCTTTGAACGCATAAACCAAGAAGATTTAGACGAAGAGCGTAAAACTCAAGAGCTTGCGGGGATGAGCTGGTTTGATATAATATTCAGCCGCCTGAATCCTGTGGTTAAAGAGATCATTCTGGCTAGTTTTTTCATTAATATATTTGCCCTTGCAATGCCTCTTTTCATCATGTCTATTTATGACAAAGTGATTGGTGCTGGAGCAATTGATACTCTTGTGTATCTGGCCTTCGGGGTTTCTATTGCTATGATCTCAGAATTCACTCTGCGAATCATTAGGTCAAAATCTGTGGTTTGGCTTGGGGTGCGTTTGGACAACATCATAAGCAACGCTATTTTTGAACGATTATTATTCATGAAAGCTGCCTATACGGAAGGAGCCTCGGTATCCTCTCAGATCTCGCGTGTTAAGTCGTTTGAGTCAATCAGGAAATTCTTCACAACCCCGGCATTCTCGGTGATTGTTGAAATTCCCTTTACTATCATATTACTTATGGCAATCTGGCTGATTGCAGGGCCTTTAGTTTATATTCCAATTGTGGCTGTGTTTTTGTTTATCCTCATGCTGCTTTATTATCAGTCAAAAATACGAGTCTCTATGCAAGCAGCTGCAAAAGCTAGTGGTGAGTGCCAGAGATATGGCATGGAAACATTCATGAAAATCAACTACTTACACCATAACGGCATAGCAAATAGCTGGCTTCAACAATATAAAGAAAAGCTGAGCAAAGCATCCATGGCGAGCTTTCGTTCAAATATAACATCCTCAATCATTGAATCGGTAGCTCACTCAGTCACCATTGCATCTGGTCTTGCTGTTGTGACTTTCGGGGTGCATCTGATTTGGGCGGGCGAGATGAGTATGGGAGCGCTTGTTGCTACTATGATTTTAATCTGGCGCATACTTGGTCCTTTGAAAACGCTATGTTCTATGTTGCCAAGGATTGAGCAGCTAAGGGATAGTATCCGGCAAATTAACCGCTTAACTAACATTGAAACAGAGCGATCTTCAACGATTCTCAAGCGACCAATTGAGCATTTAAATGGAGATATTAAACTAACAAATGTTGGGATTCGCTATAGTATGGATGCAGAGCCACTGTTTGTTGGTTTGGATTTGGATATAAAAGCCGGAGAAATTATTGCAATCACTGGCACAAATGGCTCTGGAAAAAGCTCACTCCTCAAGCTGATTAATGGCCTGTATAGACCCCAAACAGGCACAGTTAGGATTGATGGAACAAATATTTTGCAAATGGAACCTATTGAACTCAGGAATTACATAGCTTATTTACCTCAAATCCCCAATTTCTTCCATGGTTCTATTAAAGACAACATCCTCCTTGTAAACCCCCTAGCGACTGAGGAAGACGTAGTGCTCGCTTTGGAGAAATCCGGGGCTATGGAGATGATAAAAAACCTAACACATGGGATACACACAATAATCAGAGCAAATAACCCTACCCTACCAAACACCTTTGGATATACATTAAACCTTGCTCGGGTGTTCCTCAAAAGCGGTAATATACTACTTTTAGACGAACTTCCAAACTCTTCATTAAACGAGAAAGTAGGCAAGGCTTACAAACAGCTTATCATAGATTCTCGCGGCAAGAAAACTGTGTTTTTCGCAAGTCAGCGCGATGATTTCCTGAAGCTTGCGGATAAAGTAATTTTATTCAAGCCTGGAAATCGACCTGTGACCCTAAAATCAAATGAATTTATTAATAAATATGGGCAAGATTAAATGTTAAAACCACTAATCAGATTTCTCTCTGGAAAATCAAAATCCTACTCCAAGATCAACCAATTGAGATATTTATCCCAATCTGCATTGATCGAGGAAACAAAAGCACCCTATATGACAAGGGTCACACTTGTTCTGGTCAGTTTTGTAATAATCCTGCTGATCATATGGGCTGGTATCACCGAGGTAAAAGAAGTTGCCGTCACCCAAGGGGAGGTTCTGCCGATTAGACATATTCAGCGAATTCAGCATCTTGAGGGTGGAGTTATCTCTAAAATCAATGCTAAAGAAGGGGAATTAGTTAAAAAAGGAGATACAATCCTTGTGCTAGATGGTGCCAGTATCAAGCAGGATTTATCTGCTCTTCGTACTAAAAAAATCTCATTAGAATATCAATCTTTGAGGCTTAAATCTTTTATCTCTAACACTCGTCCGAATTTCAAAAAAATAGTGGGTTACGATCATGATAGCGAGCTTGAAGAAGAGCAAATCCAAGCCTTTGATGGCATGATTGAAGCTAGAGACACAGAAAAAAAGGTTCTTACAGACCAGATTACCCAGAAAAAGGAGACTCTCACTAGTCTCATGAACAGAAAAATGACTTTAACAAAAAATATAAAGCTTGTTAAAGAGGAGAGAGATCTTAAACAGAAGCTCCATAAAAAGGGTCATTTGAGTAAGTTCAAATTTCTAGCTGCCCAAAAACATTTCAATGATATAATAGGAAGATTGAAAAAAACAGAATCCGATATAGCGCAAGCGAAAAACATGGTTTCTGAATATAAAAATCGAGTCGAGTCTTTGGAAGCAAGATTGATTGACGATGCACATGATGAGCTCTCGCAAGTTGAAGGAGATATTTCACAGCTAGATGAAAATATTACAAAGTTTGAGCAAAGAATCACCCGCCTTGTCATCAAATCTCCATCATATGGCTATATTAAAGTACTAAATATCAAGACTATAGGAGGCGTTATTGAAACCGGAGAAGTGCTAGCAGAAATAGTACCATTGCGAGGCGGCCTAGTCGTGGAGGTTCGCATTAACCCTAAAGATGCAGGTCATATACAGACGGGGCAGGCTGTGAATGTTAAGATCAGCTCTTATGATTTCTCAAGATATGGCACATTAGATGGAAAACTTGAGTATATTTCTGCCACTACATTTGCAGCCGACGATGGATCCAGATACTATACAGGAAGGGTCAGCATTGCTAAAAATTATATAGGAAGCAACCCGAAACGAAACATAATTATACCAGGAATGACGGCTCAAGCGGATATTGTCACTGGCAGCAAGTCAATATTAATATATTTGCTAAAACCAATTGCAGTTTCGATTCAAACATCATTTTCAGAAAGATAGAATAACATAGGGATAAAACATGATTCAGAAAAACAAAACTTCTCCTTTAGTTCTGGTAGTAGATGATGACAAAGTCATGCTAATGACCTTGGAAGAAAAAGTCAAACAGCAAAAATGCAGAGTATTAACAGCCACCAACGGCAAAGAGGCTTGCGAGATCCTAACAAACACGAATGAGCCCATTAACGCCATATTGCTTGACCGCATGATGCCGGTTATGGATGGTATGGAAGTTATCGAGTGGCTAGGGAAACAAACAAACATCGAAAAACCTCCTATAATTATGGTAACTGGCGCGGACTCGCCAGAGCAAATCAAAGAAGGAATCGACGCCGGAGTATTCTACTATCTCACAAAGCCTGTTCAGACGCAGGTTCTGAAATCAGTCCTGGCCTCCGCGGTGGAGGAGTCCATTCAGCAACATGCTCTTAAAAACGAGTTAAAACGTCATAGGATTAGCTTTAAGCTAATGGAGAAGGGCTTATTTTATATTCAAACGCTGGAAGAGGCAGAGAATATCTCTTGTTTTTTGGCTAATTGTTTTCCAGATTCAGAAAAGGCCCTCCCTGCCATTGCGGAACTTGTGATAAACGCATTAGAGCACGGTAATCTAGGCATTACTTATGACGAGAAAACGACTCTCATTCAAAACGGCACCTGGCGTCAAGAGGTTGCGCATAGAACGAATCTTCCTCAAAATAAGGATAAAAAAATCAAACTTCTTTTTGAAAAAAAAGGAAGCGAATATTTACTCAAAATACTTGATCAAGGAACCGGCTTTGAGTGGAGCAAGTTCTTAAAAGTCAATCCAGCAAGGGCGACTGATAATCATGGAACGGGCATTGCACGGGCAAATATGATTTTCTCAAAGCTACTATATAGCGATAAAGGAAATCAAGTGACAGCAATTATTGACACTAAAAATGAAAAGAACATTAATTGGTGAGCTACATGAGTAGAAAACTATTACATATAGCAATATTATTCCTTGCCTATTACATACCAGGCAAGCTTGGTTTTCTTCTGGCACTTCCACCAGACAGCTCCACAGCTATTTGGCCATCTTCTGGCTTTGCATCAGCTGGCATAGTGATTTTGGGCTACGCAGCATTACCGGGAGTGTTCCTTGGAGCATTTTTTCTTAATTTAACCCATCACCTCCCAATTTTAGAAGTTTTTTCATCTGAGATGTTTCAATATGCGCCAAAAGCTTCTCTTATTTCCTTGGGTGCAATGAGTGAGTCCTTTGCAGTTGCTTATATCATCAAGCGATTCATTGGTTTTCCGAGCATAATTTCCCATTGGCGAGATGTGCTAATCTTATTCATCGGGGCTGGTTTTATTGGCACGATCCCCTCCCCTACGATTGGCGTGACTACTTTATATTTCTTCAAGACCATTCCGCTGAGCAGTTATGTATACACATGGTGGACATGGTGGATTGGCAATAGTTTGGGGGTAATTGCGATCACGCCCATCCTCGTCACGATGTTTTCTCCTAGTACATATATAAGCAATAGGCGCAAATTATATATCGCAATTCCGCTGACTACCGTGCTTATCATAGTCTCACTAGCTTTTTTGGATACCAGTAAGTATGAGGTAGAAAAATTACAACATAATCTTGAGTTAGAGGCAAAAAACTCTACTTTGAGGCTTAAATCTCATGTCTACAAGCATTTTAAAGAGCTCTCCACTCTAAAGAGTTTTTATAAAGCTTCCAAGTTTGTCTCAAGGAGTGATTTCAGGGAATTCATCGAGGATATCATAGATTCCTGCAACGGCGTATATTCTGTTGATTGGGTGCCAAAAGTTGCTTTTAAAGATAAGTCAAAAATAATAAACAGAGCCGTAAATGATGGAATAAAGGACTTCTCAATCAAAGAGTATGATGCAAATGGAGCCCTAAAACCAGCCGGCAAACGGAGTGTTTATTATCCTATTTTATATTCCGAATCAGAAAAACACAGCAATCCTCTAGGGTTTGATGTTTTTTCTAATCCAAAGCTGAAAGAACTATTATCCATTGCCATAGATACCGGCAAGGAAGTTTCCACTGATCTTGAAAATAAAATTGATAATGGACAGAGCATCAAAATATTCAGCATCTTCAAGCCTATATATATTAACGGCTCAAAGACTGATACTATAGAAAATAGGCGCAAAAACATCAAAGGATTTATTTCAGGAACCTTCAAACGTGGATATCTGCTCGACCGCTATATCAAAGATTTAAAGTCCAAAGGAATCGAGATTGTCGTTTTTGATGTAACAAAGAGTCTCTCTGGGAAAAGTTTAGATAGGGAGGGAGATACGGAGTCAAAAAGGAACTTAGAGAGGGATTTAAAGAAAAACCCAGAAAAAATCGACAATAAAACTATACTTTATGAGTCTTTTAGCGGAAAGAGTAAGTTCCTTCTCAGCACTCAAATTTGCATGAAATTTGCCGACAAAACATGGGAAATTAACTTCCAGCAAACAAAAAAATACCTAGTTGCGAATAAGGAATGGCATTTATGGTATCTATTATTTGCCGGCCTGATATTCGAAGCTCTCACCGGCATACTTACTCTAATCATCACTGGATATTCGGATACTATTGAAAATTTAGTAAGAAAAAAAACCTCTGACCTTAAAATAAGCGAAACCCGCTTTCAACTAGCTGTAAAAGGCACAAGAGACGGAATCTGGGATTGGGTGGACACCTCTAACGATGAGCAATATTGGTCGCCGCAATTCTTCAAACTGCTCGGATATGAAGCAGATGAGATACCACCAAAGCGCTCAACTTTCAAAACAATGATTCACGAGAATGACCTGAAAGCAATGCAGCGAGCCTTAAGCGACCATATTAATAATGGCCAGCAATTCGACATCGAACACCGCATGCAAAAGAAGTCGGGGAAATATGGTTGGTTCCAATCCAGGGGCTTGCTAACAATAGACCCTTTAACTGGCATTAAAAGAATGACGGGCTCCTTGAGCGATATTAGTGACCGAAAAAACACTGAAAAGAAGCTGAAACAAGCCAAAGAAGAAGCCGAATCTGCAACAAGAATGAAATCTGACTTTTTAGCCACTATGAGCCATGAAATCCGCACCCCAATGAACGGGATTATCGGAATTACAGAGTTGATTCTTGACACAAACCTAACTCAGCAGCAAAGGGGTTATCTTGATAATGTCTTGAATTCAGCCGAAACCTTGCTGGAAATATTAAACGACATTCTAGATTTCTCCAAAATCGAAGCTGGGCAAATGGATCTTGAAAGAGTGCCGTTTAACTTACAAGAAGCCTCCCAAGAGGTGATCGACCTGCTCCGCCCGAAAGCCCAGCAAAAAAAGCTTGAGATCAACCTAGATTTCGACAAATCTGTGCATAAATATTTCGTTGGTGACTCAATGCGAATCAGGCAGATTCTGCATAATCTCGTGGGTAATGCCATTAAATTCACCGAAAAAGGCTCCATCGACATCACCGTGAGCAAGCAAGACTCCGCCTCCTTGCCAAAGAACAAAGCTATGATGATGATCTCCGTTCAAGATAGTGGAATCGGCCTGACAAAGGAGCAAAGAAGAACCATCTTCAACAAATTCGTACAAGCCGACAGCTCAACCACCCGGAAATTCGGTGGTACCGGCCTTGGGCTCTCTATTTGTCAGATGCTAGTTACCATGCTGGAGGGGGAAATCGGAGTTGAAAGCACAGATGGCAAAGGCTCCACATTCTCATTCACCATGCTTCTTGACAGCACCACAAAAGAAAGCGTCGCCGAGAAGAAAATGGATAATTCGGTGGAGCAGTTTAATCATAACATCACCTCAACTGTCCGGGTGCTGATGGCGGAGGATAACAGAATCAACGCAGAATTCGCCAAAGAAATGCTAGAGAAGATAAGATGCGAGGTAACAGTCGTGCGCAATGGCCAAGAAGCATTCGAGCAGGTGCAGAAAAACCGAGAATTCGACCTAATATTCATGGATTGCCAAATGCCCATCATGGATGGTTTTGAGGCTACCAAGAAAATCTGCGAATATGAAAAAGCAGAATCTCTTGAGCACATCCCGATAATAGCTTTAACCGCAAACGCCATGAAAGGAGATCGTGAAAAATGCATCGCAGCTGGAATGGATGATTATTTAAGTAAGCCAGTTAGACAAAAAAACTTTGCAAGCATGGTTGGAAAATGGTTTAATAAGTCAATTAAATAGAGTGAGAAAGATTATGAACACGCAACATCTAGAGATAATCAACATTTCCATCATGAACGAGGCAAAGGAGCTAATGGGCGATCGTTTTGTCACTATGGTGGAGTATTTTATCGAAGATTCGGAAGGTTATCTTGCCGAGATAGAAGCGGGAATAAAGGCAAAAGACGAGCAAGCCCTCATCCCCCCATCCCACACGGTTAAATCCTCTGCAAAGCAAATAGGTGCCGAGAGGGTCTCCGAAGTCGCCAAAAACATCGAATCATTCTGCCGGGAATTCGACAAAAGCGACCCCTCCAGCTTCCTGAAGTTAGAGGATCTAGCCTGGCAATTAAAGGAAGAACTCTCCATGTCGAATAACGAGTTCAAAAAACTCCTGTGAGGTTGGATGGGGGATGCGGGATAAGCAGAGCGCAAAGCGCGGGATACCGAATGCGGCACACGAAATCCCAGGCGCTTTAGTATGCAGGCTGGGGGTACGACATACCGCCCCTGGCTCAGATATACCAGGTGCGGTATGGGGGTGGTGTTTACCAAGCGCGATGAGGTTTTAGGCTAAGTCAACGTCTGAGAGGTCGCCCGCTATTCTAGAAATAGTCTCAAAAGTCGGGTCGCCGTCTTCATCTAAAGCTACTGCACCAGCTGCATCTAAAATCTCAACATCAAGAGAACTAGTATTCATATTATCCTTTGTTCGATATAGAAAATTTCCAAGCAATCTGAATAAGTCAAACGGCATCCAATCAAGGGGTTCAAGAAGTTCATACATTGCCTTGGTCTTAAGTTCACCCCTATATTCTATCTCTCTTGCCACCAGCATGAAGTGCTTGTCATCTGGAAACACATAACGTAGTAATCCAGGTTCTATTTGAGGAAATTCATGCAGGGGGATTGCACTCAAAATCCTTCCTACTGCAAGGTGATGTGTATATAGTCTATTATCATAGATATCTCCTATAGACCCCTGAAATGTTTCGAGCAGATTAATATCCCATTTACGTATTATATCATAAAAAACATTTGACGAAACAGCACGATGTAAGAATGATGATATTGCTTTTGAACCTAGATCACTCACATCCTCTCTACCAAAAAGCGACAATAGATCTAGATTTTTTACCTTTATTGCTCTACCCAACACGGAAATTTGAGTCTCTGAATCTAATGCCGTGAGGTCTTGCCCCAAAAGACCCGCTGCAGTTTCTAAATAGTTTTCTTCCAAAACCCCAGCTGCAGTTTCTAAACATTTTGCTCTTACCGCTAATACCAATAGTTCTCTTAGGTGGTCTGGTGATATTTCCGATGGCTTAATGGTTATAAATTCTTTATTCAAGGCAGTTTCGAGATCTCGATTTACAATAGCTGTTCCTAAAATAAAAACTTGGGTTGGTCCAGGCAAAGTATTGAGATATATATCCAGCAGCCTAGCAATATCTTCCAATTGATCTGGTCTTGTTGATCCTAGCAATGCAAGTCTCTGATGATCAGAAAATTCACCAACCTCTATTGGAAAGCCACAAACTCTCAAAACAGCTAGATCTGCTTCCAAGCTTCCTTGTGCCGCTGATGCAAGCAAGATATGATGTACTAAACAATTATAGGCTACTTCAGAACTCTTACCAAGTGCACCCAATATCGTATTTGCTTGCTCTTTTGTAACCTCTTTCGCATTGAGAACCTCTTGAACCAACTCTGGTGGCAGCGTTCTAAAATCGCCAATATCACCTATTTCTCTAGCCCATACCTGCCTACCATAACCATTGTCGTTGCTATCCCGCACCCATTCTTCCAATATGGAGCATACTCTAAGTGTAATTAATTGGTTAACATCAATGCCTAAATTTTGTATTACAGCTTCTAAGTCTTCTGCTTGTATAGCTGCAACTAATAGCCCCTCACCATCATCATACAGGGAATTAGTGTCTACCTCACCCCAAAGATTAGCGAGTTCTTCGGTTCGACCTGTTTTTATCGCTTCTTCGGCTAGCATAAATAACAATTCTCCATCCCAGTCGCTGACACTCTCTCCTCCTATGATTTCAGCAGTGTCTAATAAATTCCCTGCTTTCATGGCTTCCTGCAGCATAAAAGTGTTGTAGAAATTAAAAAGGGTTTTTACAGTCATCTGGTTAGCATCACGAGCATCACGAGCATCACTACTCATGATTTCTAGAACATTTGCTAAATTTTCTTGTGTTAAATCGGAACTAAAATTCTTAATAGCCTGTTTTAAAGATTTTATATCAAGAGCTGCCAATCTTGTCTGCACTCTTTTCAACCAACTCTCAACACAAGGAACCATCTGACCTAGAACAAATAGGTCATCGGGATTTCTAAGATCCATTCCAAAGCATTCGATCGTATCTTTTAATTTACCAGCATGTATAGCTGCTTTCAATAGGACGTGGATAGGCTCTATTCTGTTATCTTCCTGTCTTTGACCATATAGAGTATAAACATTAATCTGAGCAGCCTCAAGCCAGCTCTTAATCTCTTCTACCCCGTGTTGTTTCATGGCATGGAGCAACAATTCATACAAATCTTTTCTTGACAAATTAGCGATTTTATCTGAATCTCCATGTAAACCCTGGAACAACGATTCAAGATAACTAGCTCTTTGTTCTGGGGTTGCAATTCTAGACATATATCCTCTCTTTTATTGTTATATAATACATCACAATATATAGAGTTTTTACTAAAAACTGTCAACTATCTTTACGTTTAATTCACAATTTATTAGCTCCTCACAAAACTAGATAGTGTTTGATTAGTTTCATTGCACGAAGGGACATAACATGTAAACACTCAGAACGAAAGCCACTCCCTCATTTTTTTCGCAAATTATCCCCTGCTATGCTCCTTCCTGTGGGTTGCTGCGCTTTAGGGGGCGCGCTTGGCGGAACATGGGGTGTGGGCATGGGCTTGCGCTGTGTTGAAATATTTACCCGCCTAGCACTTGCCCGAGGAGCGTTTGCCCGAGGAGCGTTTGCTCGTGGAGCGTTTGCTCGTGGAGCGTTTTCAGGGCTAGCACTTGCACTTGCCAGGGCGGGAGTGCTGGCAGCACCTTGTTCCAATTTGTGACGCAGATTTTTGCGCTTTTCCTCGTCTTCGAGCAGGCCTGCTATTTGCTGTAATTGTTGACGCAGGCTCTCTTGTATTTTCTCTTCTAATCTTTGCAGATTTTGTAGCTTTTTTATCTCAAGGTCGGCTTGTCGCTGATGGCGCAGGCGCTGTGAGACCATACGCTTTACCCCATCTGTATCTTTTGGGCGCTCTTCTATGAATTGCCTATCCTTTTTGCGCCCTTGTTTCTCATTTTGCTGCCTATCCCCCACAAGCCCGGCAATAGTTTCTCGCCTCTGATTTATAGCTGTTCCTCGTTGTTCTATTACCCCTTCCAAGCTACTAGCCCGCTCAGCTAGTGACTTCTCCGAATTTTGCTGGTGCGCGGCGGTTGTACCGGGCTTTTTAGACCCACCATCTTTAGAAGGCATGCCCTCCCCCTCGTTAAGATGCACCTCCTTTGTCAGGGAAAGTTTGCTCTTTACCCACTCTAGCCCGTCCATAAAAGATTTGACTAATCTATCGATAAATCCAGGCTTTTTTTCCTCCTCCTTTTCCGGCAGAGGGGGTTCTGTTTTCTGCTTTGCTTGCTGTTTGGACGCTTGTGCAGGAGGCAGATTGGCCAAGCGCGCCTCTTCTATATTATGAGTATCGTGTGAATTACTGCGCAGGGAGCCAGCAGCCTCCTCTCTGGCTGGATGCTCGTCTTCTATTTGAGCCTCTTTGCTGGTTTGCTCTTCCTTATCAGCTGATGGAGAGTTGGAAACACTCCCCTTGCCCGGGATATTTGCGGCATTTTGAGATATTTCAGCCAGCTCAGCCTCCAGCTCAGCAATTTCCGCATCCCACTCATCTGAGGCATCTGAGGCATCATTTGACCCCTCACCAGACTCCCCGGATGCATCGGAAGACCCAGGATTATCAAGCGCTTTTGCTGCCGCCTCCACCTCCTCTTCTGCTTCCGCCTCAGAAGTTAATATCTCAAACTGCTCTTCTATGGATAAATCGTTAAATTCCGGGTCTTTAGATGAAATAGTCTTTTTGGACATATCAATTACTCATATATTCGTTATATATTTGTTTTCTCTATAATCATGCCATCGCCATAGCTAAAAAATCGCATTTTATTATTTATAGCATATTCATAAAGCTTTTGCATCTTTTGATGCCCGGCAAAAGCGCATATTAACATAAATAATGTTGATTTTGGGAGGTGAAAATTAGTAATTAATAAATCCGCTATTTGAAATTCATAACCCGGAGTGATGAAAATATCAGTCTCCATTACGCCGCTGCGCACAAGCCCGCCTACCGCGCAGGACTCCACCGTTCGCATTGCTGTTGTTCCGACGATAATAACCCGCCTGCCCTCTTTTTTGGCGAGATTAATCTTTGCCGCCGCATCAGGGCTAACTTCGCACCATTCTGAATGCATTTTATGCTCGTGAATATTCTCAGTCTTCACCGGAAGAAACGTTCCTGCGCCAACATGCAGCGTGACAAAGGTCAGATCAGCTCCTTTTGCTTTTATTTTCTCCAATAATTCTTCCGTGAAATGCAAACCAGCGGTAGGGGCAGCAACAGAGCCTTTGCTCTTACTATAGATGGTTTGGTATCGCTCCAGATCTTCCTTATTCGCATCTGGCCTTTTGATATATTGAGGCAGAGGAACCTCGCCATATTGATCCAAAAACTCAAAAATGCTGATATTATCAAGGCGAAACTCAATCTCGATTTCCCCGTATTCCAGCTTCTGCGAAATCACCAGCTTATGCGGCCCGAACGCAAATTCATCGCCCTCTTCAAGCTTTTTGGAAGGTTTTGCAAAGCCAAGCCAGCTATTCTTCCCAGATGGTTTGTTCAAATTGACATTAATTGCCTTGGAGCCTTTTTGCAAACTAAGCTTAGCATTCACAACCCTGCTATCGTTAAACACCAACAAGTCACCATCCGAGAGGCAGTCCACAAGGTTGAAAAACTTAACTATCTTATTGCCCCCCTCCCCTGGGATAAGCAAATCAGAGCAATCTCGTTTTTCAGACGGGATTTGGGCTATCAACTCACGCGGGAGGTCGAAGTCAAAGTCGGATAATTTCATATATAATACCGACTAGATGATTTTAACTATAGCATGTTTTTTCTTCCCAGCAGAGAGCTTGATCACCCCTTCTTGCATGGAGCTCATATCCACCACAAAATCCTCATCCAGCACGGGCTCGCCGTTTATCTTGGCTCCCTTGCCCCTGATTAATCTTCTGGATTCGCCTTTGGATTTCGTGAGCCCCACTTCCAGGAATAAATCATAACAAGCCACACCAGAGGCCAGCCTTGCCTCATCAATGGTGATGGTTGGAAGATCATCTCCCACTGTGCCATTTTCAAAAACCCGAATAGCAGTTTCCATCGCAGAATCTGCCTTATCTTCCCCATGGCACAAGGCCGTCACCACATAGGCGAGCCTCTTTTTAGCTTCATTTATGTTATCTTTGGCCAGATTTTCAAACTCATCCGCCTCGGCATCCGAGAATTCGCAATATAATTTTGAGAATTTCACCACATCTGCATCCTCAGTATTGCGCCAATATTGGTAATAATCATATGGTGATAGCTGCTCTTCATTAATCCAAACCGCCCCGCCAATTGACTTGCCCATCTTAACACCCGATGCAGTAGTCAAAAGCGGAGTTGTCAGGCCAAATGACTCATTCGAGCTAACTTTGCGTACCAGATCAACACCAGTCACGATATTCCCCCATTGGTCACTACCGCCGAGCTGCAAGTCGCAATTATATTCCTTATTCAGATGATAAAAATCATATGCTTGCAGGAGCATATAGTTAAACTCCAAGAAAGTCAGCGACTGCTCACGCTCAAGCCTCAGACGAACCGAGTCCATAGTGAGCATCCGGTTAACCGAGAACATCTTTCCCATATCGCGTAAAAATTCGATATATCCAAGGCTTTCCAGCCACTGGGAATTATTAAGTATAATAGCATCACTCTCGCCCGTGCCAAACCGGATGAACTTAGAGAGTGACTTTTTTATGCCTGCAATATTTGCATTTATATCCTCATCGGAAAGATATTTCCTCGCCTCTTCCTTGCCGGTTGGGTCGCCGATCTTAGTAGTCGCCCCGCCGATAAGCACGATTGGCTTATGCCCATGCTGCTGCAAAAGACGCAGAATCATTATCTGCATCAGATTCCCGACATGCAAAGATTTCGCCGTGCAATCAAAGCCTATATAGGCAGTGATCTTCTGGTTTTCTGTCTTTTTTTTAAGCTTTTCTTCGTTCGTGCATTGATAAAAATATCCACGTTTTTTAAATTCATCTAGGAAGTTCATGTCAGGCTCTTTTGTTTATGAGTATTATTAGTTTATATCCACTATAGTTTTAGTTTATACACATAGTTTGTCAAGAATAAAAACAATTTTTTGAAACATTGACTTGCAAGCAGCTGGCAAATCAATTAAGAAAACACCTCCCTGGCGGGCTCCTTGAAGTTTAAATTGAAAGCCCTGTAAATTGAGCGCCCCTTCTGGCTTATGGAAGCTATGCAAGCAGGCCTAAACCTTGCTAAACTTAAGCTCTTCCAGCAAGTCTTTGCTTGAATCCTCTAACTTTCGACTAGTGTAGCAAAAAAAAGCTCTCATGTACAAATAATTGTTGCCTTTGTCTTGCATTATTAGGTGTTTGCCAAATATTTTGAGAAGCCTTTTTCAGGAATGAATCTAGTTTAAAATAGATGGCAATGGCAGCGGGCAACTGCTGGACAGGTTGGTATCGTCATATTACTTGGGTTATCATTTTTGACAAAATTACGCCACGAGCTAAGCCAAGCTGAGCTTGGTTTAAAGAAAAAAGTGAGAAGATTTCTTATTTATTTTAAACTAGCGATACAAAAAACAGTCGCCGTGGTTATTAGACTGGTTTTATTGGCGACGAAAACACCAATCTATCGCTAAGTTCTACCACTATAAACGGAGACCTCTTTTGCAAAATTGGATTACAACTGTAGTACTAGCTGCGCTGGCAACAGATGCGACAGACCCCTAACACACGAAGTCACATATGACATCTATCGTCTCACCAGAGATAGCTGCCCATTGTACTGCCATCTCGATTTCATCTGTATACATATTTTGAGGATTGGACAAATTATAGTCTAGTAACAAGGTACCAACATATTGTGGTGAATACTCATGAGCAGAATACCCACATATCAACTTTGGTATAGTACCTGATCTATAACCATTAAATTCAGACTTTTGGATATTTTGTAATATGAATACATCTTTTAGCAGGGGTTGCAACGTACCCAAAAAATCATTATTTTGGTCAGGTATTAGCTTCTCAAAATATGCCATAAGTTTGGGGAAATGATATTGCATCATAATGACAGTATTTCTCCACCCAAATACAGCCATTGTCTCCGCCATTCTCGCTGGTACTTCTGTATGTTTTCCTGATTCTGTATCATATTCAAAACCCTGACACAGGGTTGCACAAAAACTAATCAATATCAGGTTAGAGCTATGTAAGCGAGTGTGTTTATGAGTGTCTATTGTACTTTGAACCTGCTTGCATAGAATGTCAAAACCACTATTTTTACCAGGGTCATCTTCAGAACTATAAGGATATGGTCGACCATTGTAGCTATAGTAGTCAGAAGTAACAGCGTGAACACATTCATGCACTAAAAATTTCTCTATAGCCACTCTGTGTCCTAGATGTGCATGCTGCGTATCAAGTTTAATGCTGCCTTGTCTCTGTTGTCCAAGATATCGAGACGACACCGACCACTGAAATGCGATATCATGCTGCTGCATATATTCAAAAATAGTAGGTAGATCTATCTGACACGTCTCAAGCATAATATTCAATTGATCTCCATACTCCTGCATGAGCTCTAGCATTTGTTGATTCAATTGAGTATTAGATTTTATTTTTTCCACCATGTCTGTTCTAAAGATATAGTAGATAATGGTTTTGCCATGTTGATCTGGTAAAGTTAATAACGATCTATAATCGATATCAGTGTCATTTAATTCTAATAATTTACGCACTACATTGTCGTATCCAACGTTTATAGCTAAGATAAGATTCTCGCGTACATCGCATTCTAGAAGATAATACGATGCTGTTTTATGAACTACATTGGTGATATTAGGATCTGCTCCATACTTTATTAATCGTTCAACTATTAGTGTGTGCCTCTGCTTGGCAGCGTAGAATATTGGAGTCTCTTCCTTTGAATTAACACAATTAGGATTTGCTCCATACTTTATTAATCGTTTAATTACATTAACATGTCCATGTTTGGCGGCAAAGAATAATGGAGACTCGCCATCTATATTGCAAGCATCTATATCTACATTATAATCTTTTAACATCCTAATGAGCCAGTTATACCCTTGTCTAGCAGCATAGAATACTGGCGTTTCTCCATGCTTATGAAAATCAACCCCAGAGTAACCTACTAGATTTTCTATGGTCGTTAAGGCGTACTTCAGTGTATCACGATCAGTTGAGCTGGTTAACAATCTTGTAGCAAGGGTTATTATAGCAGCTTGGCTAATACCACATTCAATAAGCGCTCCAATACTTTGATCATCAGGATATTTAAACGCTAAATCTAACGCATTTTTTCTATATTGACTAGGTATGTTAATTTTACATTGCTTTATTGTTTGCAAAGTACAAAGGAATTCCTCGCGAGTAATTGGTTTCGCGAACAGCTGCATAACATAAGACTGAATGGTCTTATCACATAAATTTAGTAATGCTGTTGCCGCATCAAGGTCGTCATACCAAACTCTATTTAGTGCTGCCAGCATCGTTTGATTATCAAATTTATAAGGTGTTGCTAATATGAGTATCATCTCAAAGCACTCATGTTTTGCCGCATCTGTGAATAGCTCTATCCTATCATCAACACTTTCTATACGTGCGCCATAAGTTGTTAATAATCGTACTATGACTGTTAGCTTATTGCTAACAGCGGAGTAAAGTAGAGGCTTACCATCACTATGCATAATATTGGGATCAGCTCCTTGCTTTAACAACTGCTCAACCACTACAGCATTCTTTTGAATGACAGCCTCAGATAAAGCAGAGTTAATGTCACTACCAGGCCTTAACTGGTCTACACCCTTGGATTGAAAATATACTAATTTTTTTGACACAATCCTACTCTTTTCAATAGTTTGGACAATTTTTATGAAGCCCCATACCTACTGAATTTAATGCCCCCTCTCTTTTAGAAGCTTCATTAACTCCTATTATTTTATTATAACAATGTTTTTGCATAACACCAAGTTATTATTGATA
>NVVL01000059.1 GCA_002402195.1 Rickettsiales bacterium | reverse complement strand
TTTTTGGTTTTGATTTTATAGACTATGTCTGACATGCTCTCTTTCAAGTCTTCGCTGACAAAAGTGTCTCTTTCGACTTTTAAATGGTCTAAATCTAGGAGCTTTTTTATGTCCTCTGGCAAATGCTTCTTCAAGATGCCACGTGCGCTTGCTTCATTACCAAAAATTGCTTTGAAGAGCTTGTCATGAGGGCTCCGTTTCTTGTTGTTTTTGGATGTGGATTTAGGGCGGTCAGCAGGAGGCGCGGGCGCTGCGTCTGCCTCTTTGGGAGTTTTAGTCTCCTTAGTTGCTTTAGTTTCCTTGTTCGTTTTGAGAGTTTTAGTTGCCACATTCTCTTCTGTTACCACGGACTCTTCCGCTCTTTTGATCTCTTCAATTACTTCACTCATGATTTATTATAGAATCTTAAATTAATAGTTAACATATTAACAATTAGCGGGCGAAAATACCTTTGACTGGCAGCTGATGTACGCATATTAACAAAAGTAGTAAATATGTCAATGAATTTAAGCAAAATAATTAAAGAAACTTTAGAAAAATGATGATTCTGCTCACAAAAACCGCAAAAAATAAGGGCATTTTAATGCGGTTATCCTTCTCTCTACCCACTCTCACGCAAAATAAAGCAGCCCAGACTAAATGAATAGTCTGGGCTGCTGTGGCAACTAATATCACCAATTCTTGGTTTTTAGCAAATGCGGTGCCTTACAAATGAGGCAGGGCTCAATTAGCAACACTTCGCAAATGCAGGGCACCTTGCAAATCGCAGGGCACCTCGCAAATAGGGGGGAGTTTAGAATCCCATTCCAGGCATTCCGCCCATGCCACCCATTCCGCCGCCAGCTGGAGCCGCGCCTTCTTTTGCTGATGGGTCAGCTGTTATGATCGCTTCAGTTGTGATGATTAATGATGCAACCGATGCAGAGTCGATCAAAGCAGTACGAACAACCTTAGTCGGGTCGATAATACCTTCTTTAATCATATCAACATAAGTCATATCCTGAGCGTTAAACCCTTGCGTAGTTGACTTGGAATCCTCAAGCTTACCAACAATAATCGCTCCGTCAATACCGGCATTCTCAGCAATCTGACGAATCGGCGCTTGCAGAGCTTTCTTGATGATATTTATTCCAGCTTGCTGGTCTTCATTTGCTCCCTTCACGCCATCAAGCGCTTTTGCAGCATAGAATAAAGCCGTGCCACCACCAGCAACAACGCCTTCTTCAACAGCGGCTCTGGTTGCGTTCAATGCATCGTCAACGCGATCTTTTCTTTCTTTTACTTCAACTTCCGTTGCGCCGCCAACTTTAAGCACAGCAACACCACCAACAAGTTTTGCCAGTCTTTCTTGTAGTTTTTCTTTGTCATAGTCAGATGTTGACTCAGCAATTTGTTGACGCATCTGAGCGCATCTTGCCTTAAGATCAGCAGCATTACCCGCGCCATCAATAACAACAGTATCCTCCTTGGAAATCTTCACTTTCTTAGCGCTTCCAAGCATAGACAGGTCAACATTATCCAGCTTCATGCCCAGATCCTCACTAACTAGCTGACTGCCAGTTAATACCGCCAGATCCTCTAACATAGCTTTTCTTCTGTCACCAAAACCAGGAGCCTTCACAGCCGCAACCTTCAAACCACCTCTGATTTTATTAACCACTAAAGTAGCTAGCGCTTCGCCTTCCACATCTTCTGCGATAATAAGAAGCGGACGAGAAGACTGAACAACAGCTTCCAATACAGGCAGCATAGGTTGCAGAGTCGATAGCTTCTTCTCAAAAATCAGAATATACGGATTATCAAGTTCCACGATCATTTTTTCAGAATTAGTAACGAAATATGGAGATAAATACCCTCTATCGAACATCATTCCTTCGACAACATCAACCTCAAAACCGAAATTCTTTGCTTCCTCAACAGTGATCACGCCTTCTTTACCAACTTTCTCCATAGCCAGAGCGATCTTCTCACCAATTTGCTTATCGCCATTTGCAGAGATAGTACCAACCTGCGCGATTTCTTCCTGAGTGCTGATTGCCTTGCTGGCTTTTTTCACAGTTTCCAACACGTGCGCTACCGCAAGATCGATTCCTCTTTTCAAATCCATCGGATTAGAACCAGCTGCAACCGCCTTGTTTCCTTCTTTTACAATAGCTTGAGTTAGGATTGTCGACGTAGTTGTGCCATCCCCTGCTGTGTCTGCTGTTTTATTTGCAACAGATTTAACCAGCTGAGCGCCCAAATTCTGATTAGGATCTTTAAGCTCAATAGCCTTCGCAACAGTAACACCATCTTTGGTTAGTCTTGGAGCTCCGAAAGATTGCTCAATCGCAACATTACGTCCTTTTGGCCCTAGAGTTACCTTCACTGTGTCTGCCAGGATATTGATACCTTTGATCATCTCCTCACGAGCTTTTGTTCCGTATTTTATTTGTTTAGCCATGCTATAGTTCTCCTTAAAAATTAAATCTTATATTATTTTTTGATAATACCCATCACGTCGCTTTCCTTCATGATGATTAAATCTTCACCATCAACTTTCAGCTCATTGCCACCCCATTTGCCGTAAACTATGATGTCACCAACTTGTACATCTAGCGGGATGATATTACCATTTTGATCACGCGCGCCTGTGCCCACAGCAACGACTTCGCCTTGCATTGGTTTTTCTTGCGCTGAATCTGGGATGATTATCCCGCCAGTAGTTTTTTCCTCAGTAGCGACTGCTTTGATCGCGATACGATCATGTAATGGTCTAAAATTCATTTGAACCTCTTAATTCAATATTTAATAATATGCTTACGTAGCTGTATATAAGCCCTGAAATTATTACTTCAAGAGGTACGCATCAGTTTTTTTAAAAGAAATTATTTATAATGATTTGTGATTGGATATCCTCTATCTTTTTCAAAATTCATAGATGATATCTTCACCCCGGGTGCTGCTTGTTTTCTTTTAAACTCCGCCCTATTTACCAGCCCTATTATCCTTTCCACTATTTCCGGGTCAAAATCTTTGGATATTTCCGCCTGGCTTTGCCTTTGTTCGATATATCTCTCCAAAATCTGATCTAGAACAGGATATTCCGGCAGTGAGTCTGTGTCTTTTTGATCATGAGACAATTCAGCGCTCGGAGCTTTGCAAAGCACCCTCTCTGGAAAAGCATAATGATGAGCATTAATATGGTGAGCCACCTTATATAATTCCGTCTTATAAAGATCCTTCACAGGATTAAATGCCCCGTTCATATCGCCATAAATTGTCGCATACCCAGTCGCATATTCAGACTTATTACCCGTCGTCAAAAGCAACGCCCCAAGCCGGTTAGACTCCGCCATTAACATAGTGCCCCGGAGTCTAGACTGAAGATTCTGGTGGCTTATGCTCCCCTCCTCTAGACCCAAAGTGCCCGCAAGCGAGCCTACAGCATCCATTATAGATATCGTCATAAGGTCTATCCCGAGCGAATCTGCCATTTCCTGCGCATCCCTCATGCTCTCCTGGCTGGTGAAGTTTGAGGGCAGCATATAAGCCAAGACATTCTCCCGGCCAACCGCAGAAACCGCCACAGCTGCAACAAGGGCAGAATCTATACCCCCTGAGAGACCAAGAATCACCTTAGAAAACCCGTTGCCTCTAACATAATCTCTTGTTCCCAAAACCATTGCTTTGTAGATCTCCTCACAGGAGCCCTCCTCATAGGAGTTTTCCTCTCGGTCATATGAGCGTTCTGGATGGAATTTATTGCCCCTTACCTCAATAATCTGACTATCTACTTCGAATGATTTACCAACTATTTGCAATCCACCATCAAAGCAAAATGAGTTACCATCAAAGACGATACCATCTTGGGCAAGTGCTTGGTTACAATATAAAATTGGTATTTGCGTTTCCTTAAACCTGGACTGAACATGAGTAATTCTCTCATCCATTTTCCCTTTTTCGAATGGAGAAGCGTTGGGAACAAGGAATAATTCCGCCCCTTGTTTTTTCAGCTCAGCGCAAACCTCCGGCGACCATATATCCTCGCAAATTGGCATTCCAACGGATGTTCCATTAATCGAAATAACGGCTGGAACTCCTGGCTTAAAATATCTCCTCTCATCAAAAACACTGCCGTTCGGCAGTTGGTGTTTGTAGGTGGTGCCAATAATCTTGCCATTTTGAGCCACTATAACAGCATTATATAAGCTATAATTATTGCCTGGTTTTTGATGATTGCTTAGTTTCTGATTATCGATTGGGTTCTCATCGCTACCTAGCTGCGCTCCATCACTTAGCATTTCATCTTGCATAATCGGCATCGAAAGAACCAGACAAGTCTTGCCGGTATTTTTTATAAGCTCCCGCGCCCGCGCCCAAACATCCTGGATAAATGATTCTTTTAAGAACAGGTCCTCAGCCAAATACCCGCTTGTGCTTAGTTCTGGGAACATGCATATATCGGCCTCTTTGTTTAAAGCTGCGAGATAATGCTGCCAAATATCAGCAAAATTCCCCGCAAGATCGCCAGTTCTAGGAGCAGTTTGACAAAGTGAGATTTTCATTTTTTTTGGTTATATTGTTTAGTTGCAGTTAGTTTCAAAATTAATATTTATACTAACATAAAAAATCATGCATATAAAAATTAAAATCATCTTATCTATGAATCAACTTATAGCGAGTAGCCTTTCCTTGTCCCAGGCTTTGCAAGCGCTTCATATCTACAAACTTCTTGACTATAGACTCAGCCGTCCTTGGCGCAAGCCCCAAAGCGGCTATTATATCTTTACGACTAAATTCCATTTTATTATCATTAATCCAATTCCATACGGCCAATTGTTTTTCTGAAAGCAAATATTCTATATCATCGCCCTCTATAATGCTCAACGCTTGAATAGCTTGCGACTTGACTATATTCAAGAAAAATAACAGCCAAGAACTAACATCCTCCTTCTCTGTTTTCCAAGTGGATTGCGTTTTATTTAATGATAAATAATAGTCGACTTTTTTTGCCTCTATCAAACGCTCATGCGACACTATCTGCGTAAATGCATAGCCCTGCTGCAAAAGCATTAGATTAGTGAGCAATCTGCTCGTTCTACCATTACCATCCTGAAACGGGTGAATGGCTAAATATTCGAAAACAAAATTAGCGATCGTAATTAACGGATGTTTTATCTTAACCTTGCTCGCCTTACCATACCAGTCAACCAATTCCTGCATTTCTTTCCTCACCAGATATGGCGGCGTGGGGTCAAAAATTACTCCAATTATATTGCCTGAATTATCCTTAGCCTCCACCCGGTTTGAACCAAATTTATAAATACCTTTATGACGCTTATCCTTTTCGCTATAGGTAAGCATATCATGATGCAACGTCGTGATAGAGGACTCGGTGATTTTGATATCGGAGTAATTATTAAAGATTATTTCCAGACATTCCAAATATCCTGCTATTTCTTGTTCGTCTCTTGTTTTAAATTTCTTTACCCGCAAATTTTTATATAAATTCTCAACCTCATCATCAGTAAGCCTGTTACCCTCTATCCGATTAGAGGCTCCAGTAGAAGTCACAATTACACTTCGAGTTAAACGCTCAATATTTTGAGGGAAAATTTTATCAGTAATTTGCCAACTATTTTTCACCGCATCTATTTCTGCTATGATGCTATAAACTTCTTCTACGATTTCTGGCTTTAGATTAAGACGCTCATTTATACGATAATCCTGTAAATCCATATCCCAAACCTATATCTTTTTTTTACTCACATTCACCCTATGTGAGATTATGTGAGATTATGTGAGTAAAGTCAACTATGTATGAATTAACTATTATTCTATATTCAATTAAAAACCAAAAGAGACGGTTGTTAGCTTTCATATTTTTTGGTCTGATATTCTTCGCTCTAATCCTCTTTGCTATGATCGCCTAAAAACCCGCCTAGCTGGGCATCCCATAGTTTTTTATATAAACTAGCTTTTTCTAATAAACTACCATGAGTGCCCTCCTCAACAATCTTGCCTTGATCAAAAACCAATACATGGTCCATATGCAGCAGAGTTGACAATCTATGAGCAATAACAATAGTTGTTTTGCCCTGCATTAATTCCCAAAGACTATCTTGAATTAATGACTCAGTAACTGAGTCAAGCTGTGATGTTGCTTCATCAAGAATTAATATTGGTGCATTTTTAAGGATTGCTCTTGCGATTGCTATGCGTTGACGCTGTCCACCTGAGAGCTTAACACCACGCTCCCCAACAAGTGAGCTATATCCTTGTGGCAGTTTTATAATAAATTCATGTGCATGCGCTTTTTTAGCAGACTCAATCACCTCTTCGTCAGTTGCGCGAGTTCTGCCATAACGAATATTATCCATAATGCTTCTGTGAAAAAGATTTGGGTCTTGAGGTATCATGGCAATATTCTCATGTAAGGAATCTTGAGTGATATCACGTATATCTTGCCCGTCAATCAAAATAGCACCCTCAGTAACATCGTAAAGCCGTAATATCAAATTAACGAAAGTAGATTTTCCGCAACCGGAATAACCAACAAGCCCCACTTTTTGCCCTGATTTAATATTAATGGATTTATTCTGAAAAATAGGTTCGCTGCCTTTATAATGAAACTTAACCTTACTAAAGGAGATTTGACCACCGCATGATTCAAGAAGCTTTGCATCCGACTTGTCCTGGATTTCCAAAGGTGTCATTAGCGCAAAAAAACTTTGTTTGCATCTGCCTAGCGCTTTGTTAAATTCATCAAGCTCTGACATTGTGAACCACATCATATGACCCGTTTCCATAGTAAGACCAAAGATTAATGCAAAATCACCAATTGTGACTAAATTTTTTCCGTATAGATACAGCAAAAAATAACCTGAAAACCCCATCATTATCGCTATCATCACGCCTTGAATAGAGTGCATAATAAGCGCATAAAAATAAGTGTTATGGTAGGTTTTTTGTTGAGCGTTAAAAAAAGGAGTCATCCTTAAATTTTCGTAAGAGTTTTTAGAGAAAATTCTGACATTAGTTTGATTCGATACAACATCCACCAACTCGCCTACAACTAAAGATTCTGCTGCAGCTTGGCTGTCTGATAGTGCTACAAGTTTTTTTGACATTGCCACACTGGTGCTTACAAAACATACAAACCAAGTAATTAAAATTAAACAAAATACTGGGTTAACGAAATAGGCCGCTACAAATGCCGTCAATACCAAAGACGCCCCTCGTAAAAAATTTGGAATAACCGAGGTAATTATCTTCTCAATAGAATCTGCTAAGTTAGTAATTTGTTTTGATATTTTCCCCGATAAATTATCTTGAAAAAATTGGTGCGATTGCCCAAGCACATAATCCATTGACTGCCCTATAATACGATTAATAATCACAGGGACGAACTTACACCTGATATAGGTGATGCCCCTCCATGTAAAATTATCAAATAATATAAAGTTTAGTACAATAAGACTCACAGGCAATAAAAGAATAGATAAGTCTCCATTCTGTGCTTGTGGTAGTAAATCAATAACATTTTTGATTAAAATACTATTAAATGGTGCCCAGAGCCCTGCTAGAATAGCAAGTAAAATAAAAATAATCACAGCAGGTTTAAAGCTGCGTAAAAAATACCATATAAAAGGGAATAGGGTTTTAGGTAATTTGGGTATGCTACGATCTTTCTCAACTAAATCAGCCATTTCAACATACCCCAAAACTTAAGATTAAGTATATCACCAGGGAGATCAGCATTACTCAGACAAGCGCTCTTGAGTTTGCTCTAAACCGAGCCTGTCATAAACTATGAGCGGTTTCTATGAAGCAACTCAGAATACAATCAAAAATCTCAGCGCTTTTCAAACCTATGCTACTTCCAAGATCTACACTACTCTACAGATCAACGCACTCCCAAGGTTAGCCTACTACCTAGACTTATTCACACTAGACCCCGCGTCCAGCTCTCGCAGAGCCTCATATCCAGAAACTTCACCTAGCTCCTTACGCTCAAGACCTCGCATCCAGGAACCTCGTTGCCCAGCTCCCTGGCATCAGGCCGCCTCCCCGGGCGCCCCCCCACAGCGCGTCTGGCCGAGTTCTTACTCTCCGGCGTGCCCTGAATCTGCGTCAGTACCTTCGGCGTCGCTGGCTGCATCTGTAGTAGGTGCGGCTGCTGCGGCTGCTAGTGCTGCTGCTTCGATTTCGGACTCGTCATCTTCTTCTTTGTCGCCTTCTAGATACTCGCGTAGGGCGTCTTGAGCTTCAGACTCAGATTTTGCAACGATAACAAGAATGTTTGTAATCACTTCAGCGTGAAGAACAAGCTGAATATTATAAACACCGTTGAATTTAATTGGGTCGTCAAGCTTGATGTTTGAATAGCTCAAGGTAGTGCCAGTAAGCTTGGAAAGCTCAATCGCAAGACCCTTTGCACTCACAGAACCAAACAATCTGCCATCTGAGGCGGATTGCGTGATGAAAGTTAGGTTCTTACCCTCTAGGGTTTTCGCTACTTTCTCTGCATCTACTTTGTTTTTATCGTTCTTTGCTTCTAGATCTTTTTTCAATGAAGCAAATTTTTCTACATTTTCCTTGGTAGCACGGATAGCAAGCTCTTGTGGAATTAGGTAATTACGACCATATCCATTAGCTACGCTAACTGTTTCCCCAACTTTACCTAATTTCCTGTCTGGCTTTACTAAAATAACTTCCATGGCTTCCAATTAATCAATTAATTCTTATAAACTTACTTAAAACGTCAATATTATTTGTTTAATAAAACAAAAGGTAGCAACGCTAAAACTCTGCTATGCTTAATAGCTTTTTTCAAAGGACGTTGGTGTTTCGAGCAAATACTTGTGATTCTGCTAGGTAACATCCGGCCGCCTTCTGAAATAAACCCTTTTAATAATTCTGGGTCTTTGTAATCTATAGCAGGTGCCGATGTGGAACACATAGAACACCCTTTATTTTTACGAAAAAATACCTTAGAACTACCTCTACTATCAGTAGTTTGAGCTCCTGCGCTTCTTGAATTTGAACTATATTCTCTAGACATTAATACTAATCATATTTGTTGTTTAACTTAAAAACTATACAGCAGAAGGTTTCTTGTCAGATGTTTTATTCGTAACATCCACAGTCTTCTCGCTACCTGCATTATCCACCTTGAGCAAAGGAGAAGGGTCTTTGCTGACCTCATCTACTTTTATCAATGAAGACCTAATTATGCTTTCACTAAGCTTAATTTTTCTATCCATTTCATCGAGCAAAGGTTTTGTAGCCTCAATACCCATGAAATAATAATGGCCTTTTTTGTTGTTGTTAATTTCGTATGCGAGCTGTCTCAAGCCCCAATACTCAGTTTTAATCACCCTGCCGTTATGGTCCTTGATGATTTGCTGGAACTCATTGGCAATTCTGTCAACTTCAGTTGAAGAAACATCCTGCCGAATGATGATAATGGATTCATAAAAAGCCATAATAAAGCGTCTCCGATAAAAAGTACTTAAAATCAAAATAATGGCCATTTATAACAATTTAAACTCAATTATTCAAGCATTATCTTCATAAAATAGACAAAAATGTTTTCTTATAGCTATAAAACTATAAAAAAATCACAAAAAACAGGCGCCTTAACCAACTTTTACTTGGCTGTAACGATATAATGACTATTATGACAAAGTTCTCTGTAAAAAATTATAGAGAGCCAATTGGGAAATTTAAAGAGATTAATATTGTGTCAGATAAACTACCACCGAAAATTTTAGTAATAGAACCAGACCTTACTTTAAACGCAAATGTATGTAATGCGATAGAAAGATACTGGTTTGATGTTATTAGAACAAGCGATGCAGATGCAGCGCTGCGTATTTCTGAAATCAATCCACCTAATATGGCGATAATTAGCTCTAGAATTAAGGACATGTCTGCAATTGAAATATCTGTTAAATTAAGGAAAATCGCTGAGCTGCAAGATCTTCCGTTATTGTTTCTTATAGAAAAGGATGAACCAGAATCTAACTATAACCTGCCAAATTCAGGCTATATGGAACTGCTACACCGCCCATTCACGCCAAACGAGCTGATGATATCGATCAGGTCAATTCTCAGAAAATCCAAGCCAGTATTTCAGGATAAAATTATCGGCTATGATGATATCAAAATGGATTTATCCACTTACCAAGTATTTCGGGGTGATAAAAGAGTTCATCTTGGACCAACAGAGTTTAAAATTCTGCAGCTACTTGTGCTGAAGCCGAAAAACATATATTCTCGCAGGCAAATTATCGACTATGTGTGGGGAGCAGATAAAGAGATCGCACCGCGCACGATTGATGTGCATATTAATAGAATCAGAACTATGATGAAAGAAGAGAAAGATAAACATTTATTGATTAAAACAATCAGAGCTGCCGGATATTGCTTGGATTAATTTCTTTTTAATGTATATTATGTCAGTTCCAAATATTAATGGAAAAATGAGATTATCGTAAATTTAATGAGGTTACACTCTTGATTTTAGAGAGAAAACTAGGGGCTAAAATTCTGATCACGCGATTGATCAAGGACCACGTATCCCTATATAAAAAGAAGATTTTTACCGCTATATTCTTTATGGTTATAGTGGCTTTGTGCTCTGCTGCGGTTGTGAAGCTCGTCCAGCCGGCGATTGACTTGATCTTTGTAGAACATGACCGCGAAATGCTGCTATTGATACCGCTTGTTATGCTTGCGATCTATGCGATTAAAGGCGTGGCTGAATATTTTCAGAACTATTTGATTAAATATATAGGGCAGAAGATTCTTACTAATTTGCAGATGCGCATGTATGAGCATTTACTATCTGCCGATTTTTTGTTTATTCAGTCGCAATCATCGGGAAGGTTGATCTCAAGATTTACTAACGATATTATGTTGATGCGCGGGGCTGTCTCGAACATGCTGGTTGGCTGCGCGAAACATTTTTTATCAGTATTTTTCTTGATTTTAATTATGTTTAGTCTGGACCCATTTTTATCTGCTTTTATTTTCCTAGCTTTTCCGGCTGCTATTTATCCTATTCAAAAATTAGGACGCAGAATGCGCAAGGTGACTTCAGAGGCGCAGCAAGAGCTTGGTAATTTTACAGCAATGCTTGATGAGACTTTTGACTCTATTAAAGTGATAAAATCGTTTTGTTCTGAGAAAATTGAAGTCACAAAGGCGCAGAAAATCACGGACACAATATTAGAACTTTATAAAAAAACATCCAAGCTAGACTCCCTCACCTCCCCCATTATGGAGATATTAACAGGCTTTGCTATTACCTGCGTTTTATGGTATGGGGGCTCAGAGGTGATAGAGGGAAGAATGACAACCGGCGCCCTGATGGCCTTTATCACTGCTTTTGTGTCAGCATATCGTCCGTTTAAAAGCTTGGTTGCTTTGAATGTAAATCTGCAAGAAGGCCTCGCTGCTGCCAACCGAGTTTTTAATATCTTGGACTCTGCCCCATCTGTTGCAGATGCTGCGGACGCGGTGAGCCCTGAATTTGCAAAGGCTGGGATTGAGTTTAAAGATATCGAAATGAACTATGGCAATAGAGTCGGAATTAAGTCTCTTGATTTGAAGATCAAACCTGGTCAAACATATGCATTTGTTGGAAAATCTGGTAGCGGGAAGACTACGCTAGCTAATTTGTTAGTACGTTTTTTCGACCCAACAAAAGGGCAAATTCTGATTGGTGGGCATGATATCAAACAAGTCTCGCTTCAACATTTGAGAAATAATATTTCCATGGTCAGTCAGGATACTATATTGTTTGATGCAAGTGTGGCAGAGAATATATCCTATGGAAATAAAAAAGCCTCCAGAGAAGATATAATAAATGCCGCAAAAGCAGCAGATGCGCATGAGTTTATAATATCCCTGCCAAATGGATATGATACGGCTGTTGGAACTGCTGGATCAAGCTTGTCTGGTGGGCAAAAACAGCGGCTCTCAATAGCCAGAGCGTTCTTAAAGGATGCCCCTATTTTGCTGCTGGATGAGATCACAAGCGCTCTTGACCCTAATTCTGAGCAATCTATCATTAACTCTCTTGAGCGCCTTAGAAAGGACAAAACAACGCTAATCATCACACATAGGCTTGGAGGCATCACAAATGCTCATCAGATAGTGGTTATGAAGCAAGGGAAAATTATTGAGCAAGGCAAACATAAGGAATTACTGGCAAAAGGGCAAGAATATTATAAGTTATATAATAAGGAATTGAAAGACACGACAAAGGCTGTATAATGGCTATGTTAGTTCATGGGAAATAAAATAATAAGTGAATATAAGTAATAAATAAATCAGTTAAGTTTTAAGGAGATTATTATGATATCAAGTGCACATGCCCGCGAAGAGACAGACACTATAACCATTCAAAACTCAGAAGGGGCAGAGACCTCTATGCCATCTATGGAGTCTGGCTTTGCAAGCTTGGTGCCTATGTTATTAATCTTTGCAGTGTTTTACTTTTTGCTTATCCGCCCGCAAGATAAGCGCCGCCGCCTGCAGGAAGCATTGGTTTTAGGCGTGAAAAAAGGTGAGGATATTCTGACCAATGCCGGTCTTTTCGGAAAGGTTATGTCTATTAATGATAGTGATAATACAATCATGGTACGCGTTGCTAAAGATGTTGAAATGAAGATGCTAAAAAGCTCCATTGCCGATATAGTCAGCAGAACCAAGCCAGATGGTGATAAGAAGGATAGCAAGAAAGGCGATAAGCAAGAAGCTGATAAGAAAAATCCTGCAACAAAAGCTAAACCTAAGAAGAAATAGCTTTAAAGATATATTTTAGAGAGAAAAGCCGTGCAAAAAATATCAAAATGGAAAATGATGATCGCTATTTTAGTCACCATCACTTCCATCATCTATGTGACGCCCAATTTTACTACTACCAAATCCAGCTGGTTGCCGGAAGATACAGTAAATTTGGGTCTTGATTTAAGAGGCGGTGCGCATTTATTGCTCAGGGTCGACTTTGACAAATATATGGATGATGTCAGCCAATCTGTTGCGGAAAGCCTGCGCAAGAATTTGCGCTCAGACAAGATCCGTTACAGAAATTTGCACGTCTCTAGAAATAAAATTCAATTTGATCTTCGGAATCTAGATGATCAGGCCAAAATCAATAAACTCGCAAGAACTATCGATGCGAATCTTTCTGCCGTTAAAGAAGAGGGGAAAATCACTCTTTTCTATGATGAATATGCGATCAATCAGCTGCAAGATAAAGTGATTGACCAATCTATAGAAATCATCAGAATGCGTGTTGACAGCACGGGGACGAAAGAGCCAAGTATTCAACGCCAGGGAACGCAGGATATATTATTGCAAGTGCCCGGAGAAGACAACCCGGCTGAGCTCCAAAGAGTGCTTGGTCAGACTGCAAAGCTTACTTTCCATTTAGTTGATGAAGGTGCCAATCTTGAGCGCGCACGCAGCGGACACGCCCCTACCGGCTCTATGATTCTGAAGTCAGGTGATGACCAGGAAGGAGTTTTGGTGGTCAAGAAAAAGATCATTGTGCAAGGCGATCAGCTCAATAATGCGCAAGCACAATTTCAGGAAGGCGAGCCTGTCGTGCATTTTTCTTTTAATCATTTGGGGGCAAAGAAGTTTGCCGAAGCTACGACTAAGAACAGAGGCCGTCGTTTGGCTATTGTTCTGGATGGCAAGATTCTGAGCGCACCTGTTATTAACGGCCCTATCACCGGCGGGGAGGGGGTTGTTTCAGGCAATTTCACCGTGGAGGCAGCGACGGAGCTAGCTTTGATGCTGCGCGCTGGGGCGCTCCCTGCTCCGCTGAGCGTGATTGAGAAACGCACTATCGGCCCGAATCTTGGCGCTGATTCTATTGAGTCTGGTAAAATGGCATCTATAGTGGCATTCGGGCTTGTTGTGTTGTTTATGCTGTTATCCTATGGGATTCTTGGGTTATTTGCGAATATCACGCTGGTTCTTGCTTTGCTTTATATATTCGCCGTGCTCACCATGTTGCAGGCGACTCTAACGCTCCCGGGGATTGCTGGTATTATTTTAACAATCGGCATGGCTGTTGATGCGAATGTATTGATATATGAGCGGATAAAGGAAGAAAGTGCTAAGGGTTGTTCGAATTTATACGCTGTGAAGGTCGGTTTTGAATCTGCATTTGCGACCATAATGGATTCGAATGTGACGACGTTAATAGCGGCGTTCTTGCTCTATACATTCGGCGTTGGCGCGATTAAGGGCTTTGCTGTGACATTGACTATTGGTATTTTAGCTTCGATGTATACTGCACTCGTAATCACAAAATTGATGATTGATATATGGCTGAAGCTTTGCAACCCTAAAAGCTTAGGGTTTTAAGAAGCTACGCGGGCAGGCCTAGAATTATTTCGTATTTTTGGGAACCACCTCTGTCATAGACTTGCGCGAATTATTGCTTTATACTATCCATATTGCTGCATGCTTTTAGAATTTAATTACTTGAGAATGGAATTTGATGCAACTTCCGCACGATATAAGTCATTACAAATTTTGGCAACAGCTAGCTAGCCTGCCTTTTTTGGACAAAATCTATCTGTATGGCTCCAGAGCCAGAGGGGATAATCTTGAAAGATCTGATATTGACCTCGCCATTTGTTGCCCTAATGCTAAAAAATATGATTGGCAAAAACTTGTTTATATTATTGATAATTCAGATACTTTGCTTAAAATTGATTGCGTGAATTTAGATAATCTTAACGATGACAACCAGCTGAAACAAAACATATTAAAAGATGGCGTAGTTTTATATGAAAAATAAACGAAATATTGATTTAACATTACCTGCTGAGCAATTAAGAAACGCTCTATCCAGCCTGAAAAGTGCGCTAGATACACCAGCAGATGAGGATAGATTTTTGATCGATGCTTCAATTCAGAGGTTTGAATATAGCATTGAGCTTTTCTGGAAATTCTTAAAGAAGATTCTTCAACGAGAAGGCAGGCCCGTGCAGCTGCCTCGGGAAATCCTTAAGGAATCATTTCAAGCCCATTTGATAGATAATGAGCAAATATGGATTGATATGCTCATAGATCGCAACCAAACATCTCATACATATAATGAAGATCTGGCAGATGAAATATATCAGCGCATCAAAACCACCCATCTATCCGAAATGCTAACCAGCTTTGAGTCTTTGGTTAAAAAATACGAGATATTTTAGAAGCTTCGCGGGCAGGCCTAAAACACCTGTTCTTTTTCAAGAATATTTAAACCAAATTTTCTGGGTACTCCCTCCAGACACCTTCCCAAGTTGCTTCTCAGAAGCTATGTCCCCAGAAGCCCCCTCAAAACACAACCGCCCTCCTTTAACTAGTCTCGCATTGCTCGTTTTTGGTGGTTTTCTTTACTTTGGAGAATTTGAAGGTGATTTCTTTGTCTTTTTTGGAGAAATCAAGAATTGCTGTGCCACCCTGTTTCAGCTTGCCAAATAGAATTTCATCAGCGATTTTTTGCTTGATTTTAGTGTCAATCATCCGGTCGAGCCCTCTTGCACCGGAGGCATTACTGAAACAATTCTCTACAAAATACTTTATCACACTCTTGCTGATCGTTAGTCTGACTTTTTTATCCGCAAGCATGGAGGCAAGCTCTTTTAGGTTTTTGGAAACAATTTTCTCAACAATCCCATCAATCGGGTTGAATATAATAATTTTATCCAGCCTGCTGCGGAATTCTGGAGAAAAATGCTCGTTGATGTTCTCCATGTTTGGCTCTTTCTTCTCCTCCTGCCCGGCTGGTTTGTTGCTGAATCCTATAGGCGCTTTTGTATCCCCGGCAATCAAGTTACTGGTTAGGATAATCATACTATGCGTAAAGTTGATATGCTTACCAGTATTGTCAGTTAGCGTACCCTCATCCATTACTTGTAACAGTAGGTTAAAAATATCCGGATGCGCTTTTTCTATTTCATCAAATAATATGACCGAATATGGGTATTTATCCACCTCTGCGGTCAGCAATCCACCTTGATCAAACCCAACATAACCAGGAGAGCTCCCAACTAGCTTGGAAATAGAAGAGCTTTCTACAAATTCCGACATGTCAAATTTCAACAGCTTCATATTGCGGCAATTTGATAGCTGCTTTGCAAGTTCAGTCTTGCCTACCCCTGTTGGCCCCGTGAAGAGGTAACATCCCGTTGGGCGCGTTCCTTTGCGAAGACCAGCTACCCCTAGCTTGATACTCCCGCACAGGCTTTCGATCGCCTCATCCTGACCAAAAATACGTCTCTTTAAATCACTACTTAGATGCTTGAGCTGCTTAATCTCATCCGCCTCAATTGTTAGGTTTGGTATGTTTAAAATAGCAGATAAAAGCACTTCTATATCCTTTTCTGTGATGATTGTTCCGTCTTCAGGGTCATGTGCCATGCTGCTTCTAGCCCCTGCCTCGTCAATAAGATCAATTGCTTTGTCTGGCAGATGTCTGTCGTTGATATATCGCTCCGAGAGATGAACAGCAGCTTTCAATGCCTCATCTGTATATGTAACGTTGTGATGTTTTTCATAATAGCCTTTAACGCCTTGCAATATGTTAAATGATTCCTCCTCGCTCGGTGCTTCCACTACGATTTTCTGGAATCTGCGAACCAGCGCCATGTCTTTTTCAAAATGATTGTGATATTCCTTAAACGTAATAGACCCTATGCATCTAAGGTCACCTTTAGCAAGCGCGGGTTTTAGCAAATTACTAGCATCCATCGCACCAGAAGTGGTGGACCCGGCACCTATTATAGTGTGGATTTCATCTATGAATAAGACTATATTTTTATTGGCTTTTAATGTGTTTAATATGGATTTGATTCGCTCCTCGAAATCACCTCGGAACTTGGTCCCAGCGACCAAACTGCCTATATCAAGCGAATATATGACGGTATCTTTTAAGATATCGGGAACATCCTTATTTACTATTTTAACAGCAAGCCCCTCTGCAATAGCTGTTTTCCCAACCCCGGGCTCACCAACGAGAATAGCGTTATTTTTCTTTCTACGACATAAAATCTCGATTGTTCTTTGGATTTCATTTTCCCTTCCAATTAATAAATCGATACTGTTACTGCCTGCTTGCTCGTTTAAGTTAACGCAATATTTTTCCAGATCAGACTCTTTCGCATCATCGCTTTTTACTTGCTTTGGAGAAGCATTTTTGTCTTTTGCTACATTCGCAATAAGCGCGCGATGAGGAGGAGTATTTTGAGGATATAGAGTTTTGTGAATATCATCTAGCCTTTTTGCATAATCAAGCACATCCTTACGGTTTAAGTTGAACTCCTTTAAGCATAAAAGTGCATATGAGTCATGCTCGAAAAAAAACTCAGCCAAAACATGCACAGCAGTAAGAGGTAATTGACCGTTAGTCTGATTATGCATTGCTGAGCGTTGAATAATACGCTGGAAACCGGCTGTTGGCATGGAGTCTTTGATGTTTTTATCAACCAAATCCACTAGATTGTTTTTAAGATAGGTTTTTAATTTATTTTCTATATCCGTTATGCATGATAATCTATCAACCAAAACCAAGCGAACATCCCTGTCCCCCATAATAGCAAGAAGGAGATGCTCATAGGTGGCATATTCATGTTTATGTTCAGTCGCAATCGACAGGGCTTTTCGCAAGGTGCGTTCTAAATTTTTTGACAGCATAACTAACTATTCTCATAATTTGTTTCCTTAAGCTAAACTATAACAGATCATATTCGTCATATGACCGTATAAATTGTACAATAGGGATGATTTTATCTGAAAATGTGATATAATGTTAATCGTTAAAGACAAATTAACTATTAGTATAGAGTTAATACAAGGAGTATTTATGGGCAGGAGAATTTTTTTACTTATCGTTATAACGAGTTTAGTATGGGGTGGAGACTGGCTTTATAGAGCTTATGAGGTAAAGGAATCAGAGATACCAACTAGCAAAATTTCTGATTTAAAAGTGATACTTTATTCGAAAGAAATATGTGCTTATTGCCAATCTGCAAAAAACTTGTTGGATAAAAAAGGGATCAATTATGAAGTTGTTGAATTGACAAATAACAAAGATTTACATATAAAGTTAATAAACCAAACTGGTCAGAGCACTGTGCCATATGTTTTTATTAACGATAAATTCATTGGTGGATACCAGAATCTTCTAGAGCTTGATGAGGCTAAAGGCTTGGAGTGCAGTGATTAGTTATAGTTTAAGTGACTGATTTTAGTTGTAATAGCGACTAATATTATTAGTATAATTATGTGCTAATATATTTAATGTACTGATATATTAGTTACAATATATGCTAGTTATAGTATAAACATATAGATTAATTTATTTCAAAAGGAGAATGCAAGTGGGATATGTGCCAATAGTAGTAGAACAAACCGCAAAGGGAGAAAGGTCTTATGATATATATTCAAGGCTTTTGAAAGAGAGAATAGTGTTTGTATGCGGAGAATTTGAAGATCATATGGCAAATTTGATTGTTGCTCAATTGCTCTTCCTTGAAGCAGATAACCCTGAGAAAGATATATATATGTATGTTAATTCTCCAGGCGGGGTCGTGAGCGCCGGTCTTGCGATTTACGATACAATGCAATATATCAAGCCAAAAGTTGCGACTTTGTGCATAGGGCAAGCTTGTTCTATGGGGGCTACTATCTTGCTGGCGGGCGAGAAGGGAATGCGCTATACTCTGCCACATAGTCGTGTGATGATTCATCAGCCGCTCGGCGGATTCCGCGGGCAGGCAACGGATATCGAGATCCATGCAAAAGAAACGATGAAAGTAAAAGCAACTCTGCAGGAAATTTACGCCAAACATACGGGTAAAACAGTTGCTCATATGGCAAAAATTATGGAGCGTGACCATTTTATGTCTTCAGCAGAGGCAAAGGATTTGGGACTTGTTGACAAGATCATAGAACATAGAGATTTGATCAAAACAGAGAAGTAGAGTTTTACTTTTACAAAAATAGATGTTACAAAGTAATTAGTACGAAAAAAAGTTAGGTTAGGGTATGTCGAAAGAGTCTAGTAAGAAATCGTCGCATTGTTCATTTTGCGGCAAAGGGGAGCTTGAAGTAAAGAAGCTTGTTGCGGGTCCCGCTGTTTTTATTTGCGATGAGTGTATAGTGCTTTGTCGTGATATCCTGAAAGAAGGAGCAAAAGAAGAGATAGAAGAAAAGTTCTCATCTATCCCAACCCCAAAAGAAATTTGCAAAACTCTTGACGATCATGTGATTGGCCAAGATCGGGCAAAAAAAGTTTTGTCTGTTGCTGTGTATAATCACTATAAACGCCTTGAGAGTGTGCTGGCTGATGATGATGATGGGGTTGAGCTTAATAAATCAAATATCATGCTTATAGGCTCCACGGGTTCGGGGAAAACTTTGCTTGCTCAAACTCTTGCGAAAATTTTAGACGTACCATTCACCATGGCGGACGCCACCACTCTGACAGAGGCTGGTTATGTTGGTGAGGATGTGGAGAATATTCTGCTTCGTTTGCTTCAGGCATCTGATTTCAATGTTGAGAAAGCTCAAAAGGGCATCATCTATATTGATGAGATTGATAAAATTGCCAAAAAATCTGATAATGTTTCCGTTACCCGGGATGTTTCTGGCGAGGGGGTTCAGCAGGCTTTGCTGAAGATAATGGAAGGCACAGTTGCGCATGTTCCACCACAAGGAGGCAGAAAGCATCCTCAGCAAGACTCTATTCAGATTGATACGTCCAATATATTATTCATATGTGGTGGTGCTTTCATGGGGCTTGAGGGGATCATTACGGCCAGAGGTGACAATGGCTCTATCGGTTTTGCTGCAAAGGTTCAGTCGAAAGAGGAGATGCGTCATAGTGAGATATTAAAAGATCTGCAAATGGAAGATCTGATTAAGTTCGGGATGATTCCAGAATTTATCGGTCGTCTGCCTGTTGTTGCGAGCTTAAAAGATCTAGACAAGGCGGCATTGATACAGATTCTTACAGAGCCTAAAAATGCTATTATCAAGCAATATAAGAAGCTTTTTGATATTAACGAGGCAAATCTTGAATTCACGAAAGATGGATTGGAAGCTATTGCGGAAAAGGCGCTCAAGAGAAATACGGGAGCCAGAGGGCTTCGCGCGATTATTGAGGAAATTCTGCTTGAGGATATGTATAATTTCTCTGAGCTTACGAATAAAACGGTTACTTTTAACAAAGAGTCTGTAAAGAGTAGCAGTTCGGTAATAGTAAATGGTCGCAAGAAGCCTGCTAATTCCAGCATGTCCAAAAAACCTATAGCCGTTTAGAATTATGCCGGCATATGTTGCAGAAAGAGGCGCTTTATTAAAAGAATTTATACAAGATAAATTTTTACAAATCGACAAGATAGAAGGCATCCTCGGGGATGCCGGCCTTCGGAGCTATTCCAGAATATATTCGGGCGGAGAATCCTATATCATTATGGATTGCCCGCCCGATTATTGCTCGGTTCAGCCTTTTATGGATGTTGCGAAATATCTCGCCGAGCAAGGCTTTTCCGTTCCAAAGATTATTCATCATGATGTTGAGCATGGGTTTTTAGCGCTCGAAGATTTTGGCAGCGTGAGTGTGAAGGATTATTTACTGCAAAATGCAAACCCGGAAGAACATAAGCGAATTTATCATCTGATTATTGACCTTTTAATAGATGCGCAAGATAAGTCTGATGTAGGGAATGCTGAGATAGGTAAGCTTGTGTCAGGGAGTGTTGAGCCAGGTAAGCCTGGGTCAGGTAAGCCTGGGTCAGCTAGTTTGGGTAAATCTAACCCGGCGCTTGATAGCTGCGCGGCAAACAAATCTGAGTCTACATTTGGCACATTTGATAATGAACTCCTTGCCTCTGAATTACAAATATTTATTGATTATTACATACCATATGCCTATAACAGGGAGCTCAGCATAGGCGAGCTTGAGGAGTTTATGGAGATTTGGTCGAACATTTTGGCTTCCCAAGATCCTATGCCAGATAGTTTTATCTTCAGAGACTATCATGTGGAGAATATGATGTATTTAGAGCATCGAGATTCCATCAAAAAGATAGGTCTTCTTGACTTCCAGGATGCATTTTTAGGCTCTCCGATATATGATCTAGTATCTGTGCTAGAAGATGCTCGTTTTAACGTTCCAAGGGAAGATGCACTTGCATATATAGGGTATTTTACTCAGAAAAAAGAGCTGAATTTAGAGCATGTCCTGCGTAACTATCACATTCTGGGGGCGCAAAGGAATAGCCGAATCCTTGGAGTATTCGCCCGAAAAGCAAGCCGTGATGGTGATGATAGCTATATCAAATACATTCCGCGCGTGCTACAATATCTTGACTATGATTTGTCACATAGCTCGCTTGTGGTGCTGAAGGCTTGGCTAGAAAAATTAAAATAAGGTTCTTATGATTGATACAATAATGTTATTTGCGGCGGGTCTTGGCAATCGTATGCGCCATTTAACCGAGAATAGCCCAAAGACTTTGATACCTATTTTAGGCAAGCCTATTTTGCATCATGCGCTTGAGATGTGTAAATCATACCCATTTAAAAAAGTTGTTATCAACACCCATTATCTCCACGAGAAGATCGAGCAGGCAATTAAGGATTTTCAAGATAGCAATCCAGACTTCCCTGAAATAGTGGTTATCTATGAGGAGGAGCTGCTAGAAACTGGCGGAGCTGTAAAAAACGCTCAAGACATCTTGGGGGATAAGCCGATTTTTACCCTAAATACCGATATAGTAATGCAGTCTGATGATAATATTTTTAACTATATGAACTCCCATTGGAAGCCAAAAACAATGGATTTTCTGCTTTTGATGCAGCCATATGACAAATCCGTTGGTTATTCTGGCCATGGTGATTTTGACCTAGATAGTGACGGCAGGCTAATCAGACCAGACAAGGAAGAGCATTATAATTACATGTATGCAGGTTTGCAGATCCTGAAGCCAGAAAAAGTAGCTCGCCACCCGCTTAAGATTTTCTCACTGCGGGAATATTACCTAAATAGCGAGAAGGTGATAGGATTGCCTGCAAAGAATGTAAGATGGTATCATGCCACCAAACCAGAAGACCTAATCGATATTGAAATGGACATGCTGGCGAACTAAGAAGCTACGTCCGCAGGCCTATGCTGATCAACAAGCTTAAACAATAGCATATTTCATATTAAGCGGCCTGCGAACACACGGATTCACCCCATATGTATGCCCAGAGTCACCTGAGGAAACGCACGGGCTCCTGACTTCATAAGGCGCGCCGGGAGTGCAAGACAGCACAACAAATAAAGATATGATAGATAGAATGATTCTAATGCAGCATTTCATAAGCGAAATATCCTAGATTATTTTATAACTTCTTAGATTTTCAGCCTCTTAACCATAAGGATACTCCAAAAATTCACCATTCCCTTGTGAAATTTAAGCTAACGCAGCAGCACACGGCATAAAATACCAAAACAAGAATAGTTTTGTTGCATTTATGCCGAGCAGTTTATGACGAGCGCTTTATAGTCGCTTTATCATAATCTGCAAATCCATCTTTCTTGTTCAAATATAGCAGCAATACAATTCCTGGGATAGCTAGGAAAACGGTCATCAGGAAATACATATTCCATCCCATTGCCTTGACCATAGTGCCGCCAAATGTCACGATACTGTGACTAAACAACCCAGATGCACTGCTGAGCAGAGCGTACTGAGTAGCGGAATATTGCTTATTACATAAATGACTCAAATACCCAACGAGCGCAGCATCTCCCATGCCAGATGCGATATTTTCAATAACAATCGTTACCATAAGCGCACTTGTGTCGTGCCCCATATGATTGAGCCAGATAAATGATAGATTCGTGATGCTCTGAGCGATCGCACCAATTATCAACCCTTTAAAGCTTCCGAATCGATACATGACGAATCCACCAATATAGGCACCAGAGAGCGTTGCAATTAAGCCGAAAACTTTTGCTATTGCAGCAATTTCTTTATAAGAAAATCCGAGTTCCAAATAAAACGGAGTCGCAACCACGCCAAGCATAGCATCGCCGAGCTTATAAAATACCACAGCAAGCAATATGAGCACCGCGCCTTTTCTTTGTAGAAAATCCATGAACGGGTTAATTGTCATCACTTTCCAAGAATGCGCTGTTAGTATATTGAACTCCTCTTGCTCAATTTTAGGTTCCTTCAGAGTCATCATAAAGAACAAACCAGCAACATATAGAGAACTAACCATCATGAAAGCAACTTCCCAGCCATAATCTTCGATCATAAAGAACACGCCAGCGTTGGATACTAGCATACCTACACGATAACCAAAAACGGCATTTGCTGCTGCGATTGCTTGCTGTTCCTTTTTGATTGTATCAATTCTGAAAGCATCAATTGCGATGTCCAATGTCGCAGAGCAAAAACCCAGCGCGAGTGTTAGGATATAAATTTCAGAAAAAGACTCCTCTGGTGAGAGCCGGCTATAGGAGAATATGATAAACGCAATTATTCCGCTCATCAGGCACATCCAGCTTTTTCTTCGGCCGAGCTTATGTAGTATAGGCAGCCTTATTTGATCCACAAACGGCGCCCAAAGAAATTTCAATGAGTAGAATATTCTAGCAAGAGCAAGGGTCGTGATAATCGCAATATCCACGCCTGCACCCTTGATCCACCCAGGGAGCGTGGAATATATTATAGATAGAGGCATCCCGCTATAAATTCCCAGAATAAAGATTTGGCGCTGCTTGCGATCAGCAAAAATTTTCTGAAGATTCATATGTAACACCCTAATTTTAGTTTTATATAAGGCAATTAGTATAGAAGTTTATTTATAACCCTACAAGCCATAACTAAAAATCGGTTTATTTGTGGTGTCAAAATAAGTAAGTGAGTAAGCGACCGAATAAGCAATACTCATGATTTCTAGATCTGCCTTCCTTCCGCGCTTAGTGCAAATCATTTTAAATGATATAACTCTAGATCAGGTAACTTAAATATTCATAATTCATAGGTGGATTGATAATATGCTTAAAACTTATTTTAAAAACTTGACCAAGCGTCGCTCTGAAAAATCGAAGAGCTTCCTTGATATTCCCTTCTTGCGCGGGGAGAGTGATGACAGAGTCGGAGCCGAATCTTATAAAAATAACGCAATTGTGCATCGATGTGTGTCGCTGATTGCAAGCTCTGCAAGCCATGTGCCTTGGCAAATATATAAAAATAATAATGGAGAGCGGAAATTGCAGAAAAATCATCCATCTGTGCGCTTACTGAAGAATCCTAATCCCGAGAAATCAGGGGCTGATTTCTTTACGCAAAGCATCTCCACCCTGCTCCTCTATGGCAGTAGCTATATGTTACTCGGGTTTGATAAAAAGGGAAAGCCCGCCCGCATGTATAATCTGCATCCAAATAATGTGGAGTTTGTGCATTCGAAAAATCATCTAGTGGGGTATCGCCACCGGGCCGGCGGGCAGGAGCAAATATTTCATATAGACCCGGCCACCAGGATGAGCCATATCTTGCATTTAAAGAACTACAACCCCACAAATCCGGAAGCTGGATCTAGCTCACTTAGTGCCGCTGGGAAGTCGATAAATTTGCACTCAAAAATTATGGATTGGAATAAATCCTTGCTAAGAAATGCAATCCGGCCAAGTGGCGCGCTGGTGTTTCAAGATGGTAATGGCTATCTAACAGACGAGCAATTCTCCCGTTTGCAGCAGCAATTTTATGATAATTTCAGCGGCTCCTCAAACTCCGGCAAACCGCTGATCCTAGAGGGTGGTCTGAAATGGCAGGAAACTAGCAACGCTGAGAAGTTCGAAAAATTCATTGATTTGAAAGACTCAAGCGCGCGCGAAATAGCAATCGCCTTTAACGTGCCACCCCAATTGCTCGGGATTACAGGGGATAATACTTACAGCAACATGCAAGAAGCCAGATTTGCCCTTTGGGAGGAGAATCTAATGCCCTTGCTTGATAAATATGCTGACGCTCTGGGCAGCTGGTTTTCTTGCTGGTTTGGGGAAGAGTTGATCGTTGATTTTGACAGGGATTCTATCTCGATCTTAGGAGAACGCAGAGAGAATCTATGGGCAAAAATAGCCAGTGCTGATTTCATGACTATCAATGAAAAGCGAGAATTTGTCGGGCTAGATCCGATACAAGGCGGAGAGCGGTTAAACTCACATGTAAATAACGATAATGAGCAGTGATATGAAGCCTACTATTGAGAAATTATACGGCTTTATTGCCAGGCTTGTGAGCATGCTCGAAGAAGAGCTGGACGAGCTCGGCGCAAATAAGTCAAAAAGCGCAATCACTGTTAAGAGGAATATTACGGATACTCTGAACAAGCTGGTGACTCTTATTATTCAGCTCAACAAACTCAGCAAAGACGACATGACGCAAAATAATGAGTCCCTGCCCAGTGAAGACGCAGAAATTATCGAACGATTTTTAAAGAAATATCAATAATCTAACATGACGAGACAATGAAATATGACGAGCAACTACTAGACGCAGTTTTAAGACGGGATTTTGGGAGCTTTATAGGCAAAGTCTTTCATAGTATCAACCCGGGAGCCTCATATCATGCTAATTGGCATATAGATCTGATTGCGGATTATCTGGAGGCCGTGCGAGCTGGAGAAATCAAGCGTTTAATCATCAATATGCCTCCCCGGGCGCTTAAATCTGTTTGCGTTAGCGTTGCCTGGCCAGCTTGGCTGCTAGGGCAAGATCCAGCTGCTAGAATCATGGCGGCTAGCTATTCATCTGTCTTGAGTGTTAAGCATTCGCTCGATTGTCGCCTAATCCTCTCTTCAAACTGGTATAGGCGAGTTTTTTCAAAAACTATCCTTAGCAAAAAACATAACCAAAAAAGCAAGTTCCTCACGACTCAAAATGGCTTCAGATTTGCAACTAGCGTCGGAGGCTCTGCAACTGGTGAGGGCGGCGATGTGCTGATTATAGATGACCCCCACAACCCCACTCAGATCAACTCTTTGAAGATGCGCAGCAGGGCGATAGAATGGTTTGAGCAAACTTTCGTCACCAGGCTAAATGATAAAAACAAAGGCGCAATTGTGCTGGTGATGCAGCGCCTGCACGAGGACGATCTATCTGCACATCTATGCTCTAGTGGCGGCTGGGAAGTGCTGAAGATTCCGGCAATTGCGCCCTCTGATATGGTTTATGATATCGGCAAAAATTCGTATAAATATAAGCAAGGCGAGCTGCTGAATGGCAAGAGGGATAAACTAGAATTCCTGCATAATATCGAGCAAGAAGTAGGGAGCAGAAACTATGCTGCGCAATTCCTGCAAGAACCTCTGCCCGCGGGTTTTAATCTGCTAAAAGCGGATGATATTTCCTATTTTGAGACTCTGCCTGTGGGGTTTGAATATTTCGTACAAAGCTGGGATACTGCGATCAAAACATCAGAAAAGGCCGATTATAGCGTTGGGACTTGCTGGGGAGTTTTGGACAAAAAATATTACCTAGCCGGGATGGTACGAAGAAAAATGAGCTATCCTGATTTAAAACGGGAAATAGAGAAGCAGGCCAATAAATACAGCCCCAGACATATTTTAATAGAGGATAAAGCCAGCGGTCAGTCAATCATTCAGGATTTAAAACTATCTGGATATAACAACATCGTACCAATTACCCCAAAACTCGACAAAGTGACCAGATTCGCCTCAATCGTTGCGCTTTTCCAGTCCGGACAGGTGGTGTTGCCGGAGAAAGCCGGGTATAAGAGGGAACTCATCAGCGAACTAACCTCATTCCCAAATGTGGCGCATGATGATATTGCCGATTCCATAAGCCAGTTCCTGAATTTCAGCAAAAATATGAGAGATAGCACTAAATTAAGGGTGAGACTTCTGTGATTCCTGGTTATAGATCAAGGGCGCCTTCCGTGGCTGGTCGCATTAAAAAACACAATAAACGAGCCTACACCAGGGAAATATTAGACTAATTTCCCCTGGAGTTCCAACTGAGAACGGAGCTTTGATATCGCTCTTTGGTTCATGCCCGTAACAGAGGCAATAATCTTCGGGGCAAAGTTTTCCTTCAGCATACGAGCAACAGTTTTTTTGCGCTCTACTTCTACGCCCTTCTTCTCGCCTATTTTCTCGCCTATTTTCTCGCCTATTTTCTCGCCAATCTTTTTGCCTCTCTCCTCACCTCTCTCCTCACCTCTCTCCTCGCCAATCGATATACCTTCATTTAGGCCATCCTTCCAGCCTTCCTCTCTGCGGCCATCTGCAATAGTTTTCATCACTTTTTCTCCGTTATTACCTATTTTATTTATTTGTTTCAGCATAAATGAAACCAGTTCGTC